>CAVFVK010000007.1:0-30802 GCA_963626095.1 bacterium | reverse complement strand
AATTTTTTGTGATATAATGAGGTTATGGATAGTATAATTTTAGGTGTGATGGGGGTGGTGATTATTGGGCTGTTGCTCGTGGTGATTTTTAAAAAGCCGGGGGCGGAGAATAATGCCGAAAGGGTCGAATTGAAACAGTTGGAGGAGAAATTAATCCGGATTGACGGGGAAATTTCGAAGATTAATCCGGCGATTGACCGAAATTTTCGGGAAAATCGGAAAGAAATTGCGGAAGGCCTAGAGCGGATGCAAAATAGTAGCGCCAAAAGTATCGAACGGATGCAAAATAGCAACGCCAAAAGCATCGAGGAGCTCCGCGCCGGTAACGAGAAAAAACTCGAGGAAATGCGCGAAACGGTGGATGAAAAACTGCGAGCGTCGGTCGAAAAACGGTTTAACGAGAGTTTTAAGGCGATTTCGAACCAGTTGACGCAGGTTTATCAGGGGCTTGGCGAGATGAAGACTTTGGCGACAGGGGTGGGGGACCTGAAAAAAGTGATGGAGGGCGTAAAAACGCGGGGGATTTATGGCGAGGTGCAACTGGGCGCGATTATCGAAGATAGTCTAAATAAGTCGCAATACGAAGAAAATGTAATCACGAAACAGGGGTCGAGCGACCGGGTGGAATTTGCGGTGAAAATGCCAGGGAAGGAGACGGACGTCTATCTGCCGATTGATTCGAAGTTTCCGGTCGAGAATTATTCGCGCCTGATTGCGGCGTACGATAACGGCGACAAGGCGGAGATTGCGCTTTATCAAAAGGCGCTTGGCGCGGACGTAAAGGAACAGGCGAAAAAGATTTCGACGAAATATATCGACCCGCCAAAAACCACGGATTTTGGGATTATGTTTGTGCCAACAGAGAGTTTGTATGCGGAAATTATCCGGATTCCGGGGCTGTCGGACGAAATTCGGCAAAAATTTAACATTACCATTGCGTCGCCGTCGACTTTGCCGGTGATGCTCTCGGGACTTTTAATGGGCTTTCGCACGGTGGCGATCGAAAAACGCTCGGCGGAAGTCTGGCAGACGCTCGGGGCGATTAAAACACAGTTTGGGAAATTCGGCGATTTGCTGGACGGGGTACAGAAAAAGCTCCAAGAATCCGCGAATAAGATAGAAAGCGCCAAAACTACCTCGCGCCAGATAGAACGGAAACTAAAAGACGTAGAAGAACTGCCAGAAGGCGAGTCAGTTAAACTGATCGGTGAGGTTTGACGTCTCGCGGGCAAGCCCAGGCGGGGCGAGGCTTAAATCGGCACAAAAGCCAAAAAGGCAAACTAAAAAACAAGTGTGATATAATAAAGTTAAGTAAAGTGGAGGACTATGGAAGATTTTGGGAATATGTTCACGGTGATGCCGATGAATCAGAAGTTTTACCTAACGCCGGGGGAGGAATACGAGGGCTCGATTACGGTAATTAATCCGGCGGACGCGAAAACGGATTTTCCGTATAAGGTGTCGGTGACGCCGTATAGTGTGGTCGGTGAGGAATACGCGGCGGACCTTGCGACACGGTCGAATATGTCGGCGATTGTAGACTGGATTACGATCGAAAACCCGACGGGGACGCTGGCGCCGAACTCTTCGGCAAAGGTAAACTTTAAAATTACCGTGCCGGAGGATGCGGCCGGTGGTGGGCAATATGCGACGATTACGGTGGGGTCGAATAGTGTGCCGACCACGGACGGGAGCGTGGCGATTGAGAACGTGTTTGAGATGGCGAGCATTATTTATGCCTCGGTGGACGGCGAAATTAATCACGTCGGAACAATCGAGGAGAACACCGTGCCGGCATTTTCGGCGACGGCGCCGGTCAAAGTGACGGCGAGACTCTCGAACGAGGGTAATGTGCACGAAGAAGCGACGATTACGATTAAAGCGACGAATATGTTCACTGGCGAGACGATTTTGCCGACCGAGGATAACGCGGGGCGCTACACCGAGGTCGTGATGCCGGGTTCGGAGCGGTATATTTCGCGCGAGGTGGACAATCTGCCGCTGTTTGGAATGGTGCATATCGAACAGACCGTGTATTATCTTGGGCTGTCGTCGGTCGAGGCGGTAAATGTATTGATTTGCCCGATTTGGTTTTTGATTTTGATGTTTGCGGCGCTGGGGGCAGTAGTGGCAGGAATAATAGGTGCTGTCGTAAGACATAAGAAGAAAAAAGCTAAATTAGCATTATAAACCCCTAGCAAAGAGCAACAAAAAACAAGAGACTAGCATTTTAGGATTTTACAGCAGAAAACGACCAAAAACTCGGCAGAATTCGGCGAAAAGCACTTGCATTTTCGTAAAAAGCGGATTATAATAAAGTTAACATAATCTTAATGGAAGAGGTGTATGCACAAACTAACTAATTTTTTAACGATTGGGGGGCTGGTCGGGGCCACGGTGGCGTCCGGCGCGATACTTTCGACGGCAAGAGCTTCCGCGACGGCGGTAGAATCACACGCTTCGAAAGCATCGGTGACGGTGTCGGAATCTTGTTCGATGACGGCGACGGTAAACACGCCCCACACGGCGACATTGCCGACTGGGACCTACTCGGGGACCTACTCGACGGGGAGTTCGACACCATATGCAAGTGGGATTGGACAGACGACGATTCAGACGTTCTGTAACGACCCGGCGGGGTACAAGATCTATGCCATTGGGTTTTCGGGCGACACTAACGGCGGAACTTACCTAAGGAACGCTTCGGGCGATAGTAGCACGGACATTATTACCGGCACGGCGACTAGCGGCAGCACGTCGAACTGGGCAATGAAAGTCTCGGCGGTGGCAAACACCTACACCCCTTCCATTTTGAACAACTTTAACAACTTTTCGGCAGTGCCGAGTGATTATACGGCGGTGGCGAGCTTTGGCTCGAGTACGGACGCGACGGTGGGGTCAAAAATCACGACGACCTACGCGGCATATATCGCGGGAGACCAAGCGGCGGGGACGTACACCGGTAAGGTGCGCTATGTCCTAGTTCACCCCTCGAGCGACGGGATTTCGGACGCGGACACGATGCAAAATGTAGCTACTTGGGGCAGTAGCGTGAAGGTCGGCGAAGAAGTAACGGTCAAAGACGCGCGGGACAACCAAGAATACACCGTGGCGCGGGTCTGTATTAACTATTCGGACACGGACGGGAGCTGTGCGGACAGTCAGTTGTGGATGACGCAGAACTTAGACTTAAAACTGTCACCGAGCAAGACACTCACGAGCAAAGACACGGATCTAAACTCGGCGGTAGACAAAAACGGCAAGGCGCTAGACGGCTACGCCACGGACGAGACGGGAGTGATTTCCTGGACGCCAGGGGATACGCTCGCGACGCCGGCGACGATTACAAATTTCGCCTCCGGGAACCCGTCAAATTCAGTCTCGGGCTGGGTGAACTCCACTACGGCACCATACCAGGCCGAGGGGCAACTAGATGGCAACGATGTTTATACCTATTCCTCCGGCTCGACGGCAAATGACACGATTTATACCTCGCTCGCGGCCTGTGTCAATGGCGGGCACACGGCAAAGCAATGTGCGCACTACAAGAACGGGAATTACTATAACTTCACCGCGGCGAACGCGCTGAACTATTCCGGCGCCTACAACGACAATTACGACGAAATGCCGAACTCGATTTGCCCGGCGGGCTGGCGGCTGCCAGAGGGGCTAACCAAGGACGATTCCGACACGGTGGTAATGAGCGAATTTAACCAACTCTTGCTTGCCCAAGGGGTGACGACGGGGACGGACTTAGGGGGGGGCGCCAATACAACATATGCCTCTAACGGTTTTAACCGCCTGCGCTCGACTGGGCAATATGGGGATCCCCTTTACTTCTCCCGCTCCGGGTACGTGTATGGCTCTACGCTTTGCTATTCCTCCACGAACGGGCACTACTGGTCGGGTACTGTTCATTCTTCCCTCTACGGGTACTATCTGTACTTCTATTCGGGTTCCGTAGCCCCTGCGAGCCGCGGCAGTCGGGACTACGGAAGGTCAGTCCGCTGCGTCGCTCGGTAGCCCTCGCTAGGTGCATTTAGTCAGTTATAGGCTCGGTGCTAGTCGTGTCGTTGGGGTTTTCCCCGCGGCTCCCCGTTTGAAGAAAAAAGATTCTTCTGGACCGCCGTAGTCAATAGGAAAGCTAAGCTAAACTATTTCACAAAGCGTAACAATGAAGAAACCCTCCCTGCGACCGAGAGTCGCAGGGCACCTTTTGCGAGCTCAGCGAGCAAAGGGAAAAACGTTTTTTTGCGAGCGAAGCGAGCAAAAAAAAGGGGTAAAATACCTTTTTGACCTCTGGAAAAGCGGGGGAAAGAGCGCTTTTTGCCCAGGGGTTGTGGAAAAAACGCAAAAAAATAGTATTGTGCGGGTCAAAAAACGTGCTAAAATGAAAAAGGGGGCCGTTCGAGACATCGTAAGATTACCCTCGCCAACGGTTTTAACGGGGAGTCGGATGATCACACTTTGGCTTTTTAATGATTTTGGTCAGAGTTCGAGTAAAATTAGTCGGCGTAGGCGCCGGTTATAATGATAGATGATCTGATTACCGCATAGCACGATTTTGTCCTAGGTTCTCCCGCTCCGGGAACGTGAATGGCTCTACGCTTTACAATTCCTCCACGAACGGGAACTACTGGTCGGGTACTGTTAATTCTTCCAGCAACGGGTACAATCTGAACTTCAATTCGAGTTCCGTATACCCTGCGAACCGTAACAATCGGAACAACGGAAGGTCAGTCCGCTGCGTCGCTCGGTAGCCCTCGCTAGGTGCATTTAGTCAGTTATAGGCTCGGTGCTAGTCGTGTCGTTGGGGTTTTCCCGCGTATCTCCTTCCCCCATATTAGCATCATCAACAAAGTGACTACGGCGCAGGTCACGGATGATGTCCTTCATCGGACGGCGGTTTTTGTCGTCGCTGATGGCTTCTAGATATAAGTTATAGTCCAGGTCGGCGGCCCGGAAGATTTTTTTGACGTATTTGTCGCCGTCTAGGTGCTTAAAGAAGCCGAAATAGGAGATGATGGTTTCGTCTTTGACCTGGCCGTGGTGGACCTTGTACATGGTGCGCTTTAATTTCTTTTGGAGGCGGTTCGAGGGAAAGAGGCAGTCTATGTAAATCCGCGCGCCGAGGAAGGGTAGGCCCTTTTCTGCCGGTTGGTAGTAGCGTTTTACGGGGTGGAGGGTCAGCCCCATATACTGGAGAAAAACCTCCATTTTTTTGACGTCGCGCTTGGCTTTTTCGTAGTCTTCGATAGGGACCATGATGAAAAAGTCGTCCACATAGCGCCCGTAATACTTGTAGCCGAGGTCGTATTTGACGTAGCGGTCGAAAATGTCGAGGTAGATGTTTGACGAGAGCTGGGAAGTCAAGTTGCCGATAACGAGCCCCTGGCCCGGGGGCTGGCAAAAGAGGCTTTTGGTCGGCGGGAGTTTATCCCAGTTCGAGAGCGGACCGCGTTTTTTGGCTTTTTCGGTCGGGTTATCGAGCAAAACCTCTTTCCACAGCACTTTGCAAAGCTGTTTTAGGTCGTAGGCGACGGAATGTTCGCGCAGGTAGGGCGTAAATTGCCGTTCTAAGCCCCATTCTACGCGTTCTAAGAGCCTTTTGCGCGGAAGAGACATAAAATAGCCTTGGATGTCTAATTTGATGATCATAGCGCGTTTGGTGCCATTCTGGGTGACTTGGCGCATCATTTTTTGGGCGCGTTTGATGCCGTAAAGCGTGCCTTTGCCCTCGCGACAGGAGTAGGAGTCGTTGATAAAGTGGTGGTCCCACCAACCGCCCTGGAGTTCGTAGAGCAGGTGGTGGATGACACGGTCCACAAAGGGCGCGGCGAAGATTTCGCGAATCATCGGGTCGAAAACAATGAAAGCGACCGAGCCACTAGGGTGGTAGCAATATTCGAGAATGGCGTCGGCGAGCCGAACCAGGTTTTCTTCCCAGTTAACTTCGTATTTGTGTTCGTTGAAAGTCCTTAACTTGTTTTTTCTGGCTTCGAAGAAGGCGCGGGTCAGGGCGCCGAGGAGCCAATGGCGCATGCCGTGGAGTTCGATTTCTTCGATAATGGCGGCGAGGTCGGCGGAGGGTTTCATGATTTTGCTCCTTTTTGCGCGGTGTTGTCGCTTAGAATGTCGCCGAGGGTGAGTTGCTTAAGGTGATTTAGTTGTTCGGGTGGCTCGGGTTGCTCGGGGGCGGGTTTGGGCGGTTCGGGCGGTTGGGGTTTTTGTTTCGTGATAGCACTCTGGAGTTTGGCGATGTTTTGTTCGAGGGAGGTTTTAATGGTACAGACTTCGTCCATTAGACCGACGCAGAGTTCGGGGTCCCATTGTTTAATGGCGCTAAGGACTTTGATTTCGAGCGAAAGTTCGCTTAGGTCCGTTTGCATGATTTCAAGGTACCCGATGGCTGTTTGGTCGTGATTTTCGCCCGTGACGGAGGTGCGCAGGTAGTTTTTGAGCAGGTTGTCGGCGAGAGTGATAATCCTGACGCCGTTGGCCTTGCCGGTGACTTTATCTAGGTTGTGGTTGGTTTTGGTGTGTAATACGGTCGAAAGGTGCGCTATTTGGTGCCAAAGTTTGGGGTCGATAACGTCGGCGTCGAGCGGGAGCGAGTTTTTGAGCCGGCGCTCGATTTCTTGTTTGTAATAGCCGTCTAACTCCCGCTGGGTAAAAGTGCGGTTGAGTTCAAAAATGTGAATGTATTTGTTTTCGGCGCGCTCGGACTTGTAAAGACCGAGTTTGACTAGGTTGTCGCGGACGGCGTTTAAGCCTTTGGTGCGCATGTAGCCGATATCGTACCGGGTGTAAAAACTGTTGGCGTCGGACATGAATTTGTTTTGGCCGTTGAGTTTTTTGCGGACGGCGTAGTAATAGATGAGCGCGGAATGCTCGGCGATGTCGCGCCAACCCTCTTTGCCGTCGCAGGTTACGACGATGATTTTGTCGTAGTTGGTCGTTTCCATGGCTTTAATAATGCGCTTTAATTGGCGGTATTCTTTGATGGATACGAGAAAGTTCTCGGGCTCTTTAAATTTTTTGCTCGCTTTCGTGCTCGTTTTTGTGCTCATAACAGCCTCTCTGTAGTTAAAATTTGCTATTTTTTTGATATTTTTAATGAACTTTTGATGATTTTGGTGATTTTTTATGATTTTTGGGGGAGAAGTCGGGATTTTCCCCTTTTTTATCATAACATGACGTGGTAAAATAAAGATATGAAAATGACTATCATAGGAGCAGGGGCGTTTGGAACGGCGCTGGGCGGGGTGCTCGCAAGCAAAGGATTCGATATTGACTATTACGACACACGGCTCGAGAAAGAACCGCTGACGGTGGCGCTTTCGGGGGCGGTGGCGATGGTGCTATGTGTGCCGTCGGAGTCGGCGCCGTATGTGCTGCCGCATTTGCCGAAGGAAGTGCCGCTAATAGTCGCGACTAAGGGGATTTTGACCGACAAGTCGTTCCTAGGGTTTTCTAATTGGATGGTGCTGTCCGGGCCGGGGTTTGCCAAGGATATTAAGCGGGCATTGCCGACGCATCTCACAGCGACGGACGAGTTTGTGCGCGACATTTTTGGGACGGAATATTTGGATTTTGACCTGACTGACGACCGCAAGGGGGTGCTAATGTGCGGAGCGCTGAAAAATGTGTATGCGCTGTGGGCGGGGTATTTGGATTTGAAGCCGGTTTCGCGCGAGCATCGGCAGTTTTTGCACCGAGCCGCTTTAGAAATGGCGGAAGTTTTGGAGTTTAACGGCGCGCGGGGCGAAACCGTACAGATGAATTGCGGAATTGGGGATTTAAAGATTACTTGTGGGCTGCCGTCTAGGAATTATGAATACGGGCAAAGGCTCCGGGAGGATATTCACGCGGAGCCGGATAAAACCGTGGAGGGGCTGGCGGCGATTCGGCGAATTCGGCGGGGCGAAATCGAGGTGCCGGCGAGCGCAGAGTATTTGAAAGAGATTTTGGCAGAAAGCGAAAAATGGAATTAAATGAGCAACAAAAACGGGCGGTGGAGTATTTGGAAGGGCCACTTTTGGTGCTGGCGGGGCCGGGGACGGGCAAAACGCAACTGCTGTCGAAAAAAGTCGAGTATATTTTGAAAAATACGGATACTAATCCGGAAAATATTTTGTGTATGACGTTTACGGAGTCGGGGGCGCGGAATATGCGCGAACGGCTGAAAACGGTGATTGGCGCGGACGGGCGCAAGGTGAAAATTGGGACTTATCACGCAATTGGGACGGATATTTTGACGGCTTATACGAATTACGCGCCGGAATATCCGCGGCGGCTGGACGGGTCGATTGACGAGGTGCGCCGGTTTAAAATCGTGAAAGAAATTATGGCGGGGCTGCCCGGGAATGATATTTTAAGAAAAGACAACGCGCGGGACGTGGTGTCGGTGATTTCCGAGGCGAAGGGGGCGGGGCTGACGGCGGATGAACTGCTCGTTATTGCCGAGAAAAATATCGCGGATTCGGCGGTAATTTCGGACGCGGTGACGCCACTACTTTTAAATATTGTGCCGCGAAAACTCACTTTGTCGCTCCAAAATGCATATCAGCCGATTGATGAGTTGTTGGCTAAGTATATCGAGGGGTCGGAGCCGATTGTGCGAAGAATTGAGCGGACGATTGTGGGGCTGGCGTGGGAGCTACACGAGGCGATTTTGGAGGCGATGGAAACGGAAAAATTAAAGCCGTTGTCGAGTTGGAAAGATAAGTTTTTTGAAAAAGATGAGGCGGGCGGGTATCGGCTAAAAGACCGGGTGGCGAATTTGAAGTTGAAGTCCGTCGCGCGGGTGATGAAAACGTATAATGAGCGGCTCGCGCGCGAGGGGCTATATGATTTTGATGATATGGTCCAAGAGGCGGCGAAAGTACTGCGCGAGGACGCGGGGTTTCGGGCGACGATGCAGGAAAAGTACCAGTTTATTATGCTCGACGAGTTTCAGGACACCAATCCGGCGCAGTTTGCGATTATTAAGGCGCTGACGGATTACGAAAAACCGCTAGTGATGGCGGTGGGCGACGACGACCAGGCGATTTATGAGTTTCAGGGGGCGCTGTCGACGAATATGGTGGATTTCCGTGAACATTACGGCGCGGAAGTGATTACTTTGACCGAAAATTATCGCAGTACGCAGGAGATTTTGGACTTTTCGCACGAGATTATTAACCAAGCGACGGATAGGTTTGAGGACAAAAAACTCACGGCGCACCGAGCAAGCACTCCTCAGTCGCAAATTCAGCGGTATGAATTTTTGGCGAGTGATATGGAATACGCGTTTGTGGCGGACAAAATCGCGGAACTGGTCGAGGCGGGGGTTTCTCAAAATGAGATTGCAGTGATTTCGTATAAAACTAAGTATTTTTTGCCTTTGTTGCCGTTTTTGAAGGCGCGACCGGGGATTAAAATCGCGTACGAAAAACAGGATAACCTGCTCGAGGACGAGCAGATTCATCAGATTATTACGATTGCGCGGTATATTTATGAACTGGCGAACGAAAAACGGGTGGACACGTCGATTTTGGAGATTTTGACCTATCCGTTTTGGCAGTTGCCGGTGCTTGAGGTGGTGAAATTGACTAGCCAGGCGCGGCGCGAAAAACGGTCGGTTTTTGAGGTTCTTAGCGCGTCCGAAATTGCCGAAATAACAGAGGTGATGCGGTTCCTAGCCAACCTTACCGCGAAATCCCTCACCGAGCCGTTTGAAATCTGGCTAGACCTTTTGATTGGCGGGGCGGAACTGGACGGATTTCGGTCGCCGTTTCTTACATATTATACTCGCCAAGGCGAATACGAGGCGTTTTCGCTGTATGAAAAATTGGCGACGCTCCGGGCGCGGATTAAGAGCTATTGTGGCGAGCAAAAAGTGCGGGTGAAAGATTTTGTGGCGATGGTGGATGATTTTGAGGAGGCGGAAATGCCGATTGCGATTACGTCGCCGTATCGCGAGGGGGTGGAGGCGGTGCAGATTTTGTCGGCGCACAAGGCAAAGGGGCTGGAGTTTAGATACGTGTTTATTATTGCGGCGGACCACCGCGCGTGGGGGGCGGGGAAGGGGAATAACAGTATGCTGAGCCTGCCGAAAAACTTGATGCAGATTCGGCATACCGGGATGACGGACGGGGAGCGGCTCCGGATTTTGTATGTGGCGCTGACCCGGGCAAAGGAGGGGCTGATTATTACCAATTCGCTGAAGGATTTTAGTGGCAAAACGTCAGAGAGGCTGGAATATCTGAATGAATATGACGAAAATGGTATAGTAGTGTCGCCGTTTGTGCCGAGTGGTAGGGTCGAGACGAAGTATGAAATGGCGAAGCCGGCGAAAGTTTCTGAAAATTTGAAGACGTGGATGACGCCCCTCACGAAATTAACGCCGGAAATGCGGGAGTTGTATGCCGAACGGGTGGCGGATTGGCGGATGAGCGCGTCGAGTTTGACGTCATTTATTGATATTGCCTATGCCGGGCCGCAGGAGTTTTTCAAGAATTATATCTTGCGGGCGCCGAGCGAGTGCGAAACCGAGGAACTCGCGCTCGGGAATCTAATTCACGCAACGTTCGAGGCGGTGACGGTTAGGGGACTCACGGACGCGGAGGCGGTGGAGTTTTTCCTCGCCGAACTCGAGAAGAAAGATTTGACCACCGAGATGACGCAGGCTCTGCGCGAGCGCGGGCCGATGATTTTATCCGTGGCGCTCAAGCGGTTTGGGGAAATTATCCGCAAAGGGCGAGCAGAAGTGAACCTTGCGCCAGAAAAAATAGTGGTGGGTGAAAATCCAGGGATTGTTGGCGTGCCGGGGGTGCCGGTAACTGGGAAAATCGACCATATCGTGATTGATGAAAAAGCCAAAACTTTGATGATTTTTGATTATAAGACCGGCGGGTACCATAAAGACAAGTGGCGGTCGCACGCGACGCTGTATAAATATATGCTGCAGCTTGGGTTTTACCGGTTGCTACTTAAAAATTCGCAGGAATTTAGGAAATATAAGATTGAAAAGGCGGCGATTTTGTTTGTGGTGCCGGATAATGACGGCGAGGTACATATGCGCGAATACGAGTTTAACGAGGCGGACGAGGAAGAATTGGTGGCGCTGATGCGCTCGGTGTATGGGTGGGTGACGTCGCTAATGTTTATTGACGACCCGCGGGTTTTTATCGCGCCGGACAAAAATCGGGGGCTAAAAGAAATTAACGAGTTTATTACGCTCTTGCTTGCACAAAAATTCTATGAATGATATAATTGTGGTGTCACTTGGAAACTGGTGCTAGTGCAAAACGCAGAGGTTTCCTAAAAGTAGTTGAAGAACATTACGAAAGGGGGGTGAAATGAGTGATTATTATCAGAGATGAAACGATGAACGAGAGCTATACTTTCGTAGCTACCGAGCAGGGCTATCGCGATGCCTATGCGACGATCCGGTCGATCGAAAGCAAGGGCCACGTAGTTGGCGGAGACGTTGGTAAAGTCATGGCGTTTATCTATTGACTTTTACTAGGCCGCTAGCTCTACACGGCCAACACAGCTCAGTCAAATCGAAACTCGTAAACCCATTCGCCAATCGTAGCGAGCCAATCACTCAAAAACGGAGCTTATAATCAAGCTCCGTTTTTCCTGGATTAAATTCGTTAGCGCTTCTTTTCTTTGACTTCGTTGCGGCCGAGATTTTTCTTGGTTTCCGTAAACACCACGTGTTTTCTAAGCACCGGGTCGTATTTTTTGAGCGACAATTTGTCCGGAGTGTTCATGGTGTTTTTCTTGGTATAATAAGCTCGCACGCCCGATTCTTCAGAGACGAGACCAACCAATTTTCGCTTAGTGTTATTCTTCTTTGCCATAATTCCTTTAATTATATCACAGATACCATCTAAAATCAACAGAAAAAACGTGGTTTTTCAGCCCTTAAAATACCTGAATATAAATGTGGTATAATATAATTATCGAAGTTCTTGCAGGGCGCAGTATGTGCTTAGCGTGAGGGCTTCTTTTTTTGTTAAGAAAGTTAAAAAATCCCGCCCAATTCGAGCGGGATTTTGTGCGGAGGTTAAAGCATTAGACTTTCGATCTTTTCAGAAACTTCATGGACATACGTTTCTATTTGTTTACGTTTATAAATATAAACATATGATGGATGATAGACTTCATAGACTGCAGCCGAAAGAACGATATGATTTTTGTCTAGATATTTTTGAACGGAATTACCAACTCTCCCGCCAAGTAAAAAGATTATCTTTGGTTGAAAATCCTCGAATTCTCGTATGAGGCCTGGTATTGCCTCCGCCATTTCGCTGGGATTTGGGTATCGCAACTTTCCACGTTCGTCTAACGGGGCGTATTTGACAAGATTGGTGCGGCAAAAACTTAAGTTTTCGTGTTGCGCCTCAATCATGTCGACTACTTTTCCGCTATTACTGCTTGAGTCAAGTGGTGATAATTTGTTTCCGCTTTTGTCATTTTTTGCAGATAGCCCCACCCACATCACATCGATTTTGCTCATGCTATTATTTTAGCATATTTGTGCGAATCACGAAATCCCTCAAAGCTTCTTCTGGGCATTCGCTGAAATTACCAGCCGAAAAATTGAATTGATTCCTCCCGTCTAGCATATCTAGCGCATCGTCATGCGAGAAACTTATTTTTCGATGGTTTTGCAAAACTAGATTATATAATTTAGTTCCATGATACGGTCGAAAAATAAATGCGCTCGCTCGAAATCGTGCGGTTGTATTCTTCGCGATTTGAGAGATTTTTTGAGCTAGCTCAAAAGTTTTTTGGCATTGATCAAAAGTTTCATTTGGAAAACCATAGATAAAATACCCCTTAACATTTATGCCTACGCCCAAAATGTTCGTGATAACTCTTATTACATCCGCAATGTTGCCTTTTTTATTAATCATTTGACGAATTTGCTCATTGCCAGATTCAATGCCGATTTCGAGTTCTTTACAACCGGACTCTTTTAGAGTTCTTAGCAGAGGCATTTCTATATTCTTCAAAGAAACTACATGCGCCATGACTCTCCATTCGTATGTGAAATTATTAAAAATCCTGATTGCTTTTTCGACGCTTGCCCGATTCTTCAGAAACAAGTCATCTAAAACTCTAATGCCTTCTACTTCAGGGTTCAGTCTGGCTATTGTCTCTAGTTCGTGTATAATCGCACGCTCGCTACACTCGCGAATCGATGAATACCGATTTAATGAGCGCGCTGCACCGCAAAATGCACAATCAAAAACGCATTCCCTAGAAGTAATTATCGATGCTTCTTTGTGACCGAATACGTTTACGAGAACTTTGTTTTTAAATAGTTCTCGATCCGGCGACAAAAGCGACAAATCGTGAGGAAAATAAATCGATTTACTATCGACCGTATACACTACGCGTTTTTCGCCACAGATATAAGATGGGCATTCTTTTATTTTTCCTCGCACAATGTCTGGCACAATGTAATCACCTTCGCCGATAATGACGACAGTCTTATTCTTTGTCTTAAAATTCAAAATTTCTTCATAGAGTGCTTTTGTGCTTCTGCCTCCCACTATAAAGTTGGCGTTGCCAGAATATCCCTCGATGATTTCTTTGACTAGCTCAAAATTTACCGAAAAAATATTGATACCAATAAATTTGGGCTGTTTTGAGTGCGTAAATGCAATTATCTCTGGCACCGTTAGATTATCTAAGACACAGTCCAAGAGCTCAACTTTTAAACTTTTTTTCTTTAATTCATTTCCAATGTAGCCAAGCCCAAACGGTGGCAAAAATTGCTCATCATTTTTTACTTTTCGATTGTAAAGTGGCGAATTTATCAATAAAATATCTAACATTTTACTCCCTCCTTGTTAAAGAACGTATTGTTTTACAATATCTTTATTAGATATACATTATTTTGTCGTTTATGTCAAGCCTAGCCGATATTCAATATCGCGCAGGACGTTCATGAAATACATGAAACTCTCATATGGCGAGGCGTAAGCGGAGAAGTAGGCGTGGACGTCGCCGTCGTTCCAGTATTTGGTGCACATTGAGTAGGTGTGGTCGGAGGTGGTGAGGTGGCGCCAGTCGGAAATCAGGGCAAGGTCGCGGGAGTTTAAGACTTGTTCGCGGAGATTGAAAAGGTCGCGCATGGCGGAAGTTTGCATGGCGTTGGACGCCCAGGCGGAAAGGTCGCGCTCGGTATCCGCCCAAGTGACGATGCCGGGCATGGAGATTTCGTCCTGTGGGGGCTCAAGTTCAGCGGCTTCGGAGACGGTGACAAATTTGTTTTCGTAGGCGCCGAGCCACGAGCCGATAAATTGGTCCATAAAATCAAAAATGCCGGTGTCCGCCCATTGGTGTTCGCCAAAAGTTTCGAAATCCATGAATAAATTAATCAACGGACCGCGCAGGCAGTCGTTATCGACCCAAGTTTGGTATTTTGGCACGGTGAGCGGCCACTCGGACCAACCGCGATTGGAAAAACGGAAGGCGATATCGTCGGAAAGACGGTAATTTTTGAGCAAAAGTTTTAAGTTTTTGCAGCCGACCGGGCGATAAACGTGGTTGGGGCTGCGCCAGCCGAGGATTTTATCCCAACCTTCGGCGAGAATGGCGGTGTAGCCTTTTTCGTCTGCCCATTTGGCGAGCTCATCATTGTAGGCGAACTCGGTATTGCGGAAAACTCGCGGAACTACGCCGAATAAATTGCGGATTTTGGCAATGTGGGCGTTGACTTGGTTTTCGAATTCTTTGCGGTCGTAGAAAAATACCAAAGAATGGTAAAAAGTTTCGCCGACGATTTCGACTTTGCCGGTCGCGACCATGCGCCGGATTTGTTCGATAAGGGCATAATCCCATTTTTCGGCCTGTTCGAGCCAAGTGCCAGTGATAGAAAAAGAGACTTTAAAATCGCGGTGGGCGTGAAGATTTTTTTCGAGCAAGTCGAGCATCGGGTGATAACTTTTGGCCGCGACTTTTTTGAAAATGCGCTCGTTGGACTGACGGCCGGAAAAGGCATCTTCAAAATAATTAGAATTATTGCCAACATCAAAAATCGAGTATTCGCGATAGCGAACCGGTTGGTGCAGGTGTAAGTATAGGCAGATTGCTCGCATTATGAATTCCGATTATGGTTAATAGTTTTATTATATACGCGCAGGCACTTTTTGGCAACTTTTTCCCAGGAAATTCGGTTGTATTCGTGTTTTACGTTTTCGACTAAGGAATTTTTGAGGGCTTGGCTTTTGGCGACATTCACAATTTCGTCGGCGAGTTTTTTGGTGTCCCAAAAATCGTATTTGAGCGCCGACCAGATGATTTCGGAAACGCCGGATTGGTGGGTGAGGATTAAGACATCGCCGTGATGCGCGGCTTCGAGCGCAGTTAATCCAAACGGCTCGGAAATTGAACTCATCACGAAAATGTCGGACAGGGAATAAATGTCGCGCAGTTTTTGCCCGCGAATAAAACCGGTAAAAATGACGTTTTTCGCGATACCGAGTTCGGCGGAAAGATTAATTAATTCATTGCGTTCTTCGCCGTCGCCCGCCAAAATGAAAATTAAATTCGGGTCTTTCGAGACGGCGAGCTGTGCGGCGCGCAAGAAATTTTCCAGACCTTTTTGGACGGTAAAACGCCCGACGGTCGAAACGATGGTGTGCCCGGAATGTTTGAGACTTTCGATATAATGATAAACTTCGTCGTTTAAACGATATTGGTCGGTTTGGTAATTTTCGTCTAGCGAATTATAAACAACTTCGATTTTGCCGAGCGGGATGTGGTATTTTTCGTGAATGATGTGTTTTGTGGTTTCGGACACGGCGATAATGCGGTCGGCGAGAGTTAAGCCCTCGTACTCGATTTCGTGAATTAGGGGGTTGCCCGCGTGCATACCGGCGCGATCAAACTCGGTCGCGTGGACGTGCGCCACGAGTGGGGCGCCAAATTTTTGCTTGGCGAGCATGCCGGCCTCGTAGGTCAGCCAATCGTGAGCGTGAACGAGATCGGGGCGGTGAGTTTTTAGATATTCGCCCAAAAATTCGCAATATTGTTTTTGGACGTCGCGGATGGAAAGCAGGGGTTTGTCAGTATTTTCGTTCGGGATGAGTTCTTCGAACAACTGCATCGAGGCGTACGAACCGCCGCCGTAGCGATAAATCGGGTCGAGTTTAGTCGCGGGAATAATATTCATGAAGTCTGCGTCGTCGTGCTTGGCCGAATATGGCACCACAAAATCAATGTCCGCGCCTTCACGCGCAAGCGCCCGCGCCATGTTTAAACAAGCCACGCCAAGTCCGCCACTATTATGCGGCGGAAGTTCCCAACCAAGCATGAGTATTTTCATCATATATTATTTTAGCATATTTTGGCGGATTTGTGATAAAATATAAATAGAACTTTAGGGGTTTAGCTCAGTTGGTAGAGCACTGGTCTCCAAAACCAGGTGTCGTAGGTTCGAGTCCTGCAACCCCTGCCATTTTTTTGCTCTAGAAATTTTATGTGAGCTGGGAATCTCCGGAACTTCGTAAACATAGGCTTAAGTCCTCTATCCCTGCATTTTTTGTTTTAAGAAAAGTATGATATAATGGAGCTATGATGGAAGGTAATAAAGCTAAACCGCGAGCGCTGATGGTATTTGGTGCGCCTTGTAGTGGGAAAACGACTTTTGCGGAGAAGTTCGGAAAAAAATTTAAATTGGCGGCGTTTGATTTAAATGCGTTGAAAAAAGAACACGGGTTTTCGCATAAAGAACTGCTGATTATTTTGGAGCAGATTTTGAAAACTCAGCAGACAATTATTGTCGAGGGGGAATTAGACACCGAAAAAGAACGCATTGAAATGCGGAATTTGCTGCGCGAAAACGGCTACGAGCCGGCGCTAATCTGGATTCAGACCGACATCGCAACAATTCGCACGCGCCTAAAATCGCGTTTTAAGTCTGTGAGTAAGGCAAAAGATTTTTACGAAACAGCCGTGGCGACAATTGAGGCGCCTGGCGAAAACGAGCACGCGATTATTCTTTCCGGTAAACATACTTTCGAAACGCAGGCGCGCCATGTTGTGGCGGGGCTGGCGGACCTAGTAGCGACTAAATAATTCTCCCGAGCGCGGGACTTCGTGGCGGTGAAATGATTATTAAAGTGGCGGAGTGATGACAAGATGATTATTAAAGACGCAGAATTTGGCGAGGTGGTGGTGCGAAAATCCCCGTTAGTAAGGGGAGTGAAGTTTTCGGTTTCGACTTCGGGGCGGCTCGCGATGAGCGTGCCACAATATACTTCGGAGTTTTTGGCGAAAAGGTTTTTGAACACAAATCGGACGGCAATTCGGGAAAAATTGCCACTTAAAAATCCTGCCGAGCAAAAAGCGCGAGATTATCAGAAAAAAATGTTGATGAAAAAGGCGCGGGAATATTTGCCGTATCGGTTGGAGTATTTTGCGAAGTTGTATGGTTATAATTATGACAAATGTCGGTTATCGCACGCGAACACGCGGTGGGGGTCGTGTTCGTCAAATCGGACGATTTCGCTGAATATTGGGCTGATGAAAGTGCCGGAAGTGCTACGTGATTATGTGATTTTGCACGAGCTGGCGCACCTAAATCATATGGACCATTCGAAAGAGTTTTGGGCGGAAGTCGGGACGCACGACCCGGAATACAAAAAACATGAAAAAAAGTTAAAGTTTTTTTCGCCCGGGCTGTAAAATATGCTATAATTGAAGCATAAGGAGGAAGTGTGGAGATTAGGAAGCGGTTTGACCGACGCGTTTGGTTTACCGTGTTTACGGTGGCGGTGACTATTATATATATAGTGGCCGGATTGCAGTCCGCAGAAGCGGTGAACTACCAAATCTCCACCGTGCTCTCGATCCCAGCGATTGGACTGGAGTCGGACGTAACGGAACTGAGTTTGAACGGGCGACAACTGCCCACGCCGGACACGATTGTGGGTAGCTACTCGCAGGCCGAGAATAAAACGCTCCTGATCGGACATTCGACGACGGCGTTTACGGAGTTATACCGGACCAAATTAAATGATATGATTTATTATAATGACGGGGCTTATCGGGCGGTCGAGATTTTAAAGTTGCCCCGCGGGCAGATTTCGATGGCTAAGGTTTTGGCGGCGGCTGAGGAAGAGACTTTGATTTTGATGACCTGCGCGGGGACGCTATATAATGATGGTGATGCGAGTCATCGGCTGATGGTGGTGGCGGTTAGAGAGAATAATTTCTAGTCTTGTTTTTGTAAATGGATGGCAAATCCGCCGCCCGGAGCGAGGTAAAGGTCGAGAAAATCGGTGGCGCCAATGGTTTGGCTTACGATTTCGATGCCAAACGGGTTTTCGCGGTAGTGCGCGTCGGGTGCGTCGCGATAAATCGTGGCACTGTAGGCGCCGGCGCCAAGAAAACTGAGGTCGATATGGACGTGGCGCGAGAATTCGTTGGTTACTCCGCCGACAAACCAGTCGTTGGTTAAGCGGTCTTTTCGCGCCACGACATAATACTCACCGATTTCGCCCGCGAGCGGAATAGTTTTTTCAAAATTCGTTGGCACAGAGCGAATAAATTTAAATTCGTTTGAGAAACGTTCTTCATAAATAAACGGTCGGTCCGCCGCCATTTGCATGCCGGAATAAATCGTCACAAAATAGGCTAGTTGGCGAGCAAGTGTGGTTGCCATGCGTTTGACGCTGTTGGTTAAATCTAAAATCCCACAAGTGTAGTCCATGCCGCCGGACAACAGCCGAGTGTAGGGCAAAAAGCAAGCGTGCGATGGCGAAAGTGCGCCGCCTTCGTATTCTTGTCCGCGCGCACCCTCGCGGGTGAGCAGGTTCGGAAAAGTGCGTTCGATGCCGGTGCCTTTAATTGGTTCGTGAATGTCGAGCATGATTTTTTTCTTGGCGGCGAGTTCGACGGTTTTTTGATAATGATTAACTCCGACCTGTGAATGATGAAACTCGCGCCGACCGTGAATCATCATCATCGAGCCGGCATAGCCACTCTTAATATAATGGATGCCGTTCGCGGCGTAATAATTATAGGCGGCCTCGAGTTGTTTTTCGTAATTGTCGACAAAACCGACGGTTTCGTGATGACCGACGAGTTCGATATTGTGATTTCTAGCGTAGCGCGCGACTTCTGGCAGGTCAAAATCCGGCGTGGAGGTGGTGAATTTGTTGTTGATGCCGTTTTCGAGCCAGTTGCCTTCCCAACCCTCGTTCCAACCCTCGATTAACAGCCCGCGGATACCGAGCCGAACGGCGGCGTCGATATATTCTCTGGCGTGTGCGGTGGTCGCGCCATGACGTTCGCCCGGCGCCCAAGTCCATTCGCCGACAAACATCGCCCACCAAATGCCGATAAATTTCAGAGTTTCGACCCACGAAAAATCTCCCACCGGTGGATCGTTTAAGGCGTACATTAGACGGTTCGTGGTTAGCTCGATCGCCGAATCCGCGACCATAATTAGTCGCCACGGAGTTTGGAATGGCAAATTCACGTGCGCCTTGGTTTGGTCGGCAAGCGGAGTAATGTCGGAAGAGAGCGCGCGCCGGTCGTTTAGTTTTATCGTCATCGAACCGTAATTATAAAGCGCGGCTTCGTGAATTGAAAGATAAAAACCGTTGGGAGTTTTTAAGGTCAGCGGAGTGTGAACGGAGTTTTTTAAATCATAAACGGCGGTTTTTTCGTAGTTATATTCATAACGGTCGGGCTGGTAGGCGGGGATTTTCCAGGCGGTGGTATTTAAATCCAGCGCGAATTCGGTAAGTTCGTCTTTGATCGTGATTTGAGAAAACTTCGGCTGGGGCGGGATTTCGTAGCGAAACGCCACGCCGTTATCAAACACACGAAACCGCAAAGTGAAAATTCGCGCGGGAGATTTTTTCTCGGCAAAATAGAAGGCGATTTCGGTGTAATTATTCGGGATAAATCGGTCTTCGCCCCACGGCAGTTCGATAGTTTCTTCGCGCCGAGTTTTATGTTCGCGAACGAGTTTGAGATTTTCGCCGAGCGGGTCTTCGCCACAAATCGCGATGCCGAGCCGGGACGGCAAAATCAGCGGTTTGCCGTTTTTGAATACCGCGTAAGTTATGCGTCCGTTTTTTAGTCGGACCTGACAGCAAAGTTGCGCGTTCGGCGAATAAATGTCGCGGCTAAATTCGGTGCGACTAGACAGAGTTGCCCACTTGAACATAAATTAATTATACCATATAATATATGTATGACGAGAAGACGAAATTGGGTCGGGGGTTTCTTAGGGGGAATTATAGCATTTGCGGTGGTGTTTGGGTTGGCGTTTTTTGGTATTCAATTTTTTACCAAAACCGGCGTGTTTAAGGTGCCTGGGGTGGTGGTGTGTGACGAGAGTTTAAGCACGGAGGAGCGAGAGATACTCGCGCGGATTTTTACCGACGAAGTTGAATTAGACAAAAACGTGACGATTTCGGCAAAGAATTATTTGACCGCGCCGGAGTTAAAGGACGGTGAGTTTTTGTACGAGATTTTGGTGCCGGTCGGAGATTTTTATAGCGACGAGACTAATGTTACGGCGGAAAGCGCGGGGGAGTTGCTGGAAAAAGCGGGCAGGAATTCGGAAACGGCCGAAAAGATGGAGGCAAGCGAAGGAAGCGCGTCAGAAATTGCCGAAAATAGCGCCGATATTAAGTTAGTCAGCGTGGCGGATTTGGACTTTTCGCAAAAATTACTCAGCGTGAATGGACATTATTATTTGGACGAGTTTAGCGAGGGCGCGATTTATCGGGTGGTGAATTTTGAGTCG
The DNA here is from genome assembly GCA_963626095.1 of bacterium. Taxonomy (GTDB): domain Bacteria; phylum Patescibacteriota; class Saccharimonadia; order Saccharimonadales; family Saccharimonadaceae; genus Nanosyncoccus. The sequence continues at coordinate 10,029 of CAVFVK010000007.1, read as the reverse complement.
GAAAAGTTTGACGAAGAAATTAAACCGCTAGTTGAAAAAGATTTTACTAGAACTTGGCCGGACAAAAATTCTGTTTTGACTTTTGCACAGACTGGTGTCACGGCTTTGTCGCGGGGAATGAACGAAAAATTAGTGGCGACGGGTGGCGATGCGACATATTTTAGCGCCGAAATTAAAAATTTTCTGTCGAGTTTCGATTTGACGCACACCTCGAACGAGTCGTCGTTTTCGCAGTATGCGAGTTCGCGAAATATCTGTTCGGACACGCGGTTTATTAATACGCTGACGGACATTGGGCTAGATATTGTGGAGCTGACCGGCAACCATAACCAAGATTGTGGCGACGAGGCGGCGATAAATACGATTGATACTTATACGGAAAATAATATTCAGATGGTCGGCGGGGGTAAGACGGCGCTCGAGGCGGCGAAACCGTTAGAAATTGACGAAAAAAATACCGGGATTACCTTCCTTGCGTATAATTTGTCGACCGGCGGAGCGACAGACGATGACACGCCGGGGGCTAATCGCTACAACGAGGACAACGCCGTGGCCGAAATCGCGGCGGCAAAAGAACGAGGTGATTTTATTATCATTGATATTCAATATTATGAATGCAATGCCTATGCCTCGACTTACGAAGACCCGGCTTGCGACTACGCCAACTCGGCGGCGGGCGACCAAGTAGGCTTTTTCCGGCATTTGATTGATCTTGGCGCGGATGTCGTGGTGGGGACCAGTGCGCATCAACCGCAAACTTTTGAGCTATACGGCGATGGGGCGATTTATTACGGGCTAGGGAACTTATTCTTTGACCAAGTGTGGTGGCCGGGGACAACGCGAAGTTTGGTGCTGGGGCATTATTTCTATAACGGAAGACTACTACAGACTAAAATCACGCCGACAGTCTATGGCTCGGAAATGCAGACAAAAGTAATGGATGAGGAGACAGCTAAATGGTTTCTAAATCGGCTGATCAGCGTGCGTCCGTAATACTTTTGATCACTTTTCTATTACTAATTATCGCGATTGGCGGGCTGAGCGTAAAATTGTTTAATGAGCGAGCGGAAAAACTGGAGCAAGAGACCGAAACAACAGAGGTAGAAGCGGATTCAAGCGCGTCGGAAATTGCCGACAAAAACACAGAAAATGAGGCAAAAATGCCTGCGAAAATCGATTTTCAGGACGTGACTGATAGTTGGGCGGCGGAGGCTGGTGGCAAGAAAAGCGTGGTGATATATGACCTAGACCGAGATGAGACTGTCGGGGAATATAATGCGGACGCGACTTACAATACCGCGTCGCTTTATAAATTATTTGTGGTTTATGAAGGCTATCGGCGGATAGAAAACGGAGCTTGGCAACGCACCGACCCGGCAGGGCGAACAGGCAAAACGATTTTGCAGTGCCTGGACCTTGCTATTCGCGAGTCTAATTCGCCGTGCGCGGAAACGTTGTGGGGCTTAATCGGGCATGCCGCGCTCGACGAAATTATCGCACAGGATTTTGGAATTGTAAATTCAAACATTTCGGCGTTGCTATCGACCCCGACCGATATTGCCAAAATGATGCAGATTTTTTACGAACATGACGAAATTAAAGACACGGAACTAGTCGCGACAATGAAAGATTCGTTTTTGAACCAACCGGTTACGACCGACGACTGGCGCAAGGGGCTGCCGAGCGGGTTCCCGGCGGACGTAAAAGTATATAATAAGGTCGGCTGGGACTGGAATGGTAAATCTTGGAATGTATATCACGACGCGGCGATTGTAGAGTTTCCGGAACAAAATCGGCATTTTGTGGTCGTGGTGATGACTAGCGAAGTAGCGAACAAGAAAATTGCGGAACTCGGCACGCTGATTAGTAATACGGTAAAAAGTAACCAACCTTAAATAAGTACGAACGGCAAAGACTTCGGCGCGCAAAACTTTATTTCAAGATGAATTTAGGGAATAAGTGATTAATAGGTGCTAAAGAACTGCGACCAATAAGTTTTGTAGTTGCTATCCATGTTGAACACGAAACCGACTGAAAGTTTGGTGTATTCGGGGTTTAAGATGTTGGCACGGTGAGCTTCGGACCCCATCCAGAGCGCCACGGTGGTCGCAGGGGAAACGGCGGCGTTGCCGATAGCGAGGTTTTCGCCGCTCACTCCGCCCGAACTCGGTGCCTTGCAGGCGGTAGACCAGCTCGAGCCGTCTGGGCGAGTGTGAGCGTAGAGGGTTTGGGTCTCGGCGGCGCGAGTATCGGCAGCCTCGGCACAAGTTTCACCCCAAGACAATTGTGATAAGTTGTTGCGCACGCGGATTTTGTTGACCAGAGTCAAAACCTCGTGTTCCCACTGTTCGACCGGAGGTTCGATGACCGTTACGACGATACTGTCTTTGCGTTTGCCATCGTAGGTGCCGGCGGTGATAGTGGTGGTGCCGTAGCCCGAAATCACCGGATAACGACAGGTGTCGCTACTGTAGCCCAGCCAAGTACGGGCGGTGTTATAAAAACCCGAAATTACGGCTTGGTCGGAAGTTTGCCAATACATTTCGCCGAGGTCCGACAGTCCACCGCCGACGCAGATATCGATGTCGGGCGTGCCATAGATGACGATAGATTTTTCATTCCAGAGTTCACCACTAGCAACTGGAGTGCTGTCGAATTCGTGCGAGGAAGTCGAGACGTAGTCGTCGTTGGCGATAACTTCGGTGTTGTCGACACTAGAGAGGTCGGTGTCAGAAGTCGGGTCGAGTAAAGCCACGGCGCTAGCATCGTCCTCGACGATATCCGAACGCTCGCCGACCATGCGAAACTCCAACCCACCGTTTAGCCAAATCGCACTGGCGATTAACACTCCGGCGATGAGGACTGCCGCGGCGTTAATGGACAATAAAATCGTCAGCTTGGAATTGCGTGGCGAATTACTTTCCATCCGCTAAAGTATCCTCTCCTTGTGGTTTTTTCTCGCCGGAAATGAGAAAACGGGTGAATTTAGTAAATTCGTTCATCGCAGGCGTGAGGGCTAGGAAAATCAGAATCATGATGAAGTTCAGAATAATAACCTCGAGCGACGGTGTGGCACCGCGAAACAGCGCGGCAAACACGATGGCAAAAATCACCATATAAACTACTGCGATAGACGTGATAATTACGACGTAGGACAGAATCTTGATCCAGCGCGAAGACAGACTAAGAATACGGTAGCGCAAAATGGTGTAATAAAAAGCGATAATAGTGGTTGAAATTGCGACCGGCCCAATCCAAATCAGACTCCAATCCCACAATGGCATGATGAGGTCAAAAATTAGTGCCATGGTGCCAGAAATTGCAAAGCCGATCAGCAGGACTAGGTCCGCGCCGCGTTTTTTGGGCGAATGGGAGTGCATAATCTGGCGCAAAAGGGTAAAAATCACCGTCGGCACTAGCAGACAGAAAAATGCGATATAGGCGATATAGAACGGCCCGATATTAGTGACCAGGCTATTGCCGTAGCGAGTCAAAATAATATCCGTATATAATAAGGATGGGTTAGCAGCGAGGCAACTCGCAAGAATAATTCCGAAAATCGCAAATACCGAGGTGGCGATTTTGCCGTATTTTTGGTGCCAGGCGATAAAGCCGAGCAGAGCAACGTCGATAAAAATCGCGCTAATATAAGTCCAGTTGACGTGCCAGTGCATGCGTTCGCTCCAGCCCGGCTCCGCCATCAGAAAAATCCCAATCGAAACCGACCAAACTGTCGCAAAAATCGTGGCGAGAAAGAATCGAGCCGCCCGGGTGCGTTCTTTTTTGGACGCGCCAAAAAGAGTTGCTACGCCCGACAAAAAGGTCAGAACCGAGACCACGACTAATAATATAACGATGAGTTGCATGAAACCTCCTTTGTATTTTTATTATAACATAAACACCACGATTTTTAAGATTTTTTAAGCAAAGTATACTAAAATATAACTATGAAAGATCAACAGATTTTCGACCGAATCGAGAAAAAGTATCTCATCGACCAAAATCAGAAAGAGCAGTTGCTGGGCGTGATTTCTAAAAACATGCGTCCGGACGATTATTTTCGATCGGAGATTTTTAATATTTATTTTGATACGGACCAGTTTGATTTGATTATTCAGTCGATTGAACAGCCGATGTTCAAGGAAAAATTACGCGCGCGCAGTTATGGTGGGTATAATAAAGTGTTTTTTGAAATTAAAACCAAACTGTGCGGAGACGAGAATAATGTCGGCTATAAGCGGAGAATGAAAATTCCGAAAAAAGATTATCTGAAAATCGTGAAAAATGGCGCGAAAATTGTGGATTTGATAGCAAAAAGTGGGGCAAAAACGAGTGCAGAAAAAAAACCGAGCGCAAATGATTTGCGGATTGCGGAGGAAATCGACTATTTAATCGGTCGTTTTGAGTTAAAACCACAGATTTTGGTGTTTTATGAACGCGAAAGTTATCAGGGCGAGGAGGGGCTTCGGATTACGTTTGATGAGAACTTAAAATATCGTACCCAGAATTTAAATTTTACTAAACGGAAAGACGACAAGGTCTTTTTTCACGACGAAAAAAATATTATAATGGAGATTAAAGCGCATGAGGTGATGCCGTTATGGCTGGTGAAGGCCCTGTCTGCGGAGAAAGTTTACCCGCAACAATTTTCAAAGGTTGGCAAAATTTATCAACAAATAAGAAAGGAAGAACAACATGTTTAATACTATATTTGACAGTACGGCAACTGGGATGAGTATCCCGACGGCGCTGATTTCGGCGCTAGCGGCGCTCGTGCTCGGGGTGGTGATTGCGTTTACACACAAGAAAACTGCGCGCCAGACCACGAAAAGTTTTTTGGTGACGCTTGCAGTGTTGCCGCTGCTCGTGATGGCGGTAATGATTATGATTAACGGCAACCTTGGGACGTCGATTGCGATTTTGGGGGCGTTTTCACTGATTCGGTTCCGCTCGGTGCGGGGCGACGCCAGGGAACTGCTCGGGATTTTCTTCACAATGATGGTCGGGCTGGCGCTCGGGATGGGGCATCTCTTGTTTGCCGTGGTAATGACGGCGATTGCGGTGGTGGCGATTGTGATTTTCTCGAATACTAAAATGTTTGAACCGAATAAAAATAATCGTGCGCTTAAAATCGTGATTCCAGAGGATTTAGATTACGAGGATGTGTTTAGTGAAATTTTTAAGAAATACACGAAGTCGGCGGAACTGGTACAAACCAAAACTATGAATATGGGGAGTTTGTATAAGTTGACTTATGACATCACTTTGAAACACGGGGTGCGGGAAAAGGATTTTCTTGATGCGATTCGGGTGAAAAATTGTAATCTCAAGGTGTTATTGTCGCAGCCGGAGCTAGAAAAGGAGATTTAAATGACCGCAAAAAAACGTCCTGAGGCAAAGAAACGGCAGGGGGACGCGGCGAAGACGGCGCAAGCGAACAGTCGGCGAAATATTATGGAAAAACCGGCGCAGGCGAAACGGCAGCGCGGTGGGCGGGGGCGAGTCTGGCGTTTTCTCGGGGGCGTGGGAATAGTAGCACTTATTGTTGGCGTGAGTATCGGGGCGGTGGTTCTGAATATTAATTCGGCGGTAGATACGGCAGAAAAGGTTGCGAACGCGATTATTACCGACAACGGAGACCTAAAAATCGATTGGAGCCGGTATGCGACTTACGATATCGCGCTGGATCAGTCGCTTGAGATTATCCACCCGGGGACTTATCATTTGACGGGCGAAATTACGGACGGCATGATTACTGTGTCGGCAGGGGACGGCGTGGTGCGACTGATTTTAGATAATGTGGTGATCAAAAATTCGAGCGGGCCGGCGATCTTGTGCGACTCGGCGGAAGATTTGGTGATTGAACTTGTGGGCGAAAATTATGTCGAGGACGGAGCGGAGCATAGTGCCGACATCGACGAGGACGCGCGGGGCGCGATTTATTCCAAAGATGATTTGACTTTTCAGGGCGACGGCAAGTTGACAGTGGTGGCGAATTTTGAGGACGGAATCGTGAGCAAGGACGATTTGAAATTTAATTCAGGAACTTATGAAATTACCTCGGCAGACGACGGAATTCGGGGGACAGATTCTGTGTATATCGTAGGCGGGAACTTTACGATTAATTCCACAGGCGACGGGATTAAGTCGACCAACGAAATCGAAACTGGCAAAGGGTTTGTGCTGATTGAAAATGGAAACTTAACTATCAAGTCGGGGCTAAAAGGAATTAAGGCGAGCCGAACTATTTTGGTGTATGCGGGTGAGATTCAGGTTAATTCGTATGATGACGGGGTACATTCGAATAATTATATCGGCATTGTTAGCGGGAACTTTACGATTAATTCGGGCGACGACGGGATGCACGCCGATCGGGAGCTGATTATCGACGGCGGGACGGTGAATATTACTAAAAGTTATGAGGGACTCGAGGCGCAGGCGGTAACGATTAATGGTGGAACGATAAAAATCATGGCAACGGATGACGGGATCAATGCGGGCGGTGGTGCGGACAGTTCATCGCAAAATCGTGCCGGCGCAAATCCGATGGCTGGCGATGAGAGTTGCATTCTTGAGATTAATGGCGGGGAAGTTTATATCAATGCGGCGGGGGATGGCGTAGATAGCAATGGGTATTTGTATTTTAATGGCGGGACGGTAGTGGTGGACGGCCCGACGAATAGTGGCAACGGGGCGCTAGATTCGGGGATTAGCGTGGTGATACGAGGCGGAACGGTGATAGCGGTCGGTGCGAGTGGCATGGCGGAGACGCTGGGTTCGAGTTCGAGCGTATATAATATTAGTGTGTATTTTACGGCGACGCAAGCGGCGGGGACGACGATTGAAATTCGCGATGCGGACGGCAAAACAATTTTGTCACACGCGTCGGCAAAAACTTTTGCGCATCTCGCGGCGGGAACGGAAGAGTTTAAGCTTGGCGAGACATATACTATATATATCAATGGCGAGGAATATCAAACATTTACGATTACTGGCGCAACGACAACCGTGGGGAGTTCAAACGTGAATCAACACAATATGCCGAGCCGAAATAATCGGAGTGGGCAGACGGGAGGGCAGAGCTAAAATGACGAGCGGGAAAATAGTGCTCGAGTGGCGAGTGCGCAGTTTAATAATAACAATTGGAGGACAAAAATGAGGATTTTATATGTAGAAGACGAAAAGTTTTTAGCCGAGGCGGTGATGCATCTTTTGAAAAAGGCGAAAATCGACGTGGATTATGCCGCGGACGGGGAAACGGGACTAGAGCTCGCGCTGAAACCGAATTATGACGTGGTGGTACTGGATATTATGTTGCCAAAAATGTCGGGGCTGGAAATTTTGCGAATCATGCGCGAGCGCAAGGTGAAAACACCGGTAATTATGTTGTCGGCGCTAAATGAAGTGGAAGATAAAATTAAGGGTTTGGAACACGGGGCGGATGATTATCTCGCAAAACCGTTTAAGACGGCGGAGTTAATTGCGCGGCTAAAGGCTTTGGCACGGCGACCAGCGCTGATTGCGATCGAGAATTTGGAATTTGAGGATTTAAAATTGGATTTACAGAATCGGACTTTGAACGGCGTGGAACTGACCGACAAAGAGGCGGGGATTATGGAAATGCTGATGAAAACGCCGGGGCTGGCGACGACAAAAGAGCAGATTTTAGCGCACGTTTGGGGTGCGGATGCGGAATTTGAAGATAATTATGTCGAGGTGTATGTGTCGTATCTACGCAAAAAGATGAAATCGCTCGGGACGCGGGCGGAGATTAAAACGATTCGTAATTTGGGGTACAAATTAGATGTTTAAGAAACTCAAAAGACGATTGATTTTGATTAATCTCGGGATTACCACGACGGTGCTGGTCGCGACTTTTACGGGGATTTACCTATCGGCGACATCGGCGGCGGATAAACGCCCGCCAATTGCCGAGAGTAAGGTCGAAATGTTTTCGAACGATATGGAACGCGTGGTGCGAGTGTCGATCGAAGAGGAAAAACAAGCGGCGGCGGACGATTTGCTCAGAATGTTAATTATTGCGGGGATAGCGATTGAGGTTGTGGTGGCGGTGGTGTCGTATTTTTTGGCGGAAGAGGCGGTGCGGCCGGTCAGCGAGGCATACGAGGCGCAAAAGTTATTTATCGCCAATGCTTCGCACGAAATCAAAACTCCGCTCGCGGCGATTTCGGCCAATCTCGAAGCGGCGGATATCCAAGGCAATAAATGGATTAAAAATATCGAGACGGAAACGGAAAAATTAACACAGTTGAATACGGAGCTTTTGACGCTGGCACGGACGGATTTGGTGGCGACGAGCGAGGAGCAAATAGTGAATATGAATGAGCTGGTGGCGAAGGTGGTGGAGAGTTTTGAGCCGCGCCTCGCGAAAATTGATTTTAAGAAAAGTATAACTTTAGGTAACGATAAGGTCAAAACTCACCCCGAGGACCTCGAGCAAATTTTAAGAATTCTACTAGATAACGCGGTAAAATACTGCGACACAAAAATTCGGTTGAAGGTTGAAACGCATACGCTATCGGTTTCGAACGACGGGGCGAAAATTAAGACGAACGAGCTTGAGCACGTGTTCGAGCGATTTTACCAAACCGACAAAACGGCGGAAGGTGTGGGGCTGGGGCTTTCGATTGCTAAAACTTTGGCAGAGCGAAATGGTTGGAAATTAACCGTGACGTCAGAAAAAGTGACGAAATTTAACTTAAGTTTTTAGGCCGAAAATGGTATAATGAAAATATGAAAAAACAGGCTTCTCGAAAAAAACACGCGGAAGAAAAATTGAGCTTCGGCGAAAAATTTCAAAAAACGTTCGATAAAATATTCGGGGGATTTAATTTGAGCTGGCAGCGGTTAGTGATTTTCGCGGTGATTGCGGGGATCTATACGGCAGTTATGGCACTTTTGCCGATAACTAAGAATACTTCGTTCGCGGACATTTCGATTAATTTCGAAGTGTGGGTTTTGTTCGGGATTTTCATTATTATGAATAGCAAATCCGCAGTCGATTCGGCGCTGAAATGTTTTGTGTTTTTCCTGATTAGTCAGCCGTTGGTTTATTTAATTCAGGTGCCGTTTAGCGATCAAGGATTTGAACTTTTTAAGCATTACAGTTATTGGTTTCTGTGGACTTTAGCGACGCCGGTAATGGGGTTTGTCGGTCATTTTCTGAAAAAAGGTCGCTGGTGGGGAATTTTGATTTTGCTGCCGGTTTTGGCTTTTGTTGGTATGTTCTACTATTTGTATCTGCGAGAAACGATTTATCATTTTCCGTATCACTTGTTGAGCGCGGTATTTTGTTTTGTGACGATTTTATTGTATCCGGCGGGGATTTTCAAAAAACGCGGAGTAAAAATCGCTGCGACGGCGGGCGGAGTTTTGGTGCTTATTATCGCGACGATTATGGCGCTGGCGGATCCGTTAAAATACGAAACGACGATTATGGCGAGCGGAAGTCTTTTTGAGGATGTGGTTTTTGACGATGGCTATCGGGCATACATAGAAAATGGCGGTCTTGGCGAGGTGAAAATTGTTTATGATGAGCTTTCGGAAGGTTATATTTTGGAAGGGACTTTTGTACATGCTGGCGAAACGGAATTGGTGTTGGAAGATAGCGAAGGGCATGAGACGAGATTTGATTTGAAAATCGGGAATGATGAGACTGAAGTAAACAGACGGTAGCCGACGAGTGGTTTGCCGGGATATAAGTTCGATATTATAGCACATTTTGGTAAAAGCGGGGGAATGCGATAAAAGCTTGTAAAATGAAAAAACACCCTTGCGGGTGAAATAAAGATGGAGGCTTGGCCCAGCTCAGTGAAGTGCTAAGTCGCCTCCAATATTTGTATTGTAGCATACTTATTTAATACAGTCAAGAATCTTTCCGCTCTTCTCTATAATAATCAGTCGACGAACTCGTCCGCGTCCTTCAAATATCTTTAAAATCTGTTTTTCTACACCATCAGCGTCCTTCTTGACTCTTCTAAGGTCAAAAATAATTCTATCGGATTGGGA
>CAVFVK010000006.1:21104-34452 GCA_963626095.1 bacterium | reverse complement strand
CCAGAAATCGAATACGCATTCAAACTTGCTCACGAACTTCGAGCCAAAAATCACAGCGCCGACGTCGTGCTTATCGACAAAAAACTCGGCGAAAAGCTAGCCTACGCCTCTAAAATCGCCGCGAACGGCATCGTTATCGGCGAAAAAGAAGTCCAAACCGGCAAATTACAGGTCAAAGATTTCGCTACCGGCAAATCTCGCACTTTTAATTTCTTGACCGAAGATTTACTCGAAACCGACACCCCTAAAGCCGACCCCACCGATTTCTGGACCGACCCATCCGAACCTTCAACTTTTCTCTAAATATGCTATAATAAATAGGTAATATAAAGGAGCTTTTATGGCAGATTTTAATAAAGTTTTAACCCCGGGCGATTACGAAAACGGCGAGCTCAATGTCGTTATCGAAATTCCAACCGGTTCCAACCACAAAATCGAATGGGATCGCGAACACGCCTGCTTCATGCTAGACCGCGTCGAACCAATGGCTTTCGCTAAGCCTTGCAATTACGGTTTCATCCCGCAAACTTTGGACGAAGACGGCGACGAACTTGACGTTCTCATGATTACCGACCAACCTCTCACCACCGGCATCTGGATGAAAGCCAAAATCCTCGGCGTGATGAAGTTTGTAGACGGTGGCGAAGTCGACGACAAAATCATCTGTGTCCCAGCCGACGACCGCAATAATGGCGACGCCTACAACTCGCTCGAAGATTTGCCAAAACAAACTTTGAAACAAATTGAATTCCATTTCAATCATTACAAAGATTTGAAAAAACCTGGCACTACCGAAGTCAAGTCCTTCGAAGGCGTCGAGGCAGCCAAGCAAGTCATTGCCGACGCCATTGCGCGCTTTAAATAGACCCCTTTTCATTATCCCCGTTTGAAAAGGGGACCCCCAGAAAAACCCTCGCTAAGAGGGTTTTTCAATATCGCTAGCTTAATTTTTTCCAAATCCCATTGTCTGAACGCTTTTCGTGCTCCAAGAATATCCTCTCTCATGAAAAAATCTCCCATCAAAGAGAGATTTTTTCATATTAACATTTTTATTCCGTTACTTCTTCGGTCTCGTCGGTCGTGCCAGTTTCTTCAACTTCCTCAACTTCATCCTCGCTGTAATCCAAGTTCTTCAACGCTTCCATGAACTCGATTTGCGATTTGACGTCCGACGCCGTCATCCCCTCGTATTCCGACGCATCAACCGTCACAACTATATATTTACCGTCCACAGCCGCATCACCAAGGTCTTCACCTGATTGTTCTTTCATTTCCGCAAGTGCCGCCTTAGCCGTTTCTGCATCCTTGTACTCGTAATACGCCTTCGCGCCCGTAATTTCATCGCCAGAATAATAATACACGATATGCGCTTTCGTCGGCACGTATTCGGTGTCCGTTTCGCTAAGCTCCATATCCTCGGTATCTAGCGTCAAGACATACTTTTCGCCATCCGACACAAAATAGCTGTCGCCAAGCTTCCCGTTGCCAGTTGTCGCCACAACCACCGCGATGATTACCACCACCACAATCGCCACGACCGCACAAATCCCGCCAACGATTAAGTTTTTATTCTCTTTTTTTGACTTGTCAGCCATCTTTTATCTCCTTTTATTATCTTAATCATAACATGACTATTTTCAAAAGACAAGCTTTCCGTATTGGATCGTCCGCATTGCACATGTTTAAGTTCAAGACACAAAACGCCCAAATAAATAGTCTAAATATCACAAAAAAACACCTCCAATTTGCATTTTTCAACGTTTTATGATAATATACAAATATGAACATGGCGTTATTACGATATCTAAAAACAGACCCTCGTCAAATCGTCCATCTTATCTTTATAGGAACCAAACCAGACATAATCAAACAAGCGCCCATCTATCACGCACTAAAAGATAAAAACGAATTAGTGATTGTGTGTCATACGGGACAGCACCGCGATTTTAATAATTCAAAAGCAATATTAAAAGAGTTAGACGTGTGCGTAGATATAAATTTTAAAACCCACGGCACAATCGCTAACAAAATATCGCAAATTGTATACCGAACCAGCAAATTGGTATCCGATATCGAAGCTTGCGATAAAAAAGTCGTGCCCTATGTACACGGCGATACTCTCACTGCTCATGGCGCAGCCTTAGGGGCAGTGTTGATGCGAGCCGCCACAGTCCATGTGGAGGCTGGATTACGAACTATGACCCCGAGACCAGAAATCTACAAACGGCACATTGCCGATTTTACAAAAGATCGTTTCAGATTTGATAAATATTTAGAAGATATTAAGAGTATTGATAATTACGAATACGGATCCTTTGAGCCTTTTCCAGAACAGATTAATACAAGAATGATAGACGGAATCGCAGCTATCAAATTTGCACCAACTAAACTTAACTTCGACAATGTAGCATCGGAAAGAAATCTAACAACCGGCATTTCGATCGTTGGCAATACAATAAGCGACGCAGTAAGACATGCATTAGCTGCCCCGTATAAAAATCAAAAACTGATACATTTTGGCTCTAAAAATTTTATTTTTTTCACGGTACACAGAAGAGAAACTTGCGAGAGCCCCAGGCGTTTTAATATTATACTTGATTTGATAGAACAGCTAGCCAAAAATCAAATGCATACAGTAATAATATTGCACCCCATGTTCCTACACGGTATCAATCTCACCTCTCGGCGAAGATTTAAAAAAATAATCGCAGACTACCCAAAAATATTATTACCAATAAATCCAATTCCCTACCATTCCGATACTGTTAAGGTTATTAACCAAAGTAGCCTAGTAGTAACCGACTCCGGCGGACTTCAAGAGGAGACTAATATTCTTAAGAAATATTGTATCACCTTAAGATACGGCACTGATAGGGTCGAAAGCATCATCGCTGGTAGCAATATTCTTGCCCCGTTAATAAACAGTGAGTTTATATTTGGAATAATCAAAAACGTTTTGACATTACCAAAAAATTCAGCAAAACCGCTCTATGGCGAAAACGTGGCAGAAAAGATTGTCGATTATACGCTTAAACATATAGATGGTGATACGGGATTATTTCGCACAGAAGAACAAAGATTGGAGTTATTATGACGACCGCTTTTACTAAACGTAGGCCGAACCAATTTTTATCAGAGCTAAAAGACGAGTATCTCCGGCTAAATATTGCTAAGGCGTCTTTTATGACTGTCTTATCTCCTCGACATTTTTCATTAAAAGGAAATTCTTTAACAACCTCCAAAATTGGGGCTGGTTCTTCAGAAAAATTCAAAAAAATATACCCGCCCGAGCATTTTGTAACTGAATATGTAAAAATTATTAAGCTACTTTGGTGCGAACGACTAAAAACAGACATAGATTTAACTCCGGCGTGGGTTAAAAATCCAATCTATAAACCAAAGCGTAATCTACACCCAGATTTTAAAAACAAAACAGAGAAAGAACTTAAAGAAATCCTCTCCAGAAAACCAACATTAAAACCAAAAGAACTTACTGTCGTTCATGGCGATTTATGTCCAGTCAATATTATTTTTAATGAACTTGGGGAAGCTATCGGAGTAATTGACTTAGGCGATCTACACGTTGGCGACAGGATGTTAGATATAGCCGTTTTATCATGGACGATAAGGGGCAATTTTGGAAAAAAGTATGAATTGCTTTTCTTGAACCATCTCGGCGTCGACTTTAGTGACAAAATATTAGAATACTATCGATTAATTTATAATTTAAATCTCCCAGACTACAAAAATTGGGATTGGATAAAGGAGTAAAATATGAAATCTACAGACGTCACATTAATCGCCGCGCCATTCGGATTTGGCCCGACAGGAAAATCACTCGCTGTGTCTCGCGAACTAATACGTCGCGGTTACAGCGTGAAAATTTTAGGAGACGAAAACACCTTAAAGCTAGCAGATGATGCGGGTATCTTAGCTTATCAATACAAGTACAGAGCTGAATTAAACTTGGCCGACCTCAGATCAAAAGTTGTAGTTTCTTATTTAGACATTAGCACTAAAATTATCAATAGATCAGACGTTCCACTCGTGTTCGCAGACTCTTTATTTTGGCTACGCGGATGGTTTGAAAGATCGTACGATTATCCAGCAGATTTGGTTTTATCGCAAAAATTCTTTAAAGAGCCCCTGGAGTCAGAAATTGCTAAAACGAAAAATTTTCATGAAGTCGAGGCAATTTTATCGCCAGGATTTTTAAAAGACTTGCCGCAAAAACATAAGAAGTTGATTTTTTATCCAGGAGGTTTGCGTTCACCATATCTAGGAGACGCATATGGCAAAGCTTACTACGACTGGTGTGCATCGGTCATTAAGGAAGCGGCTGACCGTTCCGATTGGAGCTATAATGAATTTGTCTTTATTCTTCCGCCACAGCTAAATCGCGCAGATGTTTTGAACGACCTATCCAAAGACGGAATTAAGTTTTTATTAAACTGTTCCGACACGGCAGAGCATTTTCTTTCTGCGACTCACGCCTTTATTTCGCCAGGCATAGAGACCACCCTCGAAGTACTCGCATCCGGCATTAATCCATTATTCACGCCAGCATTCAACGGCAGTCACATTCCACAGCTAATTGCCGATCGGCTAGCTCATATCGGCGTTGAATTAAGCGATACTTTTAACGCCGGGGCTAGGCAATTTGAAACCGGGACCAATCATCTCAGCGGGCTCAGTATGCAAGTCGAGGAGTATACTATGTTTAAATTAAATGACAAACAAATCTTTGACGAAGCCGTATGCAGCGCGATGAAATATTTACAGAGTAGTCCGCAAACACAAGAACGCTTCCCGTTGGGCGGAAATGGCGCCAAAGAAATTGTGGACCACTTAGAAACTTATTTAAGCAAAGAAAAAATCTCCAATGCCTATTATCGAATGTCCGTAAAAGCCAAAATTCGACAAAACGATAAAATTATTTTAGTCAAAGAAGACAACAAAAATTGGGATTTGCCGGGCGGAGGCGTAGAACATAACGAATCCATGATGGATGCGCTATACAGAGAATTAAAAGAGGAGATTGGTCTTACGGATTTTCACGCTCAAAAGTCGCCGACCATTTTTAAAATGATAGATAAGTCTGCCAATCGACCACTGCTTTTTGTGGTGTATAATATCGATATAGCGCCGGAGATTAAGCTTAATCCAGCCGATAACGTTACGGTTGGCACTTTCAATAATGCCGACATGCCAGACACGGTAGCTTACTCTGAGGACTATGCTAAGTATATCAAAGACTTAGGCTAAAATAAGACCAAGCATCAGCTCAGCCTTATAAAGTTCAGAAGTTTGAGAATATTTTTTGTGGCACATTATCGCACGACAACGCCCAACCATTAATGCCGACAAACGGGAAAGATATAAAATCATAATGTTCGCGTATAAAAATCCCGTCATTAACTAACAAATGGTTCATCATATTAATGGTGGACGTCGTCCCGACGACTATAATATGACTACTAGGTTGTAAAATACTACTCATTCCTTTTAAAATGCGCGCAGCAAAATCATTCATATGTTCCCTGCCAGGTATATCTGGATAATCGTCTAGATTGGCGCCATTATTTTTCCAATTTTCCAAGATTTTCGCAACCCTTGGATATCGTTTCTGCAACTCTTCTTCGTTTAATGCGGCAATTATTCCAAGCCCAACTCCGTATATATCATCAACCTTTTTTACATCGACATTTAATTCCTCGGCCATAATATTAGCAGTTTTCTCGCTACGCCCTTCGCGCTGATAATAAATTATCGTATTATTAATATCGATATGTTCTTTTAAAATTTGTGCCGAATTAATTAGGTCTTCTACGCCATTAGGAGTCAGATCTTGAGTTCCGCCGCCATGCATTTTTTCTAAATTTTTTAACGCTTCTGCGTGACGGACAATAAAAAACTTGGTGTTACTTATAGAAAAAATAGACATTCTCATCACCTTCTTTCAAAGTACTAAGTTTCTCAAACTTCTATTTATATTCTATCATATTTTTGTTGTTAAGTCAAAAAACAACCCCTTAGATTAAGACCATAAACATTTTTTTACAAATCTTCGGTTCTTACCCGCTCTTGCACCATCGTGTCCCGATTTCGCACCGTCACGGTCCCGTTTTCCAAAGTTTCAAAATCCACCACTATGCATTCATATGTCCCAATTTCGTCTTGTTTGCGATAACGCTTGCCAATATTCCCCGAATCATCCCACGTTACATTGCCATATTTCGCACGTAGCTTAGCATAAACTTCTCGCGCCTTCTCCACCAGTTCCGGCTTGTTTTTAAGTAGCGGCGACACGCAAAATCGATACGGCGCCAAATTTTTCGGCAGTCTTAACACCGTGCGCACCGCCCCATCCACCGTTTCTTCCGCATACGCCGTCGCCAAAATCGCCAAAAACAATCGCTCCACCCCAATCGACGGTTCAATCACGTGCGGCACAAACGTCTCTCCTGTCTTTTTATCGCGATATTCCATATTTTTGCCGCTCTCGCGCTGAATATTATTCAAATCAAAATCCGTCCGATACGCCAACCCCATCAACTCTTCCTCACCATTCGGATAATCAAACATAAGATCAATCGTCCGCTTGCTATAATGCGCCCGGTCCTCCGCCGGAACTTCTAACTCATGAATATTCTCGGTTGGCAGTCCTATCACCTGTTCCAAAAACTCATGTTGCAACACGCGCATTTTCTCAAAATTTTCTTCCCAAGTCTCTGGCGCCACAAAATATTCAATTTCCATTTGTGAACATTCTCGATCTCGCAAAATAAAATCTCGCGGCGAAATCTCATTTCGAAATGCCTTGCCTTGTTGTGCAATCCCAAACGGCAAATCCGGATAAATCGTATCTACCACATTTTTATAATTCGTAAAAATCCCTTGCGCCGTCTCTGGTCGCAGATACGCCACTCCTTTTTCCGCGAGTTCCGGATTATCAGCCACATCTTCCGGCAACACCGCCCCGACATGCGTCGCAAACATCATATTAAACTTCCTAATCGGCCCCCAATTTTCCTTACCACAAACTGGACATTTTGTGTGCGTCGCCAAAAACTCTTCCGTCGTCACGCTTTCGCTAATACCTTCAGTAATTTTATCCGCCCGAAACCGCGACTTACATTCCTTACATTCCACCAACGGGTCCGCAAAAGTCGCCGTATGCCCCGACGCCACCCAAGTCCGCGGATTCATCAAAATCGCCGCGTCCACACCAAACATATCTTCTCGGTCTTCCACGAAAAACTTCCACCACGCGTCCATCACCTTTTTCTTTAGCATTACCCCTAGCGGACCGTAGTCCCAAGTCCCCGCCATTCCGCCATACACTTCCGACCCTTGAAAAATAAATCCCCGCCTTTTGCACAAACTTACAATATCTTCTAACTTTCCCATTTTTTAATTATATCATAAATTCGCCAAGTTAGCTCCGCGTTCACCTTTATCCGCCCCACCACCGCAAGATCCATCGTCGCCATTAATCTTAACATTTTAATCTCATTCGCTCCCGCCTCCCCAGCTTCACTCACCACAAACGCTTCCTCTGTTCCCCACCAATCATATCGCTTTCCCTCCACTAACTTTTCGCCCGTGTTATCTCGATACAAATTCATTTCTTCCCCACTCGCCCGCTTAAAATTCAGCCGAAACCAACTCACCGTCAATTTCAAATCCACCCCATTGTTCAGCCCCTCCAAACTCTGCCTCAAAATCTCAAAAAACTCGCCCTGCCCCACGTCCTCCGCCGCCTTATCTATTTTTTTCAACATTTCCGCCGCCATTTCCATCCGTTCCAAATCTTTCACAATTTCGCCATATTGTTTTTTCATCCTAGCACTCGTAACAATCCCTAGCTCCCCTTTTCCCCGATGTACCACTAGCTCCGACAAACAAAACATCTCCACTCCCCCCGCCAATTTCGACTTCGGTTTTCTCACGCCCTTTGCCATCGCCGCCACTTTGCCTACCGGCGTAATTATGTTCAAAATCCGGTCCGCCTCGCCATAATTCGTTCGCCTCAAAACTATTCCTTCAGTTTTTAAATCTTCATTTCGCATATTTCGCCACCAATTCCTTAATTTCCGCCGGCACCATTATGTCTTTGTGCAAAATTTTCACCACATTATACGCCGACAAATCCCGCCCCGTAAAATCCAAAGACGACACCACCACCACCGGCACCGTCGCCGTATCCGCATATGACATGAGTTCATTCAAAAACGTAAATCCGTCCGGTCCGTCCAATAAAATATCCAAAAAAATCATTTCTGGCGCGCCATTTTCCGCAATAAAATTCATTGCTTCAATCGCATTACCAAAAATCCGCACTTCACGCCCGCCTTCACCTTCGTTTCCGCACCAATTTTCATTCGCGCTGCCTTCATCTTCGCGCCCATTTCCATCCGCGCCGCCTTCACGCCCCCCGCCGCACCCCCGCGCGATGCACTCCGCCATAATTTCGTCATCATCAATTATTAAAATCATAGCTCAAACAAACTCATTTGCCGCGAAATCGGCAATTCCACATAAAAACTTGTCCCGTCGCGATGCCTTACCGCCCCGACCTTAGCGTTCATCATCCGCGAAAATCTCGAAGCAATAAATAGCCCTAACCCCGACGACCCTGGACGCATTGCAATCGAAGTCGGTTTTTCAATCCACCCACGTCGCATTTCGCGCCACACATCCATCGGCAACGCCGGCCCAAAATCCCGAATTTCCACCCGCACATTATCTTTTGTGTCGCGCACCACCAGTTCCGCGCGCGTCCCCTCGCCCGAATAGTGCATTGCATTAAGTAGAAAATTATACACCACACTATGCAACATCTCCCGATTTGCCGTCACCAGTCTCGCTCGATTCGCATATTTTACAAACAACTCTCGCCGATTATATGCAAATAGATAATTCAGCTCCCGCGTCACCTCATCACATACCGCCCGCACCGCCACCGGCTCCATCGTAAACAGCCCGTCTTCAAGCTTCCGCATTTTAGTTAGGTCATTCACTTGCCGAATCGCCCGCTCCGACACACTCACCATCTCGTCGCGCATCCGCTCCCCGCTCGTATCCATGCCCGGCAGATTAAGTGCCAGTTGCCTCAGCACCGCAAGCGGCGCCTTTAGCTCGTGCGCCGCCACCAAAATCCCGTCGACCTCCTTATCCATACCCCCATTATAACAGATTATTCGTTAAATGTCACAGTCCCAAGCAACTTATCAAAATCATCTTTAAATAGCACCGAGTCGGTTTGCAACACCGCGGTTTTATCCCGAATCTTAAAAGTTACAATATATCCCGACAAACTCGTGTTCGGAATCGTTCCCGTGTATCTATTCGCCGTAATATTGCCACTTTTACCAATTGTCACCGACTCCATCGTGAGGTTCGAATTTCTCTTTTCCATCGCTTTTTGGTATTCTTTACTCACCTCATCAATACTTTCATCCCGAATCGTCACTCTCAGCGCGTTCACGGTTTCCTTACCCACCGCGTCCACCTGTACCGGATTCATATAAGCATTAAAATCACCCGTCGAGCTAGTCGCCGCCGCCGCAATATATACGCTCCAAGTTTTTGGATATTCAAACGACAACTGCCCGTAATCCGCCGGCCCCGCAAAAGTCTTATACGGATATTTCTCGGCCTCCAGTCGCTCCGCTTCGTCCTTGGTCGCTTGTTCATCTTTGGCTTCCGCCACCGCAATTTCAATCTGCCCGCTTACATCCGTCGACACATTCGTATATTGGATCGTCATCCAAATAAACAGCCCGATAAACGTCACCGCGACAAGCGACAGCGCCACAATCACAATCGTTTTAATCAGCCCCGCAATATCTTTTTTCGGCATCGTCGGCATCTGTACTTGTTGCACCATTGGCATCCCGTTCACGCTATACTGCGCCCCCACCGGCTGAACCGGTTGCATTACTGGCTGCATCCCGCCCATACCATTCGCACTACCAACATCAGCGCCACTCACCCCGCCAAAACCATTCATTTGACCATTATCCATAAGCTTATTATATCATACTTTTAATTTTATACATTTATTTACTAAAATCTTCCGCCAAAAACTCAATTTCGTTTTTCAGCTCCTTTAAGTTTGCATTAATTTCCTTAGCCAACTTCGTCGCCTCTTCGTATCGACTCACCGCTTCGCCAAGGTTAAATTCATCCGAATAAAACCATTCGACCTTTTCGTCCAACTCATTAATTTTTGCATTTAAATTTTTTTGTTCGGCTGCATCCTTCTTTTCAACCATTTTTAATTCCTTTCCTTAACTTTTTTCACTTCGGCATCAATTTCCGCCTCAAATGTTGTAATTTTTACAACATTCCCCGGCGAAATCTTACCACTTAAAATCGCATAACCCCGTTTCAGCACTTTTTCTGGATTTAACGCCTCTAACAGTTTCATTTTACCTTCAATCTCGCTACCCACTCTCACCAGTTTTTCTTTCACCACCGCCGTAATCCGCACCATTTTATCTTCACAAATCGCATTAATTTTTGCCACCATTTCTCGCCCCAATTTTTGCATTCGCGCGCTCACACTTTCCGCTTCACTAGCAATTTCACTCATCAATTCTCGAGTTGCACCCTCCACCGCACGTCGTATCCGCGCTATTTCACTCGCCCGGTCTCTCGGAGTTAACTTTTCTGCCGCATTCGACGGCGTCGACGCCCTCACATCGCACGCTAAATCGCACAAACTCTCGTCCACCTCGTGCCCAATCCCACAAATCACCGGAATTTTCGACATCGCCACCGCTCGCACCAACTTTTCATCATTAAAACACGCCAAATCGTCCGCACTTCCACCCCCGCGCAAAATCGCAATCATCTCTACCTCGCCCCGCTGGTTAAAATAATTCAAAGCCCGCACAATTTGGTCCGGCGCATCCAGCCCCTGCACTTGTGTATGCGCAACTTGCACCTTCAACCCGCCCCACCTCTCATTCAAAATTTTCACAAAATCCGCAAATCCCGCCGCCTGTTTCGAAGAAATCACTCCAATTTTACTCAAATCCGCCGGAATTTTACGTTTTTTCTCCGGCGCGAATAGCCCTTCCCGCGCCAACTTCTTTTTCAGCAGTTCGTACGCCTTTTTGAGCGATCCCTCGCCTACCGGCATCACCTGTTTCACCGTCACCGAAAACCTCCCCCACTTCGTCACCCCAGGCGTTCCATTCATCACCACCGTCATGCCGTCTTCCAACTCCGTCCTTAGATCCCACACCGGCATAAAACAATTCACGCTGGTTTTCTCGTCTTTCAAATCAAAAAACACCCACTTACCCTGATTTATCTTAAAACTCGCCACCTCGCCTTTAATCGTCGTCTCCCCACATTCATATTTCAGGCAGTCATTCACTTCTTTTACGAATTCCGTCGGCGTCAGCGCATTATTCTCCATTGTCCCCCACAAAAATCTTTCCTCTCTTTCAAGAAACTCATCTTCGGCTGTTTCTTCGTCGTCGCCGAGCCACCATCCGAAGTCATCATTCATTTTGCTTGCCTTTCATTGCTTTATAATACGGCACCACCCCCGAAACCACCGTGAACACTAACGTAATCACTCGCGTCATCACCGTCACAATCGTCGCCGTCGGAAAATCCACTCCTAGCGCAATCATCACCCCCGCCATCCCGAGCTCATACAACCCATACGGCACAATCCCGTCAAACACCGACCCAATCGCCTCACCCACCATAATATATAGTAGCAGTTCCGGCCGCCCAAGCGACAACGCCACAATATAATACGTTCCCACCTCGCACAAACTATACACCAGCCCCCACCTAAACGGTTTTTTCAGATTTTGTTTATCTTTTTTCACAATTTTCAAACTCTCATGCACATCCGCAAAATAATTTTGAATTTTTGCGCCTTTCACAAAATATCTTTTTCGCCCAAAAGTCAAACTTCGCGCCACAAAACTCGTCGTTTTTTCTACCACTTTCGCAAAAAAGTCAATCCGCCGTTTATTACTCGCCACAAACACCACAAACCACAGCACCCCCGCCACCACCGTATTCATCAAAAACGTCACCGGCACAATCCACATTGCCGATTCCGGCATCAGCCCCGCCACTAGTAAAATAATAATCGCCACCAGCGCCTGCAGATAATTCACCACCGTCGTCACCGCATACCGAAACAGATACAAAAACGACGCCTGCCCTGCTGTTACATTCATCGGCTTCAGCCTATAAGTCAAAAACGCCAACCCCCCAATCCCTCCCGCCGGCACCGCGTGATTTACAAAATTCAGTTCCGTCGAGATTTTTAGCACTTCTTTGTTATTAATTTTCTTAATATTATGCTGATTTTTAAGATACGAAAAGAAAATCTGCCCGCACGCATAATACATAAACAACTGTTCCGGAATTAAAAGAAGCAACACAAACACGTTCGTCTCCCGCAAATGCTCCATCGTCTCCACGATATCCGCCCAGTTTTGATACATCACATATCCCACCAGGATAAATGTCAGAAAAGTCAGTACTGTCCGAAAGGAAAGTTTCAGCTTCTTTGTTTTTACCATAAAAAAATTATACCATATTATGATATAATTAAAAAATGAAATATCTGGCAATTCTTGGTCGTGAACCCAAACTTTCTCTCGCCGAACTCGAGAGTTTATTTTCCGAGGTTCATCAAATCTCCCCCGAACTCGCCACTTTCACCACCGAAACTACGCCTAGTATCGATTTTTTGGGTGGCAGCTTAAAGCTCGCCGTCGAGCTCGGCCAAAAACCGCTCGATTTTCTCCAAACCTTGCCCGAAGGCAAAATCACTTTTGGCTTGTCCAACTACTCCAGCACCGCTTCCGTTAAGTCCGCCACCACCGAAGCTTTGAAACTAAAAAAAATCCTCGTTCGCCACGGTCGCTCCGTGCGCATCGTCGAAAATAAAACCGCCGTCTTATCGACTGCCACTTCTCTCCACAACGGCCTCTCCGGCAAAAACGCCCGCAAAGTCGAGCTCATCAAAACCAATCGCGACTACTATCGCGTTATCGGTGTCCAAAATATCGACGCCTACGCTCGCCGCGACCAAGCCCGCCCCGCGCGCGACGCCAGAGTCGGCATGCTCCCGCCAAAACTCGCCCAAATTCTCATCAACCTTTGTGGTCCGATAGAAAAACCCGCCACCCTCCTTGACCCTTTCTGTGGCACCGGCGTCCTTTTGCAAGAAGCCCTGCTCATGGGTTTTCACGTCCGTGGCACCGACATCGACGAACGCATGGTCAAATATTCTGAAAAAAATCTTGATTGGCTACTACACGACTCAAAAACTGTCAATTTTGAGGGAGTCCGGAGCGCG
>CAVFVK010000006.1:0-20846 GCA_963626095.1 bacterium | reverse complement strand
TCAAACGTTCCTGCCGACATTGCCTTAAAAACCGTCAAACAAGAATGCCAAACCATCATTTTAGGCTTTTTGAAAAACTTATCCAGCCAAATCGAGCCAAATACTCCGGTCGTGTTGGCTGCCCCCGCCTGGCTTCGCCCCGATCAAACTTATTCTCGCCTGAAAATTCTTGACGATATCGAAAATATGGGGTATAATGTTAATAATAAAACGCGCGAGGGACTTCTTTATCATCGAGAGGGCCAAATTGTCGCGAGAGATATAATAATTTTAAGGAAAAAGTAAATGTCACATGTTAAAGCTGGCGGTACCGCCAAAAATATCCATAACAATGCTGGCCAACGCCTCGGCGTCAAACGCTTTGGCGGTCAAAAAGTCAAAAACGGCGAAGTTTTAGTCCGCCAAACTGGCGCCACCAAACTCGCTGGTCCAGGCACTTATATGTCGCGCAACTTCACCATTCATGCCGCAAAAGACGGCGTGGTCACTTTTGTCAAAGTGAAGAAAACTCACTTCTCCGGCAAAAGCCTGCCTCGAGTTCGCGTCGAAGTTCGCTAAATAATCACAAAAAGCTACCCACTCAGGTAGTTTTTTCGTGCCAAAATATCTTTTTTGGTCTACCGAAACGTCTTTTTTGCCCAAATAGTTCTTAAACTTACTAAAACACTACAGAAAACATAGTTCCCTTGAAAAAACTGCCTAGAAGAGCAGTTTTTTTCTGTCACCCCAGCAGCTTTTAGCAAACTACCAAGAACTTATTTTTACCTTTTTTCACAATCGCCGTTTGCCCCATCTCCACGTCGTCTTGTACTTTTACGCCATTCACCGACACCGCCCCCTGCGCCACAAACTCCCGCGCCTTCTTTTTGGACTCCGCAAGACCAGTTTCAACTAACGCCTCGACCAGCCCCGTCCCCTTTTTCGCCGTCGGCAAAAACTTCGCAAATTCCATAATCTCATCACCCGAAAACTCCCCAAAATTCGTCTCTCGCCCAAACAATACCTCCGTCAAATTCTCTACTGCTCGCGCATTTTCGACTCCATGTACCACCTCCGTCGCACCTCTCGCGAGCGCTTTTTGCGCAATTCTCTGCTCCGGCCGAACTTTGTGTTTCGCCAAAATCTCTTCAATTTCTTCTTTTTCCAATAAAGTATAAATCTTAATTAAATATTCCACCGCTTCGTCCGGCTGATTCAGCCAGAATTGATAAAAGTCGAAAATCGAAGTATAATTTCCCGAACCATTATCCGAACTCGCGAGCCAAATTGCATTGCCCTCGCTTTTGCCAAACTTCCGCCCCGTCACCGGATCAATAATTAGTGGTGTCGACCACACATCTGCATCCGCATTTTCCAGCCGACGGATTAGATGAATGCCCGAAGTACAGTTCCCATATTGGTCCGCCCCACACAGCTGCAACGAAATCCCATATTCACGGAACAAATGCAAAAAATCATAACCTTGAATTAAAGTATACGAAAACTCCGCATAACTAATCCCCGACCCACCATCACCAATCCGATTCTGCACAAATTGCCGGTCCAAAAGTTGCGTCATTGAAAACGCTTTTCCAACTTCACGCAAAAATTCCAAATAATTAATCTTCGAAAACCAGTCCAGATTGTCCACCATTGTCACATTTTTGCCAGACACCACTCGCTCAATCTGTTCCCGAATACATTTTTTATTATGTTCAATTTCGTCCAGCCCCTTCAAATCGCGCTCACCGTTTTCCTTCGGATCGCCAATTTGCCCTGTCGCCCCACCGACCAACAAATACGGCTCATACCCATGACGCACAAAGCACGCGCACATCATCAGCGCCGCCAAATTTCCAATTGTCAGCGAATCTGCCGATGGGTCCGCGCCCCAATAAAACTTTTTCGACGCCCGCGTGTCTAACTCCGCCGCGTCCCCGATTGTCGTCTCGGCCTTAAACCCCCGATAAATCAACTCTTCTGATAATTTCATGCCTTAATTATATCACAATTTCTCACCAGCTCGCGCCCGTTTTGCCCATTCGTCCGCCATTTCGTTGTATTTCGTCCCCACATGCCCCCGCACCCAAACCAAATCCATTCTTTCTGGATTATAAACCTCATATATTTTTTGCACGATATCCAAATTTTTAATCTCACCCTTCGCTTTTTTCCAGCCCATTTTCGCCCACCCATTCATCCATTTCGTAATCACATTGATCCAAAACTGCGAATCTGTATGAATCTCACACTCCTCCGTACCAGTTCGACGCATCGCCATCAAAATCGCCCACCCCTCCATTCGAATATTCGAAGATTGCTTCTCAGAACCCAGCATCACCGGCTTCGCCACCTCTCCCCGCACTTCGATCACCGCAAAACCGCCCGGCCCAGGGTTCGGACACGCACTCCCATCCGTCCAAAATACATATTTCATTTTTCAATTATACCACAACGTTCCCACCAAAAACCAACTTCACCCCCACCAAAAACAGTCTCTGCCTGCCACTAATCTGCTACTTAATAATCTCGTCAATAATCCCGTAATCCAACGCTTCCTTGGCACTCATCCAGTTATCTCGATCCATATCTTTCTCAACCTGCGCCAAATCTTTCCCTGTATTTTTCGCAAAAATCTCCGCCAACCGTTTTTTCAAAAACACGCCTTCCCTTAACATAATTTCCTGATCGGTAATCTTCCCCTCTGTCCCCGACGACGGCTGATGAATCATCACCCGCGCATTCGGCAAACAATACCGCTTGCCCTTCGCGCCCGACGACAACAGCATCGCCCCCATCGACGCCTGCAACCCAATCCCAATCGTCTCCACATCTGGCTCAATATAATTCATCGTATCAATAATCGCTAGCCCATCATACACACTTCCGCCAGGCGAATTAATGTATAGTTTAATCGGCTTCTTCGGGTCCTCGTGCGCAAGATACAACAGCTGCGCCACCACCAAATTTGCCGTATGCGAATTCACGTCCTCGCCAAGAAACACAATTCGGTCGTTCAAAAGCCGCGAATAAATGTCATACGCCCGCTCGCCCCTATTTGTTTCCTCGACCACCGTCGGCACTAAATAATTTTTCATGTTTTCTCCTTTCTGGATTATAATTTTTTCTCCCCCTGTTAAATCGCGTTTTATGCTTGTCTTGTCTCCGATTATACTTTTCTTAAAATCCCTCTATGCTTTTTCTAGCACCAATTTACCTTTTTTGAGCTTTAGTACCGGAATATCGCCTTTCACTAGCTCCTCCGCAATAATTTTTTCCGACAATAATGACTCCACTCTGTCCTCAATACAGCGCCGGAGCGGCCGCGCCCCATTTTTCGGGTCATAGCCTTTCTCGATCAAGTAATTTTTAGCTTCTTCCTCGACCTTCAGCCCAATCCCCTTCGTCGCCAGCCGTTTTTTCAGCTCATTCATCAAATTATCAAAAATCCTCTCCACGTCTTTTCTGGTCAACGCGTGGAACACCTCAATATCATCCAACCGGTTAATCAACTCCGGCCGCATCACTTTTTTCAGCGCTTTCATTGCGTATTCCTTGTTCTCCTCATATTCCTGTTCCAGAGCTTTTTTGTCCTGTTTCGTTTTTGCCTTAAATCCGAGTTCGCTCTCGCGATACATATCCGCCGAGCCGAGGTTCGAAGTCAAAATCACCACCGTATTATTGAACTTAATTTTATTCCCCTGCCCGTCCGTCAGCACGCCGTCCTCCAAAATCTGTAGCAGCAAATTGAACACGTCCGGATGCGCCTTTTCAATTTCGTCAAACAGAATCACCGAATACGGCTTGCGTCGCACCGCCTCGGTCAATTTCCCTCCGTCATCATAGCCGATATACCCCGCCGGCGCACCGACCAGTCGCGACACGTTATGTTTTTCACCAAATTCCGACATATCAATTTTCACCAGCGCATTTTCACCACCAAACACTTCTCGTGCAATCACTCGCGCTAGCTCCGTTTTACCTACGCCCGTCGGGCCCATAAACAGGAACGAACCAATCGGTCGCTTAGAATCCGCAATTCCACTACGTCCCCGCCGAATCGCTTTCGCCACCGCCTTCACCGCTTCTTCCTGCCCCACCACAGCTTTATTCAGCTCGTCTTCGAGTCCCATCAGCATCTTCATTTCGCTACCATGCACCTTCGACACCGGAATACCAGTCTTTAGCGACACTGCTGTTGCCAAATTCTCCTCCGAAAGCACTGGCGTTTCCTCCTCTTTTGCGCCCGACTTCTCTAGTTCCTTAATTCTTTTTTCGAGTTGCGCTAGCCGCGTCTTAAACTCTGCCGCTTTTTTGAAATCTTCTTTTTCCGCCGCCGTCATTATTTTTTCCTCGAGTTGCGCCTTCTCGATTTTCATCTTTTTATACTTGCCACCGCCTTTTTTATCCGCCGCCACCTTACAAATCGCGCTCGCCTCATCAATAATATCAATCACTTTATCCGGCATAAACCGATCATTAATATATCGTTGCGACATGGTAATCGCCGTTTCCAAAACTTCGTCTGGAATACTCACGCCGTGATGCTTTTCGTAGTGCTTTTTAATGCCCTTCAAAATTTTCAGCGTCACCACCGCACTCGGCTCCTCCACCATCACCGTCTGGAACCGCCGCGACAAAGCCTTATCTTTTTCGATTGTTTTGCGATATTCGTCTAGCGTCGTTGCGCCAATTAGGTTAATCGAGTTTCGCGCCAGCGCCGGCTTCAAAATATTCGCCGCATCCATTGAACCTTCGCTCGAACCCGCCCCGCACAATAGATGAATTTCGTCAATAAACAACAAAATCGTCTCATCATTCATCGCTTCGTCGATAATCCCCTTAATTCGTTCCTCAAACTCCCCACGGAACTTCGTCCCCGCCACCACCGACGACAAGTCTACTTGATAAATATGTTTCCCGACCAAGTTCCCAGGCACCTCATTTTTCACAATTCGCGTCGCCAGCCCCTCCACAATCGCCGTTTTCCCAACCCCCGCCTCGCCAATCAGCACCGGATTCGACTTAGTTCGACGCGACAGCACCGTCACTACGCGCTCAATTTCGTTTTCGCGCCCAATCACCGTATCTAGTCGCCCCGCACGCGCCTCTTCTGTCAAGTCCTTGCCATATTTTTTCAAAAACCGCACCCCCGACGACTTCATATATTTCGCTTTTTCGGCCTTATTTTGCTCGTCTTTGGTTTCCTCGTCCACCAAATCTTCAATTTCATCCAAAATCTTTTCCGCGTCCACACCCAGTCCCGACAAAATCAGCGACGCCCGCGAATTCGGTTGCGAAAGCAAAGCATACAGAATATGCTCCGTACCAATCACTGTCAGTCCATTTTCCTTGACAAAATTTTGCGCCATCCTCAGCGTCAAAATCACCGCTTCCGACAGCGACATCATCGCCATATCGCTCCCCGGCACTTCCACCGCCACTCGATTCAGAGCTTTTTCAACATCATCTACCGTCACTCCAGCCGTTCGCAAAATACTCGCCCCCATCGAAACATCCATCGCCAAAATCCCAAGTAGCAAATGTTCCGTCCCCATATAGCCATTATTATATTTTTTACTATAAACATCTGCCCTCTGCAACGCAAATCGCGCATTTTCAGACAAATTATTCATAATTTCACTAAATTCTGCTTGCATAACCCCAGTATACCAAACTAGCACTCAAACGTCAAGAGTGCTAATCGGCTTTTTTGTTAGTTTTTAAGCTCCACCCAAGCTTTTTATTATCCCCTGCGCCGGCTTATTTTTCCGCCCCTGTTCCCATTTCTCGTGCCATTTTTTCTAGCTTTCTAAAGTCAATTTTATTCGCTTTAGTTAGTGGCAATTCGTCCAAAAACACCACTTTGCGCGGCAACTCATACGGCTTCAAAATCACCCGCCGTTTTCCCACATAAAACGGCCTCGTCGCATCGGTCACAATCTGCCGACGCACTTGGTTGTTATGTCCCACGCCTTCTTTCGTTACCACAAACGCGTACGACGCCAATTTTAATTTCGCATCCGGTCCTTTTACCACATAGCACCGCTCAACCAAATCCGACTTCGCCACCGCGAGCCTCACCACTTCGTAATACACCTTCGCTGGCAAATTATTAATAAAGAACGTTGCCCGCCCAAGCAACGTCACAAATCCCGTTTCCGACACCGACGCAAGGTCCCCCGTATTCACGAATCGCTTGCCGTTCACTTTGACGATCTTTTCTTCCGTCAGTTCCGGCCGATTATAATAGCGATTCAGAATATGTTTGCCATACACATACAAAATCCCCGTTCGCCCAAAATTCAATTCCTCGCCAGTTTCCGGATCCAAAATCATCACGTGCGCCCCTGGCACAATTTTTCCCACCGTATCCGGATGATACGTCGCCCCGACCGCCACCGTAATACTCCCAAGGCACTCCCCCACACCATAACCATTACACATTTTTACCGTCGCGCCATGTGCCTTGAAAAACTCCGCCGCCGCGACCGACGCACTTTTTTCCAACCTCTCCCCGCCCGAAATGTACATTTTCGTCGCTGACAAATCCACTTCTGACGACAAAACTTTCGGCAACATATCAAGAAGTAGTGGCACCGCCTGTACCACGCTAATCGGTTTTTTGAAATAATAATCCAGATTTTTTTCATCAATATCCGGCGTCAAAATCACCGAACTACCCCCAATAATCGGTGTCATCACCGACGTCCAAAACCCATACGGACAGTCAAACTTCACAAACGACAGCCAAGTCGTAATTTCTTTGTCCCACATTTTTATTCCCGACGCTGCCTTCGAAAATAGCGCCGCCGCAATTAAATTCTCATTCGTAAACACCATCGGCTTCGGCCCCGAAGTCGAACCCGATGTAAACGTTACAATCGCCTCGTTTTTGCCACCAAAAATGTTTTTCGGCACCCATCCGTGATAATCCTCCGCAATTTCCACCAGCGACTTTTTGCCCAGCATAAAAGTCTCCACAATCGTCGTCTCAAACTTCTTTTCGTCATAATCCGAGGTCAAATTAATCACGTTTTTAACCGTTTTTGCGTCTTTTTTTAGATCCTTAATCCGCCCCACAGTTTTATTCTGCACGATAAGAAGCGACGATTTGAATTCTTCAATATGCCGAAGCAAAGTATCTCGCGGTGTTTTTTCGTCCAAAAACGACACCAGCGCGCCAATTTTGTTCGCCGCTAAAAAAATGACGATATTATCATACATCGAACGTGCTGTATAGACTGTGATAATATCGCCTTTTTTGACTCCCAGTGCGAGAAACGCTTTGGCTAGAATCTTTCGGTCCCGCTTCAGCTCTCGCCGGGTAAAGTTTAGTTCTTTTTGGTTCACGACCGTGTCGTCCCAATGCCGGAAACTCGACAGATTAAATAGCGCCGAGATACTCAAAGGTGGCACGATTGGATCACGTTGTTGATTCTTGATTTTTAGCATAGCTACCTCGTTTTTATACCTTGATTATATCACACTATGTTATAATATGGGTATTATGATTACGAAAGCTATTATTCCGGTGGCGGGCTGGGGCACTCGCCGGCTGCCGATTACCAAAATTATCGAAAAATCCATGCTCCCAGTCGGGAATCGTCCGCTAGTGGATTATTCGGTCCAAGAACTTATCAAAGCGGGCGTCAAAGATATTTATATGGTAATTTCCAACGTCGAGCCTTGCCAAGTTCAAGAATTTTACAAAGACAACTTGGCGCTCAACCAATATCTCACCGCGCGCGGCAAAGCCGACCGGCTCAAACTCGCCAAAACTTTGCCCGACGACGTCACGATTCACTACACTATTCAAGATCCGGCTGGTAAATACGGCACCGCCGTCCCAATCGCCATGGTGGTCAAAGAATACAACCTAAACGAATCCGTCTTAGTGTTTATGGGCGACGATTTTATCTGGAATCCAGACGGCGAATCCGCCGCTGCGTCGCTGATTAACTCACTCGAAGCCTCGACCGACTCCGCCATTCTCGGCGTCGAAATCGACAAAAATGATGTCGAAAAATATGGTGTTTTGTCGGCTAAAGACGGCAAGCTTGTCGGCGTCGTCGAAAAACCAACTCCCGAAGAAGCGCCGAGCAACCTGATTAACGTTTCTAAATACATTATGTCACCCGAACTCTTGCAAACCATCGTCAACTATGTCGATACGCACGATTTCGGTCCGCTCGACCAAGAATATCTCGTCACCGACCCCATCGACGAGTTCATCCGAAACGGTGGCGTCATGCGTGTCGCCCCGACTTCCGGCCAATATCTAGACGGCGGTTCGGTCGAAGGCTGGCTCCACGCCAACAATGTCGTTTGCGGAAATTAGCTCACTCTTTCAATTAACGACTGATTCCAACTTTCCGGTCGATTTTCTACGCCGACCAAATCTACAATCGTCGCCGCGAGATTAGATAGCCCCGCATTCTCGACCCGCGCCAACCGATACGCACCATTACTCGCATTATCGTAAATAATACACGGTACCCGGTTGGTCGTGTGCGAAGTTTTTGGCGCGCCGTTTTTGTCTAATAATTCTTCCGCATTGCCGTGGTCCGCCACCACCACTAACGCCCCGCCCAGCTCATCTACTTTTTCCGCTATCCGTTTCAGCGCCAAATCAATCGCCTCCATCGCCAAAATCGTCGCGCTCATATTCGCCGTATGCCCAACCATATCCCCACCCGGAAAATTCACTCGCACAAAATCATAATCTTTTAATTTCTCAATTACCATATCCGCAATTTCCGCACTTTTCATCCACGGTCGTTCCTCGAACGGCTCCGCAAACGACGGAATTTCCACGAATTCCTCGCCCGGCGCCTTATCATAACTATTGCCGTCAAAATAATATGTAATATGCCCAAACTTAACCGTCTCCGAACACGCCAGCTGTTTTGCCCCTTGCGCTCCTAGCACTTGGTTCAAAGTATCCGTAATCTTAACCGGCGCCACCAACTGATGCTCCGGCACGTGGGTGTCCGAATTATATTCCGTCATCCCCGCAAAATACACATCGTTCGGCGTGTATTTGCCCCGGTTAAAATACGGAAAATCCCAATACGTAAACGCCTGCGCAATTTCAATCGCCCGATCCGCGCGAAAATCAAAATAAATCAGCGCGTCGCCTTTTTCAATTCGCCCCACCGGTTGCTCGTTCTCATCTACAATCACAAACGCCGGCAAGTTCTGGTCCTGAATATCCGGATACACTCGACGCAAAGTCAAAATTGCCTCTTCCGCCGACTTAAAATAATAGTCCGCCTCGCCATTCACCATCATATCCCAGCCTCGCGCCACTACCGTCCAGTCATTTTCGTACCGGTCTGCCACGGTCGTCATCCGCCCACCGCCCGAAGCAATCCGAATATCCGCATCAGTAAATTTTGCCGCAAATTGTTCAAACCGTTGAATATGTTTTGGCTCGCTAGTCGGCGCCACGTCTCGCCCGTCAAAAATCGCATGCACTCGCATTCGCCGCACCCCCTCTTTATAAGCCTGTTCCACCATCTGCTCTAAATGCGAAATATGGCTATGTACTCCCCCGTCCGAGAAAATCCCCGCAAAATGTAGCGTTCGCGGACCCATCTCCTCATTATAGCACACCTTAAGCGTTTTGTCAACCGTCCCCCTGTTATCGGTCTCATCTAAACCGCCGTCATAACTATTTTCGCCGTCGCCCAGCACCTGCCTCACCGCCCCCCGCCACGCTTCCGACCGGAATACCTCGCCGCTCGAGAAAGCCGTCTCGATATGCGCAATCCCGTGCTGAATTATGCGCCCCGCCCCCATCGTGCTATGCCCGACTTCAGAATTGCCCATTTGTCCAGGGAGTAATCCTACCGCCTCGCCCGAAGCCTCGAGTGCCACGTGCGGATAATCTCGCACCGCATGCCCCAGCCACGGCGTCCGCGCTTTTGCCACCGCATTACCATTGCTATCCGGTGCCAGACCCACCCCGTCCAGCACCGCAAGAACTACTTTTCTCATGCCTTTGGCACCTGTTGCGTAATGCAATGAATATTTCCGCCACCGAGCAAAATCTCACGCGCATACACCGGCTCAATCACCCTATCCGGGAAACACGCCTGCAGAGTCCGAATCGCCTCCTCGTCTCGCGGGTCATTAAATACCGGCAGAATAATCGCCCCGTTGCAGTTGTAATAATTGATATACGACGCCGGCAACCGGTCGCCCTCATTGCGCGGGAACGTCCCCTCAACCACATCCACGCCTTCCGATTCTTCTTTCGTAATCGTCACCGGGCTCGGCACATGAATTTTCACAATCTCGAGTTTTCGCCCACGCGCATCGGTCTCATTTTCTAAATATTCTAGCGCTCGCACCGATCGCTCGTGTTGCGGGTCAGAAATATTATCTTCCCAAGCCAACACCACTTTCCCTGGCGCCACGAATTGACAAATATTATCCACATGCCCATTCGTGTCCTCATCTTTGTAAATCCCGTACGGAATCCACAACACTTTTTCCGCACCACAATATTCCAGCAACTTCGCTTCAACTTCCGCTTTGCTCATGCCCGGATTGCGTCCTTCGTCCAGCAAAGTCTCTTCCGTTACCAGTAGCGTCCCCTCGCCATCACTATGTACCGACCCGCCCTCCAGCACAAATCCATCCGTCCGATAGCGGTCCACTTTTTCAATTGCCGCCATTTTAGCCGCAATCGCGTCGTCCAAATCCCACGGGAAATAAATCCCGTTGAACAACCCGCCGTAGCCATTAAATTCCCAGTCCACAGCACGCATTTCGCCCTGACCATTAATCACCATTGTCGCGCCCGTGTCCCGAATCCACGAATCATTATTCGAAATCTCCACCACGGCCACATTTTTCATATTCATGCCTAGCACGTGCGCATATTGCGACGAATTTACGCCCAACACCACCGGCTCATACTTCGCAATTTTTTCTACCACTTCGCGAAAAGCCTTTTGCGCCGGCTTTGCTCCGCCGCGCCAGTTATCTGGTCGCTCCGGCCACAATACATATGTACACTTATGCTCCGCAAGCTCCGACGGCATGTAAAAACCATCACTTTTTGGCGTTGAATTTAGTTTCATCTTTTAGCCACCTTTCTTGTTGACTTTTTAGCTAACTTTTTTTGCTTATCTTTACGCGACATATTCGCTATCATCACTTCACCAATCACCACACAAATCGCTGACGACACAATCAGGGTCATGTTCCCTTCAATCCCCTCGAGCGAAAATTCCGGCACCAACGTAAACACTAGCGAAATCCCGAGTAGAATCAGCGGCACCACCCCCAGCACCCACCGCATCACCGGTCCGGTCTTAATCCAATATCCGTTTCTCACTTGTTTACCGTCTTTGTGGAGTTTGATAAATGCCGCAAACATCGGAATATACGATAGCAAAAGACACACTAGCGACAAGTCAAAGAACGCCCAGAACATATTCGAGCCGGCCTCCCATTCGGGGAAACAATACGCCAATATAATTCCCGCTACCGCGAGTATCGCCGCGACCACCCCAGTCCACACCCCGACCATATACGGCACGCCATCTTTGTTGCGCTTGGTCCAAGATTTCGGGAACATTCCATCTTCCGCCGCATGCGCAATCACCGAATACACCCCAAAGTTCCATGACGAAATGTTCGAAATTAGCGTCAGAATAAACAGCGACCCGACCACTACGATAATCGACTTAATCGCCGCCACCGAAAACCCAGCGTGTTCCATCAAAATCTTATATGAATCTAAAAGCCCCGTATCCGTCGAAATCTCCGAAAATTCCGTCCCCACCCCAATCGCAAACGACGGCAGAATATAAAATATTGCAATCAGCACTCCGCCAAGAATAATCGCTTGCGGAATTTGTTTTTTGGGCTTGTCCATATCGTCCACAAACGTCCCCACTACTTCGAATCCCAGCATATTAAAGATGATTAGCGACACGAACGCTAGCCCCGTCCAGTCAACTCCGCCGTCCGCCGAGAGTAGTGGTACAAAATCGTGCCACGATTCCACCGGATTCATCGTGCCTTGCGTAAAGAACACGTACAACCCTAGCGCCGAAATCCCGCCGAGAATCAAAAACTTAATTATCGCGCCCAGGTTCGACACCCACGCCGACTGCGAAATTCGGAGCATCCCCAGCACCGTTACCAGCACCGTATAGAATAGCTGTATCGCGAGCACCATCCACAGCTCCATCTCCACCCCGAGCATTTGCATTAGCAGCGATGTAATCAAATCCGCAAGCGATGCAATCCATAGCGGGTAGTTTACCCAATAAAACCACGCCACGCGCGACGCCCACTTTTTACCAAACGCCTTTTTAATCCAAGTATACATGCCCCCTTCCGACGGATATTGCGTCCCAAGTTCCGCCGAAATCAGCGCATAAGGAATAAAGAACCCGATAATCATAATCAGCCACCAGACATACATCGAATTCCCAATCGATGCCGTCGGCGCGACTGCGTCTCCCACCAAAATTATACAGACCGTCGCGAGCACCGCCGAAAACAGCCTGAATTTACGTTTTTTCTGTGGCATTATTTTGCCTCCTTCTGTTGTTTAATATAATTTAAGGTGGCCTGTGCAACGCCACCAAAATACAACACCAACCCCCTCTGCGCGGTCAGTCGATTTTCCGCTTCATCCCATGCCGCCGAATTCGGCCCGTCCAAAACTTCGTCCGTCACTTCTTCATTACGATTTGCCGGCAAACAGTGCATAAATTTCACCGCCGGATTGCCAGTTTTCGCCAGCATTTCCGCATTCACCTGATATTTCGGATAAAAGTCCGCCATATAAACTTCTTTCGGCGTCTCTTTATCATAAAGTCCGTACCACACATCCGTATAAATAAAGTCCGCTCCCGAGAGTACCGCTTCGTCATCACTCCACATACAACTTCCACCGTATTTTTCGGCATTTTTCTTGCCAATTTCTAGCCATTCGTCCGCAATTTTGTGATTTGCTGGTCCAAAATGCACAAAATTAAACCCGAGTTTGGTCGTAATTTCGCACAAAGTATTGCACACCTGTGTCGCATCGCCCACAAATATAAACTTCACCTCACTCGGCTTTTTCCCCGCCGGCCAATGATCAAACACCGTAATCATATCACCCACGCCCTGCGTCGGATGCACTCGGTCGCTCATTCCATTAATCACCGGAATCTCCGCATATTTCGCTAGCGCTTCAATCGACTCATGTCTATCCACTCGTGCCATCGCCATATCACACATCCGTCCAAACACCCGCGCCGTGTCTTCAATCGTCTCGTGCGCACCCAACTGAATCGCCCCTGGTGCCAAATTCAGCGCATGTCCACCCAGTTGCGCCATCGCCACCTCGAACGAAATCCGCGTCCGCGTCGACTTTTGCTCAAACAGCATCGCCAAAGTCTTAT
This sequence comes from bacterium, assembly GCA_963626095.1. Lineage (GTDB taxonomy): Bacteria > Patescibacteriota > Saccharimonadia > Saccharimonadales > Saccharimonadaceae > Nanosyncoccus. The sequence continues at coordinate 7,449 of CAVFVK010000006.1, read as the reverse complement.
GAAATAACGAATTTAAAAGCCCGCCGCCCTTAATATAATCCCGCACAATCCGCGACGTATTAATAATATCCACAATCTCGGACTGCTCGAAATCGGCCGTGTCCAGAAAATCTTTGCGTGTTGGTTTTTGGTGCTTTAAAATATACCCATCCATACTTATTATTATATAGTTTTTCAAAAAAAGCACAAGTGGTATAATTAAAACATGAAACAACGAATCGTACTCGCTTTTGGTGGCAATGCCTTGCAAAAAAATGGCGAAAATACCGCCGACGCCCAGAAAAAAATCGCCGAAACCGTCGGCGAAGCCATTGCCGACTTAGTGCAAAAATATGAAATTATTATTGTCCACGGCAACGGCCCTCAAGTGGGCAACATTTTAATTCACGAAGAATCCGCCGCCAGCGCCGCCGCGCCCGCCATGCCTCTCGAGACTGCCGTCGCCATGAGTCAAGGTCAAATCGGCTACTGGCTCACCCAAGCCATCAACAACGCCTTCATTAAACGTGGCCGTTCTCAAAAAATTGCCACCATTATTTCTCAAGTCGTAGTCAGCCGTTCCGATCCCGCTTTCAAAAACCCTTCTAAACCTATCGGCCAATTCTACGACGCTAAGACCGCCCGCGCTCTGGCTCGCGAAAAACATTGGGTAGTTAAAGAAGATGCCGGTCGCGGTTGGCGCCGAGTCGTCGCCTCGCCTAAACCTATCGACATTGTTGAGAAAAAAACCATTATTGAACTGGTCAAAAACGGCATCATCGTCATCGCTGCTGGCGGCGGCGGCATTCCGGTCGTCCGCACCAAAGTTTTAAAGCGCCTCAAAGGCATCGACGCCGTAGTCGACAAAGATTACGCCGCCGAAAAACTCGCCGAACTCATCCACGCCGACATTTTCGTTTCTGTCACTGCCGTGCCAAATGTCTATCTTAACTTCAACACCCCCGACCAAACCACTTTGTCCGAAATCTCCGCCACGGAACTAAGAAAACTCATTAAAGCCGGGCATTTCAAACCCGGTTCCATGCTCCCCAAGGTCGAAGCCGCCATCAAATTCTCCACTCACAAAGCTCGCAAGCTCAGTATCATCACCGATATCGACCACCTAAAACCCGCGCTCGAACGCTCCGCCGGCACAATTATCACGGCTTAAAGCTCGAAAAACCACATTTTGTACACCTTGTGTACACTTTTTGTGTGCTTCCCGCCTCCAAAAACCTACAACAACTATTCAGTTCCGCCTTTTATGCTTCCACTCCTAGCTGGGCATATAAAAATCTACAATAACTGTTTAAGTTCTGCCTTATATGCCTCCACCCCCGGCTGATCAAACGGATTTACGCCAAACAACTTCGCCGAAATCGCACAAGCCAGCTCAAAGAAATAAATCAGTTCCCCAAATCCTTTTTCGTTAAACTCCCCGACCTGAATATCCAGCACCGGAATTCCGCCCATCGCGTGCGCCTTCCGCACCGCCGTCACCACCTTCGCATTTTGCTCGTCGGTCGGGTAGTCGATAATCGTCTCCCACAAATTCCGCCGCCCGTCCTGCATAAATTGCCCCAGCGAATGCAAATCCGTAGAATAAATCACGCTCGCCGGCCATATTCCTTGCTTGTTCTTCCCCTCACTCTCGCCAAACAACTGTTTCAGCCACTCGTTAAAATGCATTGTCGCCGGCTCAAAACTCGCAAACACCTCCGTGTCGTAATTTTTCTGCCCTAGTCCATACCGCATCCACGCATACTTCGTCGCCGGACCAACCGCCGTCTCTACCGCTTCCGCCGCACCTTCAAGCAATTTGTCCACGTCCACCCCCGCGACCGCCATCGGCAGTAGTCCCACCGCCGTCAGCACCGAATACCGCCCGCCAATATTATCCGGCACCACAAACCGCGTATAGCCCGCCGCCACCGCCTCGTCATGCAAAGCTCCTTTTTGCCTATCCGTCGTGGCATAAATCCGACTCGCCGCCTCCGTCTCGCCATATTTTTCAATCAATTTTTGTTTAAATATGCTAAACGCCACCGCCGGCTCAAGCGTCGTCCCCGATTTCGAAATCACATTCACCGAAAAATCGTGGTCACCGACTTTTTCTAGCGCATATTCGAGCTCCCGTTTCGACAATGAATTCCCCGCATAAATAATTTTCGTTTCCGACCGCGGTCGCAGAGCCTCAATTATTGCCCGATGCCCCAAATACGACCCACCAATCCCAATACACACCAAATACTCACTCTCTTCCTGGATTTTCTTAGCCGCCTCTTTAATCCGCACAAACTCCCCCATATCCACCTTTCGCGGCAACTCCAGCCAACCCCCCATTTTATCGCGTGCAATTTCTTTCAAAATCCCCGCGGTTTTCGCCTCGTCCACCTCTGGCTCAAAATTTAATCTAATCATTTTACCTCCAAACTACCTTCATTATATCACGAAATATGTTATAATACTACTATGCCCGAGTGGCGGAATTGGTAGACGCGCTAGCTTCAGGTGCTAGTGGTAGCAATACTGTACAGGTTCAAGTCCTGCCTCGGGCACCAAATCTTGACTTTTGTCGTATTCTGTGCTATAATAGAAAGATATCCCCTCCACCGCTCTGCGGTCTTTTTTTAACCTTCAATTTTTATCAATTTTTCGAACACTTTCGCCTGGTCATTTTTAATCAGCTCCAGTCTCGCCGCAATTTCTTTTTCGCCGATTTCAATCGCACGCTTCAGGGCCGGGTCTTCCCGCATCGGCTCGAAAAATTCTTTCCAAGCTCTAAACCCCTCTTCCGTCCGAATTATATTCGCCGTATACCGCGGATACGCGTCGAGCGACTTATCGCCCATCATCTTTTTCACAAACTCCCAATGCAAAGTCAGCCATTGCCACACCATTTTTCGCGCCCGCGTGTTTCTAAACAAATAGATAAACAAATGTAATTGATCCTGTGGTTTCACCAGTTCCACGTCACTCAAAACCTCCACCATTCGCGTCAAAACTTTTTCGTCTCGCGCCAAAGTTGTCGCAAACAACAAGTCAAACTTCACATCCGGATCCGCCGTTTCGCGATACGCGCGCAAATATTCGTCCACCATCTCCGGCTCAAAATAAATTTTCGCGTCCAACACCGCATCCCGAATTTCCGCATTTAGTTTAGCAAAATCCCGCGTATACAAATTCGCCAAAACTTTCAAATTTTCCGTGTTTTCCGCATAATAATCCAGTCCCTCCAAAATCGCCCGGAGCCTTAGCGTATTTTCATCATCTCCCGCTCGCGTCACCAACCCAATTTCCGCAAGTTTCGGTCGCACAAGTTCCCCCACAAACTTTTTCAATTTTTTCTCCTCATCCGAATCCGGCTCGCAGAAAATTTTCAGCTGCCCGACAATAATCGCCACAATATTCCACACCGCCGCCGAGTTTTCGTCCCGAAACTTTTCAATCAAAGGTAGCAAAGACGCTGACGACGCCAATTTCGTCCGGCAAACCAGCGATCGGTCGATCAAAAGTCGCAATTTTTCCTCCAAATTCAGCTCGTCAAACCGCTCCAAGCGCGCGTTAAACTCCGCTTCCGACAGATTCAACACATAATGCCCGCTCATATCTTCCGTAATTTTCGGTAGCGGCCAGTCCGATTTTGTCATCTCGTCATCTAACAAAAATCGTTTTTGCGAAAACTCACCGTTCGAACCGTCAGCCGCCGCTCCTGCCAAACCGTCCACCGCCGAGCCTTCCACTTTCGCCCCAAACTCCACCACCGGATACCCCGGCCGATCGATAAACGCATGCATCATCGCCCCCACGTCAAACTCCGCATATCGCGACAAGCACGCCCACAAATCGTCCCCCACCGTATTTTGATACTTAAATTTTTCAAAATAATCTTGCAAACCTCGACAAAACTCCGTCCAGCCCATCGCCCGAATCAGCATCAGCATCAACCTCGCCCCCTTCGAATACACGATCGCCCCGTCAAATAACGTCGCAATCTCCGCTGGCTCCGCCACGTCCTGATGCACCGACTGCACGCCCGAATACGCATCCCGCATGAGCGCCGAAAGACAATCCCCCGTGAAAAATCCTTCGAAAATCTTAAATTCCGAATACGCCTGGTCCACCGCATAATATTCCATCACGCTCGCAAATGACTCATTCAGCCACAAATCGTCCCACCATTTCATCGTCACCAGGTCCCCAAACCACTGATGCGACAATTCATGCGCCACCGTCAGCGCCACCGACTTTTTCGTGCCAAGCGTCGCATTTTTCCCCGCCAACATCATCGACTCCCGATACGTCACCAGCCCCCAGTTTTCCATCGCCCCCGCCTCAAAATCCGGTAGCGCCACCTGATCAAGCTTCTTCAAGGGATATTTCACGCCAAAATTATCATCATAAAACTCCAAACTTTTCGCCGCCACCTCGTTCGCAAAATCTACCGCGTCAATGTCCTGCGCCAACGAGCAATACGTCGTAATCTCCGTCCCGTGCGCATTTTTCACCGTCTTCCCCTGAAACTTCCCCACCACAAACGCTAGCAAGTACGTCGACATCCGCGGCGTCGGCTCGAAAACGGTGGTGTATTTAGCAGTTTCTGAAATTGCCTCGTCGAGGACCGTAGGCTTGGGCGAGCGCCCTTGAGCGTGTCCGAGACGAGGTATTTCAGAAACTGCTAGCATATTAGACAAAATCACATCATCTTTATCAGGAACAGAGATCGTCAGCTCAAACACCGCCTTCGCCGCCGGCTCATCAATACACGGAAACGCCTCCCGCGCGTAGTGACTCTCAAACTGCGTCGCCACAATCGTCTCTGTCCGCCCCTGATACTCATACGTCGACAGATACGCCCCCTGCATATTTTCATTCAAACCGCCCTCATACCCTATTTCGACCCTAATTTCGCTCCTAGGCACCTTAAAAACGCTCAGAACCCCATTTGTGATTTCAAAATCCGCCTTTTCGCCATTCACCACCACCGAGCTAACAGATAAGCCCACCGCGTGAAACTTCACCGTTTCTGCCTTTGCAACCCCCAAAACCGTCACCAACCCCCCAATCGTCTTCCGCCCCTTATCTACCTCTAAATCCAGAACATACTTCTCTGGTTCAAAATACTCTAATAATCGCTCCATTTTACCTCCTTTTTTAACTCTTCACCCCCGCACCAACTCCAAATCCCACTAAGCGCCCCAACAAACACCTCTTACGCGTGCAACTTCGCCCCTTCCGGCAATTTCGTCTCCGCCAAAATCGGCTCGAGTTCCTTTTCCTCCAAAGTTTCCCGCTTGAGCAGTTCCTCCGCGAGCTTGTCCAAAACTTTCTTATTCGCTTTCAACGCTATTTCTGCTCGCTCCGCCGCCTCATCCGACAACTGCTTAATTTCCGCATCAATCAGCTCCGCCGTCTTTTCCGAATACGGCTTGCCCGCGGTAATCGTATAATAACCAGTTTTCTCATTCGGAAACACCGAGTTGCGCAACTTCGTCCCCATCCCCTCTTCGACCACCATCGACTTCGCGAGTTCCGCCACATGTCCAAGGTCCGAAGACGCCCCCGTCGTAATCGCTTCCGCGCCAAACACCAATTTTTCCGCAATCCGTCCGCCCATTGCCCGCGCGAGAATATCTTTCAAATCATAAATACTCTTATAACTTCGGTCCTCCGGCGGCAAAAACCACGTCACCCCGCCAGTCGAACCACGCGGAATAATCGTCACCTTATGCACCGGATCCGAATCCGGCAACACATGCCCCACAATCGCATGCCCCGCCTCGTGATAAGCCGTAATTTTGCGCTCTTTTTCATTCATCACCTTACTTTTTCGCTCCGGCCCAATCGCTACTCGCTCAAACGCCTCGGTCAAATCCTGATTCGAAATCGCCTTATGCCCCTCGCGTGCCGCCGTAATTGCCGCCTCGTTCGCGATATTCGCCAAGTCCGCCCCCGACGACCCCGCCGTCTTTTTCGCCAGCGCTTCTAGATTTACATCGCTTTCAATCGGTTTCCCCTTAAAATGCACCTTCAAAATTTCCAGCCGGTCTTTCCGCTCCGGCAAAGTGACATTCACATGCCGGTCAAACCGCCCCGGCCGGAGTAATGCCTTATCTAGCATATCCACTCGGTTCGTCGCCGCCATCACAATCACGCCCGAATCATTATCAAACCCGTCCATCTCCACCAAAATCTGGTTCAAAGTTTGTTCGTCCTCACGCCCCGCGCCCCCGCGCGCATCACGCTTATGTGCCACGGCATCAATTTCATCAATAAAGATAATCGACGGCGCATTTTTCTTGGCCTTAGAAAACAAATCTCGCACCCGCGACGCCCCCACCCCGACAAACATCTCCGCAAATTCCGAACCCGAAATCGAGAAAAACGGCACATTGGCCTCGCCCGCCACCGCGCGCGCCATCAAAGTTTTACCCGTCCCCGGCTCGCCCGCGAGTAACACCCCGCGCGGAATTTTCGCCCCCAATTTTTCATATTTTTTCGGACTTTTCAAAAAGTCCACAATTTCCATCAAATCTTGCTTCGCCGATTCGTTGCCCGCGACGTCCTTAAACATCACTTTTTTCTTGTCCGGTCCGTACAACCTCGCCCGCGACTTGCCAAATCCCATCGACGAATTGTTCGCCGCGTTCGCCTGACGCATCATCCACGACAAAAAGATAATCACCGCCAAAATCGGCACCACCGTAATCGCCACATCAAGCACAATTCCCCACGTATTAATATCTTCTTTATACTCAATTGTCGGATAATTCTCCTCACAACTCGCTCGCTCATCGGCGTTTTCCACTTCTGTACAATAATCCTTTAACCCTTGATCATACAAAGTCCCACTCGCATCTTTACGCGAAGTTTCTGTCGCAGTTTTTTCGCCCTTTAACGTAATCTCGAGCGTATCGCCAATCACGGTGATTTTCTCGATATTTCCCTCCGGGTCGTTCGCCCGCGAAATCACGTCCGAAATCGGCACTTCTTTCATCTCGACCGTCCCCTGACTCATTCGCGCTAGCAAAAACCCACAAAAACAAATCATCAAAATCGTAAACACCACGCTCCGCGCCATGTTTGATTTATTATTCACATTATTTCGTCCTGACGGCATCTTTTTTTCTGTTTTTTCTGCCATTTTCCTCTCCTTATTATCTCTATTTTATCATATTTTGCTTAAAATGTGCTATAATAATACTACCTGGGTGTGGCGCAGTTGGTAGCGCGCGACTTTTGGGAAGTCGAGGCCGCTGGTTCAAGTCCAGTCACCCAGACCATTTGCACCTCGGGGCTTGGCGCAGCTCGGTAGCGCGCACGCATGGGGTGCGTGAGGTCAGGAGTTCAAATCTCCTAGCCCCGACCAAAAATCACACAAAATCACCATCATTCAGGGTGTGGCGCAGTTGGTAGCGCGCAGCGTTCGGGACGCTGAGGTCGTCGGTTCAAGTCCGATCACCCTGACCA
>CAVFVK010000005.1:24987-38614 GCA_963626095.1 bacterium | reverse complement strand
ACAAACTTATATTCCCTCTCCCCGTCTTTTAGCGTCAATACCAACGCCCCATGGTCAATCGTATATTCGTATTCATTATCTAGCTCATACAGCCAATCCGTCTCGATCACGAGCTTTCCGTCTCGAATCGCCCACTTAAAATCATAATCATTTTTATGTCCATTAGTAGTTAGGGTCCCCTTGCCAATTTCCGAAAAAGTCCAAATCACCGTGTCTTTACATTCAATTTCGACACAGGTCTCACTTTCTGCTAATCTCCACTCTCCTGCCGCCACCAAAAAATCACCGTCCGCAAGCAGCGACGCCTTTTTAATCCCTAGCGCCAAAAACACCACCCCCACCGCCAACATAATCAGCCCAACTATCAGCACCGCCAGCGAAACCGCTTTATTCTTGCTGATATTCGTCCGCACATTTTTAACTTCTCGCCCACGAACGTCGCCCCCGTCTTTACGAATATCGTCCTTATCTCTGTAAGCCTCGTTCCTATCTCCGCACGCGTTCTTCTCGTTCGCCGAACCCTCAAACGCCGCCGCGAGTTCCTCCGTAGAAATTTGTTCTGTCATAACTCTATTTTAGCAATAGAGTTTTGATTTGACAAGCGTTAAATAACTCCGCGCCGCCTGCCGAAAATTCGCCAGCTCCGCCCCCTCGACCTTTTCATACGCCCCCGCGTTGGCGCGCTTAAACACCCCTTCCGGCCGCACCTCATACCGAATCGTCATTTCCTGCATTTCGCCCGCCATATCCGGCCAGCTCTCGTACCAAATCCACACATTTTTCTTCGCCACAAAAAATTCTCGCTCATGCCCCGCCGGAATCGGCCCAAACAGCGTCCGCCCGAGCGCCGACTCGGCATTTATCAAATCCCCCTCGCTCAATCTGTTCGAATAATTTAGATATTTCTGGCGCGGCATCGCTCAATCTCCTCTGAAATTTGGGTCAGTTCTCGGTATACGTCGAAACTATCTTTCGTAGCCTCAAAATTATAAGCCTCCGCTCGCGCAAAAGACGGTATCTTAAACTCTGATTGCCCCTCGCCAGTACCCATATCTTCTCATTATATCACACTTACCCCAAAAAGTCAAGCCGAGCGATGAATACCTCTGTTTTTGGCATTATGCATCTATAAAACTCCAGAACAAACACAAAACTTTAAGCGAGAAGATTTTGCCCAAACAACTTCCCTGCATTTTCTGTCGTTGCGCGCTTAATTTCCTCTCGTGAAACCTCGAGTTTTTGCGCCAACCAGTCGGCAATGTCGGCGACAAAGGCCGGCTCGTTCGTTCCGCCACGGTGCGGCACCGGCGCCAGAAACGGCGCGTCAGTTTCGAGCAAAATTCGCTCGAGCGGCGGCGTCGGCAAAGTCGAATAAGTCGCAAGGCCATTTACCCCGACATAAAAGTCCGTCTCCGTCAAAATTCGGCGCAAAACTTTTTTGCTATCCGTGAACGAATGTACCACTCCACGCACCGTCGGAAAGTTCGCCACCACCGGAAAGAAATCATCAAACGCCTCCCGCACATGAAACGACACCGGCAACTCATGCTCGACCGCGAGTTGTAGCATCTCCTCGAACAACCGAATTTGTTTCTCCCGGTCATAGCCCTCATAATGATAATCTAGCCCAACTTCACCGATAGCAATAGGTAAATCATTCGCGTCTTGTTCGGTTTTGACGGTTGGAACATCCATGTTCCAGCGAAGGGGGGTCCGGAGCGCGGCAGCGCGAGGAAAAGCGCCGGCCGCCCGTGGCGACGGGCCGGCCGGACGCGCCCCCGAGCGGAACATTGATGTCCCATCCCAAGATAGCGCATTCTCCGGATGAATCCCGTAAGTCCAAAACACATTTTCGTGCCCTCGCGCAAACTCCCTCGCCGCCAAAGAATCCTCGTGCGATGTCCCGATACAAATAATCTTTTTCACCCCAGCCCGAAAAGCCCGCTCAAGGCACGCCTCCGCTTCCGCCTCCGAGAAAAACTCCCGGTCATGGAGGTGGCAATGAGTGTCTATCAGGAACGAAGAACCTCTTTCGAGGACCGTAGGCTTGACGTGTTTTTTGCAAAGAAGCAAAAGCTCTTTCTCTGAGGACCGTAAGCTTGGCCGAACGGCCTTGAGTGTGTCCGAAGAGAAAGACTTTTGCTTCTTTTGCACGGGATCGCTATCCACGATTTTCACGTTTCCGTTTAATCGGGTCGAGCTGGCGCTTGCGTAGCCGGAGCGACTTTGGCGTCACCTCGAGCAGTTCGTCATCAAGCAAAAAATCCAAACATTGCTCGAGTGACAACTGCGTATACGGCGTCAACTGAATCGCCCCGTCCGAAGCGTGCGTCCGCATATTCGTCAGTTGCTTTTCACGACAAACATTAATATCTAGGTCGTCTTTTTTGTTCGACAACCCGACAATCATCCCTTGATACACCGGCACCTGCGGCGGAATATACAAAATCCCTCGCGCCTGCGCATTATCCAGCGCATAAGCCGTCGAAGTCCCGCTTTCCGACGCAATCAGCGCCCCGTTGCGCTCCGGTTTGTACTTCCCCTCGACCGGCCGATACCCACTCGGCAAGCTCGACATTAGCACCGTGCCTTTGGTCGCGGTTAACAGATTGTTACGCAGCCCAATCAGCGCCGCCGTCGAAATTTCATACACAAACCGCGTCGCCCCGCTCGTGGTCAGTTCCTGCGATTTTAATTCCGCTTTACGAATCCCGAGTTCCTGTGACACCGCCCCCACAAACTCCGACTCCACCTCGATCGTCAAATTCTCAATCGGTTCCTGCTTTACGCCATCGATTTCTTTATACACCACTTCCGGCCGCCCCGCCTCGAGTTCATAGCCTTCGCGCCGCATCGTCTCAATCAACACCGAAAGATGTAGCTCTCCCCGCCCCGACACCTTATACCCCAACCCGTCCGGCGTGATTTTTAGTGCAATATTCGTTTCCAACTCTTTTTCGAGCCGTTCCGCAATCTGCCGCGAAGTCGTAAATTCGCCCTCGCGCCCTTTTAGCGGCGAAGTATTCGGCCCAATATAAATCGACAGTGTTGGCGCCTCAAGCTCAATCGTTGGCAAAGCCTCTGGGTTATCGCCCGTTGCAATCGTATCGCCAATATTCGCCTCCGCCACTCCCGTCAGCGCCACAATATCCCCCGCAATCGCCTCCGTCACCTCCTCTTTCCCGAGACCCTTGTAAACGAAAACTTTGTCAATCTTACCAGGGCGCGTGGAAATGCCTTCTGAGGACCGTGTATCTTGGCGCGCAGAGACGTCTTCTGAGAACCGTGCATCTTGGCGCGCGGAAGCGTCCTCTGAGGACCGTAAGCTTGGGCGAGCGCCCTTGAGCGTGTCCGAAGAGGATGCTTCGCGCGCCTTGCTCAGGATCTTTACAGCCTGCCCTTTCCTAAGTTTACCTCTAAAAATCTTGCCAATACAATATTTCCCAAGATAATTATCCGACGCCAGCGCCGCAACCAAAAGTTGCGCCGACTCGGCAGTCTCGTCCACCGACGGCGCCGGAATGTCGTTGATAATCGACTCAAAAATCACATGCAAATCATTGTCGAGTTCGGTCGTTTTCCCCGCTTTGCCTTCGCGCGCAATCGCGTAATAAACCGGATAAAACAGTTGCGACTCGTCCGTCGCGAGCTCCAAAAACAGGCTCTCAATCTCACTTTTCACTTCTTCAATCCGCGCCGCCGGCTTGTCGATTTTATTAATAATCACCACCGGCTTTAAATTCAGCTCCAACGCCTTTTGCAACACAAATTTCGTCTGTGGCATCGGCCCTTCTTGCGCATCCACGATTAGAAGCACCCCGTCCGCCATGTTCAGCGTCCGCTCGACCTCCCCCGAAAAATCCGCGTGCCCCGGCGTGTCAATAATATTAATTTTATACCCGTCATAATACACACAAGTCTGCTTCGCCGTAATCGTAATCCCGCGCTCATGCTCCTGATCCATCGAATCCATAATCAAGGTCTGCGACATCTCGGCCTGATTGTCGCGAAAAGTGTGCGACTGCTTTAGCAGCCCGTCCACCAACGTAGTTTTACCATGGTCAACGTGCGCAATAATCGCCACGTTGCGAATTTTATCTTTATTCAAAGTCATAACGATAATTTTATCACATTTTATCGCATTAGTCCAGAGTAAAACTTGACTTTTTACGTAATCTGTGCTATAATGAAAAGATATCGCCATTACTGGCGCAAATCTTGTAAAATCGTGCTATAATTTAATAAAATTGGAGATTTTTTTATGGAGCAAAATAGTCAAACGGACCAAAAACAGCGCGTGTGGGACGAATATTTTATGGAAATTGCCAAAGTCGTGGCGGCTAAATCCAAGGACCCATCGTCCAAAATGGGTTGCGTAATTGTCGACCCGAAAAAACGCGTGGTTTCGATGGGTTATAACGGCATGCTCCAAGGCGCGGACGAGTCCAAAATGACCCTTCTCGAGCGTCCGATGAAATACTACTTCGCTATCCATTCCGAGATGAACGCTCTGATTTTTGCCCGCCAGGATTTAACCGGTTGCACCGTTTATAATCGCGTGGCGACGTGCGAAAATTGTCTTAAATATTGTCTGCAGGCGGGGATTAAGCGGTTTGTTTATAACGAACTGCGCGTCAAATCTCACTCCGTGGACCCCAAAAAATCCATGACCAACGTCGAAACCGATGAGGCGGTAATTCGGCTCCTCACTTCCATGCCCGACGTCGAGACTTTAAATCTCACCAATGGCAAAACCTACATCGAAGATATCCTTGACTCTTACGCCAAGGATTCTCCGGAATATGCCCGCCTAGTTAAGTGGTGCTAACGATTAACCGCCGGCCTCACGCCTTGCACCAAGCAACCATCGTCAGCCTAAAAACGCTTTTAGGCTAATCTTTGCACCCACACCCTTTGCACTTGCACCCAAATCTCCAAATCATGATACAAATCGCAATCGCCGAGATGATTACGCTTCCGGCCACGACGCCCGCAGCCGACATCGGCACTAGCCATTCGTTTTCGGAAGTCGTGCTAGCCAGCGACATTTCTTCTGGTCGCTCCCCACCCATCGGACCGCCGCTCATCTCCGTCTCGTCCCCTTCTTCCGGCTTTTCCGGCGGAGTGTTTGTGAGCATCTCCGTCGTGTCCGTAGTGTCGGTAGTTTTAGTGGTGTCTTCCATAATTCTCCTTTGTTATTATAATTCTATTATATATTATTATGCTTAAAACGGGCTTAATTCACCACTCAATTTCCGTAAGTTGTACTTTTCTTAAAAACTCGTTGCATTTTGAAAACGGGCGACTGCCAAAAAATCCGTGATACGCCGAAAGCGGCGACGGGTGTGCCGACTCAATCACAAAGTGTTTGCTCTCGTCAATCAGCACTTTTTTCTTGCGCGCGTCCTGCCCCCACAAAATAAACACCACATGCTCGCGATTTTCATTCAAATACTTTAGCACTTCCGTCGTAAAAATCTCCCAGCCTTTGCCCGCGTGCGATTTTGGTTGATGCGCCTCGACGGTCAGCACGGTATTTAGAAGTAGCACGCCTTGGCTTTGCCAATGCCTCAAACTCCCGCTTTTGTCGCGACACCGCCCCATGTCGCTCTCGATTTCTTTGTAGATATTTTTCAGCGACGGCGGCACCGGCTGTCCACTCGACACCGAAAATGCCAACCCCTCCGCCGCTCCGGGCGTGTGATACGGATCTTGCCCCAAAATCACGACTTTAATCTCGTTCAAATCTGTCGTAAATGCCGAAAACACCAGTTGTTTCGGCGGAAAAACCGTCTTCGTAGCATAAGCTTGACACAAAAACTCCGCCAGTTCTTTAAAATAGGGCTTTTCAAACTCGGAATTTAAAAACGACCGCCAACTCTCATGCATGATATAATAATTATAACACTTATTGGAGAATCATATGTATATCGTCATTGAAGGCCAAGACGGCACCGGCAAATCTACGCAGGCAAAACTACTCAAAGAATATTTTGAAACTGCGGGACGCGAAGTCGTCATGCTCGAAGAACCCGACGGCGACCTGCCCCAGGCTCACGATTTACACGACATGATTTTAACTCGGGGCTACCAACTCGAGCCTTTGACTAATGTCTTGTTATTTACCGCTGCCCGCGTGGAACTTTGGAAAAAGTTGGCCGAGCCGGTCTTAAAACGCGGTGGCATTGTGATTTCTGCCCGCAATTATTGGTCGACTTTGGCTTACCAGGCCTACGGCGAGGGCGTCTCGAAACACAAAATTATTCGTCTGACTAAAGACCTGCTCCCCGAAAAATATTTCACGCCAGATTTTGGTTTTATTTTAGTGGTTTCGGATGAGGAGCGCCTAAAACGCCAAACCGGTCGGGGCAAAGCCGCCGAAACTTTTGAAGCCAAAAACAACGATTTCCAAAATCGCGTCAATGCCGCCTACCCTAAAATCGCGAAAGACTTTCAGCTCAAACTTATCGATGCCTCGCGTAGTATTGATGAAATTTTCGCCGAAATTTATTCCGTAGTATCCGCAAACTGCGAATTATGTAGCTCGGCAAAGAATCCGCCCAGTTTCAAAAGCTCGTCATAAGTTCCCTGCTCGACAATGTTCCCGTCGCGCATCACCAAAATTAAATCCGAATTGCGAATAGTCGACAGCCGGTGAGCAATCACGAACGATGTCCGTCCGGCGGTCAATTTTTCAAACGAATCTTGGATTAATTGTTCGGTCCGAGTATCCACGTTCGAGGTCGCCTCGTCCAAAATCATCATCGGCGGATTTTTAATCATCGCCCGTGCAATCGTAATTAACTGTTTTTCTCCCGCCGACACATTGTCCGAGTCCTCGCTGATCACGGTCTTGTACCCTTTCGGCAGAGCCTCGATGATATGATGCACATTGCTCGCTTTCGCAGCCTTTTTGATTTCGTCCAGGCTCGCGTCCTGCCGGCCGTAGCGCAGATTATCTTCAATCGTTCCGCTAAACAGCCAAGTATCCTGCAAGACCATACCAAACACCCCGCGCACCTCGCTCCGTTTCATTTCGGTAGTCGGCACACCGTCAATCGTGATATATCCGGCAGTCGGGTCGTAAAACCGCATCAACAAATTAATCAAAGTAGTTTTTCCGGCGCCCGTCGGTCCAACAACCGCCACTTTCATCCCTGGCTTCACCTCGACCGAAAAGTCGCGAATTACTGGCGTTTCGGGGTTGTAGCCAAAATTAACTTCATGAAATTCGACCTGCCCACGCACTTTTTTGATTTTTTCCGCCAAATTTTTGTCCGAACTTTCTTCCGGCTCATTCAAAAAATCAAAAATCCGCTCGCTCGCCGCAAGTAGTGACTGAATGGTCGAAGTCGTAGACGCAATTTCCGTAATCGGGCGGTGGAATCGCGATACGTATTGCAAGAAAGCCTGAATGTTCCCGATATTAATTTTACCTTCAATCACAAACAGCCCGCCAAGAATACACACCGCGACATAGCCGAGGTTGGTAAAAATCCCCGTCACCGGATACGACAGCGACGAAAAGATTTGTGCCTTCGCCGTCGCGGTAGTTAACTTTTTGTTGGTCTGCTCAAAATCTTCAATCGACGTCTCCTCGTGCGAGTTGGATTTTATAATCACTTGCCCTGCATAATTCTCTTCGATTTTACCATTCAAAATCCCGAGCAGCGTGCGCTGTTCGCGGAAATATTTTTGGGCAAACTTCATAATAATTCCCACCACCACGATCGACAGCGGCACCACTACAAACGACACAATCGATAGCGGAACGCTAATCAGTAGCATCATTACCATCACGCCAACTAGAGTCGTCAGGCTCAGCGACACGTCAGCAATTTCCTGCGACATTGAAGTCGCCAGCACGTCCACATCGTTCGTCATCCGCGACAAAGTGTCGCCGTGTTTGTGCTTATCAAAATACGCAATCGGCAAGCGTGAAATTTTGTCGATAATTTTGAGCCGTAAATCTTGAGTGTATTTCGCCGTCGTTACCGCAAGAATGTAAGCTTGTGCGTAATTCAGTCCCGCCGAAATCAAAAACAGCGCCACCGCTAGTCCAGCTTTCTGTCCAATCGCCCCGAAATCAATTTCCGGATAAGTGTCTACTGCAATGTTGGTCATGTCGCCCAAAATTTTCGGCACAAACAGCCCAATCACCGCCGAGCCAATCGCGAGCAAAATCGAAATCACGAGCCTCAGTCGATATTTCTTAATCGAACCGAAAAAATTACTCAACGCTTTTTTGCTATCCTTGGCTTTTTCTCCGCCGCCACTATGCTCCATGTTTTCCTTCCTCCGCAAGTTTTAACTCATTTTTAAATTCTTTTTCGGACATTTGCGACTTTACAATCGCACGATAAATCGGGCAATCGCGCACCAGTTCTAAATGTTTCCCTCGCCCCACTACTTTGCCCTTGTCTAACACTACGATTTGGTCTGCATTCCGAATCGTGCTAATCCTTTGTGCCACGATTAAAATCACCGCGTCCTGCACGACGTCTTTTAAAGCTTCGCGTAGTTTTGCATCAGTTTTCATGTCGAGTGCCGAAAACGCATCGTCAAACACATAAATGTCTGGCTTTTTACAAATCGCCCGCGCAATCGAAAGTCTCTGTTTTTGTCCACCCGAAACGTTCGTTCCGCCTTGCGAAATTTTGGTTTGGTATCCGTTCGGGAACTTAGTGATGAACGAATCGGCTTGCGCAATTTTCGCCGCTTTTTGAATTTCTTTTTCGGTAGCATCCGGCGCGCCAAACTTAATATTCGAAGCAATCGTCCCCGCGAATAAAATTCCCTTTTGTGGCACCAGCCCAATCCGTTTCATCAAATCGTCCTTGTTGTAATCCTTGATCGGCAATTCGTCAATCAAAATTTCACCACTGGTCGCCTCGTAAAATCTCGGCACCAAATTCACCAAAGTCGACTTGCCCGAACCGGTCGAGCCAATAAATGCAATCGTCTCGCCCGCTTCCGCTCGGAACGAAATATTCGACAATACTTTTTCCGCCGCGCCCGGATAACTAAAATCTACGTTTTTAAATTCCACCACCGCGTGTTTGCTTGGCGTACCTTTGGTCTTTTTGGACCAATGGATTTTTTCTGGCGTTTTCAAAACTTGATTAATGCGCTCCGCCGACACACTCGCCCGTGGCAACATAATAAACAACATCGACATCATCAAAAACGACATCATCACGTGCGACACATATTGCGCGAATGCCGACATATTGCCAAGATACGCAAAATCTTTAGTGAGGAGCGAAATCCCAAACCACGTGCATAGCAGAGTTGTGCCATTAAAAATCACGTTCACCAGCGGGTTTTCTAGTTCCATTAACTTATCCACGAAAATAATCAACCGCGTCATCTCGTCGTTGGCTCGCGCAAACTTTTTGCGCTCCAATTTTTCATTATTGAACGCACGAATTACCCTTAGTCCCGTCAGATTCTCTCGGGTCAGCAAAGTGATTTTATCGATCAACTTTTGAAACAACTTAAACTTCGGCATCACGGCGGACAAAATCACCACCATCGACAACACAATCGCTCCAACCCCCACCGCAATAATCCAAGTCATATCCGGCGCGGTTTGAAATGCCATCACGAGGCCAATGATACAAAATAGTGGCGCCCTTAACATCATCGATAGTATCATCGTTACCGCTTGTTGCACCTGAGAAATATCGTTCGTCGTGCGCGTGATCAAACTCGCCGTCGAAAAATCTTTCATGTCAATCAAATTAAAACTCAGAACTTTTTGAAACACCGCCGAGCGTAAATCTCGCGAAAAATAGGCCCCAACTTTTGCCGAAAAATAACTCGACAAAAATGCCGCCACCGCCGAAAGCGCCGTTAGTCCCACCATGCGCCCGCCAGTCTGCCAAATGAAATCGATATCCCCCGGTACGATCCCGTCATTAATAATTTCTGCCATCAAAAGAGGCAATTGCAAAGTTGTATAAACTTGCAGTCCAGTCGCCGCGAGCAAAAGTAAAATTTGCCACCAATACGGCTTTAAAAATTTAGTTAGTTTAAGCATAAAATGTTATATTATTGTAGCACCTTTTTCATTTTTTGGCTAGTCTTTTTTTCGCGATGCATTTTCAAATAAATTGCCGGTCCCATTATAATATATATATAATACGAGAAGAACCGCCATAATAGCATCGCCCAAAACACATAACCGCTAGACAACCCCGAAAACACCAGGAAAAATGTCCCTTCCGCAGCGCCGGAATTGCCGGGCGTCGGCACAAAATACACCGCCGCCGTCACTGCAACCGTTGTGGCAAGGCACACCATAAAGTCTACTTCCCCGCCAAACGCCGTCAAGACAAAAAACGGAATTACTGCCGTCAGCAAATTAAAAATTACCGACAGCAAAATCGTCGCAAGTAATAG
Organism: bacterium; assembly: GCA_963626095.1. Classification (GTDB taxonomy): domain Bacteria; phylum Patescibacteriota; class Saccharimonadia; order Saccharimonadales; family Saccharimonadaceae; genus Nanosyncoccus. Next base: position 28,210 of record CAVFVK010000005.1, on the reverse strand, counting down.
CCCTTTGGTTTTTAAAATCGTCTTCATACATCCGGCATATTCATTTACGCCCTTTTTCACTTTGGCGATAGTCGCAGTTTTATTTTTTACGAGATGTAGTTTCGCAAACAATCTTACACCGAGTGAAATTAGCTCCGAAGTTGTTTTTGGTAAAAACGTCGCAATCAGCACCGCCACCGGCCAAAAGGCATAAAAAAGTAGCCCGAGACACGCCGTCGCGGTCAAAGTCGAATTGTTAATCAAAAATCCACCGCCAAAAATCGCGATCACGGCAATAATCAAAAACCCGAGCTGATTCGAAATCATCCCCACAATCGGAATCGTCGTCGCCATACCAGCCGACAACTTACCATTTTTGTGCATATAATAAATCTGAAACGGTTGCCCGCCAATCGCCGCCGGCGTAATGTTGTCATAATATTTGCCGAGTAGCACCGTTCGTCTCGCAATTTTCCAGTCTTTCCGATTTTTGCGTATCCCGCTGGTATGGCGCATCATTAGTACATATTTATAAATCTCCGCCACAATACCGACCAAAAAACACAACGCCGCCGGAACGAGTAGCCAAAAATTAATTTTCACTTTCCCTAGTTCTGTTGCCGAATTCGAACCACCAAATTCCGACGCCGCCGTCGCCGCAATCACCGCAATGTTAATTAAAACAAACAGAAATATCAGTAGCGGCTTGCGCTTAGATTTTTTGGGCGCAAAACTGTCTGGCGAAATATCAGAAGTTGTTTTACTCATCTTATTTTTGCCCCGTTACTACTCCTGCGCCGCCCTTAAATTCGGGTATTCATCCAGCAATACTCTGATACAGCCCGCAATCGGAATCGCAATAATCGCCCCCGCAAGCCCCAGTGTGTAGGTCCCGATCACGATCGCCACCAAAATCACCACAGCCTTTAAATTCAGCGCATCGCCTTGGATTTTTGGCGAAATCAAATTATTTTCAATCTGCGCATAAATAATATAAATCACCGCAAACGCCGCCGCCGCTACTGGATTAGAGAAAAACAGCAAAATCGTCACCGACGTCCCGCCGATAAACTGCCCAAACATTGGAATCATATAGAAAATCATCGTAATCATCCCCATCGGCAACGCCAAGCTCGGCGAAAAGTTAAGCACTAGCGCCAGTACAAACACGATAATCGTCGTCGCCAGCCCGTCCAGCATCGCGACTAACATTTGCCGAGACACGTAGGTCGAAATCACGCCCGCCATTCGGCTCAGCGTCCGGCGCACAACCTTGATCGTTTTATGATTCCCGCGCTTGTCGTCCAGTCGTTCCCACATATTGTTGATCATCTCCGGCCCCTCCAGTAGGAACAGCAATGTCAAAACTAGCACCATCACAATTTTCATCGTCACGTCCGCAATATTGCTCACGCTCGTCACTAAATTATTCCCTAACACACCAAGCAGGCTATCCGAAACATTACTGACGGCCTTAGAAACTTCGCCCTGCAAATCCGCAATCCCTAGCGTCTGCCCAAAGTTATTAACCCCACTCCATCCCCCGAACGTCGTTTCGAAAGTCTCTGGGAAATTTTGCACAAATCGTGCCGTCTCGTTCACAATCACCGGTCCGACAACAATCAAAATAGCCCCAATCACCGCCACGACAATTAAATACGCAAAAATTGCCGACACATTGCGGTGTTTTTTGTCTTCGCCAAACATTTTAGCAAACAGTCCGTCAACTTTTCGCACCAAAGGTCGAAGTGCCAAGGCTAAGAAAATCGACGCCCCAACGATAATCAATCCCGTCAGCGCCTTAAACAACAAAAATCCGACCACTACCACCCCAATCGGCACCAACCAAAACTTAATAAATGTCATTAAATCCGTCTCGATCCGCTTTGACATAAACCTCCTTATGGTTTGATTATACCACACTAATGGTAGTAGCGGGCAAGAAAATCGGTTTTATAATCCGAAAAAGTCCCGTCCAGCAAACTTTCGCGGATTTTATCTACGGTTTTAACCACAAAATGTTCGTTATGGATACTCGCTAGTACCTTGGCAGTAATTTCGTCGGTCCGGAATAAATGATGTAGATAGGCTCTGTTGTAATTTTTGCAACATTCACAATCACATTCTGGCATCAGCGGCGAAAAATCGGTCCGAAATCGCGCGTTTTTGATATTAATCCGCCCGTCCAAAGTATACAGCGAGCCATTTCGCGCCATTCTAGTTGGCGCCACGCAGTCAAAAGTATCGCACCCAAACTCCGCGCCGATAAACAAATCCCGCGGCTCTTGTCCCATTCCGAGCAGGTGCCGAGGTTTATTCTCCGGCAAAATCGGACACACGGTTTTAAGCATTTCCGCCATACCGTCCACTACAAACACTCCGCCAATCCCAAATCCGTCCACCGGTTGCGAGGCACAAAACCGTGCCGACTCCGCACGCAAATCCAAAAAAGTCCCGCCCTGCACCACGGCATACAAATATTGTTCGGCGCTAGTTTTCTCCGTATTCAGCCGTTGATGTTCCGACACACAACGAGTGAGCCACTTATGCGTCCGCTCCATCGCTTTTTTCATGTCCTCGTATTTTTCCGACTTCGCGAGTTGATCAAACGCCATATGAATATCCGCACCAATTTGCCATTGCGCCTGCATCGAACTTTCTGGCGTCATTTCGAATTTATCACCATTAATATGTGATTTAAAACTCGCGCCCTGCTCGGAAATTTTCACATCCGGCAACGAAAAAATTTGAAATCCGCCCGAGTCGGTAAAAGTCGGGCCGTGCCAAGCACTAAATTCTGCCAACCCGCCTGCCCGCGCAATCAGATCCGCACCGGGCGCTAAAATCAAATGATAAGTATTCGCAAGAATCGCTTGCGAACCCAGCTCGCGCATTTCTTTCATCGTCAAAGCCTTGACCGTCGCCCGCGTCGCCGCTCCGACAAACGCCGGAGTTTTAATTTCGCCGTGCGGAGTGTGAATCACTCCAACCCGTGCCAGCCCGACTGATTTTTCAATTTCAAACTTTAGCATATTAGCATTGAATCTCCATAACTTAAGAAATTATATTTTTCGGCGACCGCGTGTTCGTAGGCGTGTTTCAAATTTTCCCACCCAGCGAACGCACTCGCCAGCATCAGCACTGTCGATTTCGGCGCATGGTAGTTCGTAATCAGCGCGTCCACGATTTTAAACTCAAATCCCGGATAGATAAAAATATCGTCCTCGCCTTCGGTTTTGCCGGT
>CAVFVK010000005.1:5091-24693 GCA_963626095.1 bacterium | reverse complement strand
CTTTAATAAATCGTCGGTCATATTCAGCGATGCGGTCGGCGCGGCCGCCGAACCCATATTCTTCGCCCACACGGTTTGATAACGTTTTTTATCGTCCTCGGTCGCATCCCGATGCAGATATGGCGGCAGCGGCACCGTGCCGTATTTTTCTGCGAGTTCCGAGAGCTCGACCACGCTTTCCACTTCCGCAATTCCGCCTTCTAGAACTTTAACGATTTTAATTTCCGCGTCCGCAACCGTGAGCATATCTCCATCGTGTAATTTTCCGCGATACATCACCCGTTGTGGCTCGTCGCCGTGTTTTTCTAATACCACCAGTTCGCGTTTCCGTCCGTCCGGCAGCTCACAAAATAATCGCGACTGCATCACTCGCGTGTCATTCAGAATCAGCACATCCCCCGCCCCCAAAAACTCATCCAAATTCCGATACCACGAATCTTGAACGGCGCCGGTTTTGCGATTCAAAACTAGCAGTCGGCTCGTTCCCCGCTCTTTCGGCGGAAATTTCGCAATCCGCTCCTCCGGCAAATCATAATTAAAATCAGATACTAGCATCTTCCCAAATCCCTTTCAATTTGTTTTTGATAGCGTTCTTCTTCTGAAAAAATACATCCACAATATTTTTGCATATACAATCCCGCCTCGCGCGCTTTTTGTTGCCCCTCGCGAAAACCTACTCGAAAATTCCGATACAAAAACTCCACACCATATTCCTCCGCCAACATTTCCGCCACTCGTTTTAATTCTTCGTGTTTTTGGTACGGCGAAACCAGCAAAGTTGTCGTAAAAGCATCAAATCCATGTTCGGCGGCATATCGCGCCGTTTTCGCCAGTCGTTTTGGATAACAGTAATTTACGCACCGATTTTCAATATCGCCCACTACGTTTTTACAAAACTCATCCAGCCCATACTCCTCCACAAAAATCGCCTCCGCGCTCACCGTCTTCGCATACTCTTTTAAGCAATCTCGCCGAGTTTTATATTCAATATACGGATGAATATTCGGATTATACCAAAAAATCGTCGGCTCGACCCCCTCCGCGCGCAAACTTTCAATACAATAAACACTACACGGCGCACAACAAGTATGCATCAACAACTTCATCACTATATTATATCATAAAGTTGACAAACTAAGCCAAATATTCCCAAACCGAACCGCTCGGTGTGTCTTTGACGCCAATTCCCCGCTCGGCAAGTAGTTCGCGCAGCCGGTCCGACTCCGCCCAATCTTTGCGCGCACGGGCAGTTTCTCGTTCAAAAATGATCCGCCGAGCATCGTCGTCAATATCGGGTGTGTCCGCGATTAAGTTTAGCCCAAAAAGTTCATCGACTTTTTGCCAATCCGAAAATGTTAGTTCAAGCTCGTCAATTACCGCAAATGCTTCTGGCGAATTTAAATTATTATTCACCGCCTCGAGGATTTTTGCAAACGCACTACTAGCCGCCGAAGTATCTTCTTTCCTGCAAACTATCTCGCCAACCTTACAAACCCTAGTTTTCTCGCCCTGAAAATCATCACCCCGTTGATAACACTCCGCAATCCGATTCCGCCAATGTAGCCTTCGCGCTTTTGTCGCCGCGAGCGATTCGAACGTAAAGTTCCGTTCGCCGCGAAAATGTCCCGACAAAACCCACATTTTAAAATCCATCGGCGAAAATCCGCGCTTGCCTAAGTCATCCAAAGTATAAATATTCCCGAGCGATTTCGAAACTTTTTCCCCGTCAATGGTGATAAAATTGCAATGCAGCCAATATCGTGACAATTCCCGCCCAGTCATGGCAAAAGTTTGCGCGATTTCATTGGTGTGATGCACTGGAATATGGTCAATTCCGCCCGTATGAATATCAATCGGCTCGCCGAGTTCTTTATGAATAATGGTCGAACACTCAAGGTGCCACCCTGGATACCCCGGTCGCCCAAGATACTCCCACCGCATAGCGTGTTTTTCACCCGGCTGAATAAACTTCCACACCGCAAAATCCGAGGCATTTCGCTTTTCGTTCGAAAATCCGACTCGCGCCCCTGCTTGCAACCCCGCTAAATCCAATTTTGCAAATTTGGCATAATCTTTAAACTTTGCCGTGTCAAAATAAACTCCATCCGTCGTTTCGTAGGTAAAACCGTTCGCCATCATCGCGTCTACCGCCCGCATATCCTCCTCAACATAATCCGTTGCGTGCGCCAAAACATCCGGCTCGGTCAAATTCAGCGCCCGAAAATTCCGCAAGAAATCATCACTATAAAACTTTGCAATCTCAAATACACTTTTGCCCTCGCGCGCCGCCCCTTTTTCCATTTTGTCTTCACCCTCGTCCTCGTCCGAGGTCAGATGTCCCACGTCCGTAAAATTCAACACTCGGCGTGCTTTCAACCCGTCTGCTTTCAAAGTCCGAATAAGCAAATCCCAATAAATATATGCCGCATAATTGCCGATGTGTTGAAATCCGTACACCGTCGGCCCGCAAGTATAAATCTTCACCACGTCCCCAAGTGGCGTGAACGACTCAATTTTGCGACTAGCGGTATTATAAAGTTTAAGCATGCAAAATTTTCTCCAAAGTTTTTTCAATTTCAACGTATTTGTCGCGGGTTACGCCGTGTCGACCGTGAGTTTTAATGGCATTAATCAGCGGATTTTTGGTCAAAAGTTCCGGAATATTATACGAAGCAATAATTTGGTCCTCGTTGCCATAAATCAAAGTGGTCGGCACTTTGGTCCCAGCTAGCGTATTATAATTGTCTTTATCTAGCACAATTTTTGCCATCGAATTTTGGAACGCTTTTTCGGTTAGAATCGCCGGATTGGTCGCACTCAAAATTTTCTCAAAAGTCTTGACCCCGATTTCAAAAGCCGGATTTTTAAAATCCTCCGCAGTATAAATCGGCGGCGAAACCAAAATCAAATTCGCCACTTCCGGATAATATTTTTTCGCATATCGCGTCACAATTAAAGTCCCCATCGAATGTCCAACCAATACCACCGGCGTGGTTAAATTTAGATCAGCCAAAGCCTCGTGCAGGGCGGTGAGTTGGTCATTATAATCATAGTTTAACTCATCGCTGGTATAAGATTTTCCCGAGCCGAGCAAATCAAAAGTAATAAATCTTACCTCTTTCATTTTTTCGGACTCGCCGAGATATTTCAAGGCATGATCAAACGACGACGACTCTGCCGCAATGCCGTGAATTAATACCGCCGTCAGTTTTGGCATTTTACTTTTGCAAAAATCATTAGTTTTCGTGAGTTTCATCTAAAATCTCCGGTAAAATTTTAATTAAATCATTGACCACTTCTTCGTAGTTCGTGTCGTAGGTCCGAAAACCCGCCGCCATCGGATGCCCACCACCGCCAAAATACCCGGCTACCTTATCCGCCACCGGCGCGTCGGTACTACAACGAATTTTGCCCGTTACCTTGCCGTCCGGATAAGTTTTAATCGCCACCGCAACTCGCACGCCCTCGACCAGTCTCAATTCCTCCAAAATCAACACGTTTGGATTGTATTCATCGGAATACTCACGGATATCCGCCCACGGAATATGTACGGTCGCGAGTGCGCCATCAAGTGCATATTCCACACGGTGAATTAAATCGGCCTTGTAGTCTAGAATCCGAGGCGACTTTTTCATAAATTCGCGTCGTTTTTCTTCTAAATCCGCCACCACCGCTCCGAGCCGAGCCAGTTCCGCCGCAGTTTCAAAAGTTTCCGCCGTCACGCTAGCACTAGTCAGCCCCAAAGTGTCCGATAATAGCCCCTGCATCATCGCTTCCGCTGCCGGTTTGGGGATTTCCATTGTGTTCGCCTTGGCTGCCCTAAAAATCACTTCTGTACAAGACGGCCGAGTTTCGATAATCGCCTCGTGCGGAAAGTCCAAATCGTCCGGCGTCTCGTGATGGTCGATTACTAGCACCGGCGCCGTATACAACCGATTTTTAATCGCCGCATCATCCAATAATTTCGACAAAAGCACCGTCGCCGCCGTATCTACAATAATATAGCCATCCGCCCTAAAATCAAATTCGTTTGAAACTCTAGCCCAGTCGTCAAAATAATGCAAATATTTAGGAATATCCACTGGACAATATAGCGCAACCTCTTTGTCGGCGAGTAAATAATCTAGCGCCACGGCACTGCCGAGCGAATCTCCGTCCGGATTTTCCGCCTGAATAATTGTGATTTTTTGCTTCCCAGCTAAAAATTGGCTTAAAATTTCGTACATATATTATATTATATCACAGGCATATGTTATAATAAATGCATGAACTTTTTTCGAGCAGATAAGAAATTTGAGCGTTTCGAAGACGTAAAACCAGAATTTTTACAACAAAATCACGTTAAGTTGTTGTTATGCGACCTTGACAACACACTTCGGCTTCATTCTGAAAAAGAGCCGACCGACGAATTAGTCGAGTGGATTAAGGTTTGCAAGCAAGCTGGCGTTAAAATCGTCATTATTTCTAACAATGGTCGCAAGAAAATGATGCAAAAGTTTTGCGAGCCAATCGAAATCGATTGTGTCTGGTGGGCTAAAAAACCACTCAGCACTAAACTCACCGAGGCGATGAAAAACTACAATGTTGCCCCTAAATACACCGTAATGCTTGGCGACAGGTGGTCCACAGATGTGCTTGCCGCACGGTTCGCCGGTGTGCGAGCTTGGCAAGTCCAGCCCAGAAAGCGAATTGCATGACCACTCAAAATAATAATCTCCTGACCGGCCCGACTTATCTCACTATCGCGCGCATGATTTTAGCGGTACTGTTTATGTTATTCGCTCTCCTTCCCGACACTTGGTGCAAGGTTCTAGCTTTCATTATTTTCATTATTGCGTCTTTAACCGACTTAATCGACGGCAAGTGGGCCCGCCAGAAAAAAATCGTCACCGACCTCGGCGCTTTTCTCGACCCGCTCGCGGACAAAATGCTGACCGGCCTTGCCTTTTTGGTGCTAATGTATCTAGGCATCGTCCCGATTTGGGTTTTTGCAATTATTCTGGTGCGCGATTTCGCGGTGGACGGCATGCGTATGATGGCGGCCAGAAACGGCAAAACCATCGCCGCCTCGATTTATGGCAAATGGAAAACCACTTTCCAGATGACAGCCTTGTCAATTATTCTATTAAACCTTACCGCCAACTTTGAATTACTCACTATTCTCGGCAACTTTTTCCTTTATCTTTCACTAGTACTCACGATTTTCTCCGGCGCCGACTATTTGATCAAAGGCTATCGCGAAGTTATAAAATAATCAACATTCTCACTTGAAAAATGGCTACAGAACCACCAAAATAGTATATTTAAAATGCCACGAAATTATTAGATAAACAACATTATTACAGACAGCACCGAAGTCGTAAACGCAGTCGAGTCAATCCGGTCGAGAAATCCGCCATGCCCCTCCGAACCCCCGACCAGCATTTCTAGTTTTTCAAACACAGGGTCTTTAATCAGAATCTCGTTCGAATCTTTGACTTCGAACTTGCGTTTCAAAAAACTTTCAAACAAATCACCTGCGAGCGCCAACGGACCACAGAGCAAAAACATCCAATCCGTCGCAAAACTTCCGCGCGACGCCATCAAAATTGCGACAAGCCCCATCGCAATAACAAGTCCCAAAATCGTTCCCTCCCAAGTTTTGTTTTTAGAAACTTTCGGGAACGGTCGCGACTTTTTGAAAATTTTCCCGCCACACAACTTACCCGATAAATACGCAAAAATATCATACCCCGGCACACCGAGCAAGACATACCAAAACTGTGCTGTTTCGACCTGCGCCACAAAAATCGTGCTATAAACCAAAAATGCGAGTTCTAAAATCGCCAAAATGATATTTTCAAATTCTTTTTTGCGTCGGAAAAAACTAAATAGTTCCACCGCCGCGACCAACGCGAAAATCCCGTAAATAATCTTGAACGGCACCCCACTAAAAGTTAATAATGCCACAAGTGCTACAATGAACATCCCCGCCCCGACGGTCACCCTAACCTGAAAGTTTTTGTCCATGTTTTAATTATATCATATTATGGTAAAATAATAATATGCCTTTAGAATTCATTTACCACAAGATTAAAAACACTTTGCGCAAAATCGATATCAGGCTCGAGGGCGCAAAATATAAATATATTGAAAAAATGCCCAAAGATATCGAATATTTCGACGGCGGACTTTATGACGCGATTTACGAAGCCAGCTGTAAATATCCGCTCAACACGGCAATCAAATATTTTGACACCGAAATATCTTATCGAGACATGGTCAAAAAAATCAACAAAGTCGCGGCGGCCCTAAAAGCCATTGGCGCAGAAAAAGGCGAAAAAATCACCGTCTGTATGCCAAACACCCCCGAAGCAGTCTATATGTTTTACGCAATCAACGAAATCGGCGCCGTGGCGAATATGGTTCACCCGCTATCTTCCGAAAAAGAAATCGAGAATTATTTAAACAAAGCGCATTCTAAAATCATGCTCTGTATCGATATCTCCTATCCAAAAGTCGAGGCGATTATCAAAAACACCGACCTCGAGCAGGTCATTGTGGTTTCGCCGTCGCGTTCGATGGACATGATTGTGCGCGCAATCTATAAACTCACCAAGGGGCGCAAAAACCACATTAAAAAATCTCAGCACGTCATCACTTGGGACCGGTTCTTGATGCGTGCTAGCCGGTTTGTCGGCAATCCCCACGCTCGGGTTAACTCCACCGACGACGCCGTGATTATGTATTCCGGCGGCACCACCGGTCGCCCGAAAGGAATTGTCCTTTCGAACTTAAACTTTAACGCCCAGGCACTCGGCGCCAAATATCTTGTCCCGGAATTATTCAAAACCGACTATTCATTTATGTCCTTTTTGCCGAATTTTCACGCTTTCGGATTGGGTTGTTGTATCCATATGCCACTATATTTCGGCGCAACCATCGTACTAATCCCGCAGTTTTCCGCTAAAAAGTTCAAAAGTTATATCAAAAAGTATAAACTCAACGTCCTGGTGGGCGTGCCGACCGTGTTTGAATATATGACCAAAATCAAATTCGGCAAAACCGACTTAAGGCACGTTAAATACGTCGTTTCCGGCGGCGACACGGTCAGTATGACCAGCAAAGAAAACATCAATGAATTTTTAAGGGCACACGGTTCGAAAGCCGTTATCGAAAACGGCTACGGATTGACCGAGGCTTCGGGCGGGTTCATTTTCTCCCCGCGCTCTATTGCCGAGGAACCCGATTCTATCGGCTACCCAATTCCCGATAACGAAGTTTTGATTTTGGATTTAAAAACCGGTCAACCCGTTCCGCTCGGCAAAGATGGCGAAATTGTGGTGCGCGGGCTTTCGGTCATGAAAGGCTATCTCGGCAACCCCGAGGATACCGCCGCAGCGTTCACTAAAGTCGGCACCAAAAAATATCTCCGTACCGGCGATATTGGTTATCTCGACGAACGAGGCGTGGTTCATTTTCGCTCGCGCCTAAAACGCATGATTGTTTCAAACGGCTACAACATTTACCCCGCCAACATTGAAGATATCACGCTAAAATGTAAATTAGTGGCGAGTTGTGCCGTGGTCGGACACGAAGACAAACTGCGTGGCGAAAAGGTGGTGGCATTCGTGGTCGCCAAACCCGACGCGTCCGAGCGCACCATCCGCAAAGACCTAGCGAATATCTATCGCAAAAACTTAGCCAAATACGAAATCCCGCGCGAAATCAAATTCATCGCCGAACTTCCCAAAACCAAAATGGCCAAAGTCGACTTCCGCGCTTTGGAAAAAATGTAGGGTTCAGAAGTTTCTAAAAACACGGCCCGCTATGGTTAGAGCTGGCGGGTCGAGAACTTATGTCCACTAACACGGCTTATACTCAGGTTTATTGGCGTCAAGAACTGAAGTCTATAGCTTGGTCCGGTTTTCGAGCGCCGCGCTCAAAGTAATTTGGTCGGCATAGGACAAATCCACCCCGAGCGGCAACCCTCGCGCTAGCCGAGTTAGCTTTAAATTCGGATTTTGCTCGTGGAGCATTTTTTCGAGTAGTAGGGCTGTCGATTCTCCTTCTACCGACGGATTTGTTGCGATAATCACTTCTTTCACGTTGTCGTTATTGACGCGCTTAATTAACTCGCCAATGTGCAGTTGCTCCGGTGTAATGCCGTCAATCGGCGACACCGCCCCACCCAACACATGATAAGTTCCCTTGAAATTGTGCGTTTGCTCAATCGCGTAGATATCTAACGGCTCCTCCACAACTAGCACCGTCGATTTATCGCGCGTCGGGTCGGCATAAAACGGCGATACCTCGTCCTCCGCGTCAATCAACGCAAAAGTCACCGGGCAAGACTTTAACCCTGCGTGTAGCCCCGAAATCGCTTCTGCGATATTCTCCGCGATTTTCGGATTAGAGCGAAACAAAAAGTAAGCATACCGTTCCGCCGTTTTCGGGCCTACTCCAGGTAGTCGCCCCAGCGCCTCAATCACCTCCGCCAACGCTTGTGGTAGCATAACTACATTCCGGCGCCAAATCCGCCGAGCCCAAGTCCGCCCATTAGCGGTTTCATCTTATCCGTTGCGATTTCCTGCGCTTTTGCAAAACCGTCGCGCATACAATTTTCAATCCAGCGCTCCAGCTCGTGGATATCATCCAAGTCAACTTTTTCCGGGTCGATTTTAACTTTTTTGACTTTTAATTCCCCATTAATTTGCACCACCACCGCGCCGTCGCCCGCCTCGACTTCCACGATTTCGTTTTTCAGCTCTTTTTGTGCTTTGCGTAGTTGGTTAACTAACTTCATTTGGTCCATTGCTTGACCCATCTTACTCTCCTTCTTTCTCTGCAAGTTGATATATGTATATTATATCAGAATTTTCACGCATCGGCGAGGTGATAATTTGTTTTAGGGCGTAATTTTCGGGTACCGTATCGGGCTTATTCAAAAATGCTAGCTCACTCACACTTTCGTCTGCTTGATTTACTACCGTAATGTCGGTCGAAGCCTCTAAAATTTTATAAAAATCATAATTTTTATTCACCACCAAAGTCCCGCTGCCTAGATTTTTTTGGATCACCTCAAGCTCGTAGCTAAACTCGTCGGTAATATTTGGATTATAATGATAACCGTAAATATATTGCAAAAGCCCCGGGATCAGAATAATCGCAAATAACAGCCCCAACGGAAAAATCGCCGAAATTCGCGCGTAAGGGTTCTCCGGAAACAGCCCATACCACTTTTCGAGCAAATATTTCAGCCCGTGCGCCACCAAAATCGACAGTGGCAGAATGAAAAATATCACCGCTTTTTGGTCAAAACCCGTAATCACAAGACAAAACACGAGCAGAATCGTAGCAATCGAATTGCGCGAAGCAAAAAAGCCTTTCGTTGTCGAACATAGCCCAATCAGCGCCAGTGCAAAAATCGGCAAACTAATCAGCGGCGACAAAAACACGCTTTCTACGGTATTGTGCCACGAAAAAACCGGCGCCAGTCCCGCCGTAATGTTGCTGAAAAACTCGCCGCTTTTAAAACTATCGCCCAAAAACAGTTCCTTAATCGTTTCCGGATGGTTGCAAATGCTAGTCCCGAGCAACACGAACCCTGCGACGATAAACGCGCCAATCGCCCCCAGAACCAGTTTTGGTAAATTTTTGATAATAAAACGCAAATGTGGCTGACATAAGACAAAAATGATGCAAAAAATCGCAAAATAAATCATAAACGGCGTAAATACGGATAGTAGCATGATAATTGCAAACAAAAAACTATACACCGGCTTGGGGCGTTTTACGCCCTGGATTTTAGAACCGAGCCAGAGCATTAGTGTCGGCCAAAATACCAACATGATGAGTGGCGTGCCTGAGCCGGCAAGAAACAAAAACGGCGTCGAAAGGATAATTAAACACGACGCGAGCAGGGAGACGTTATTTTTGAACCACCGACCAAGTAGCAACACTAACAGTAGCCCCAAAAACAGCCCTACGATAATACTCGGCAGTTTAATCGCATACGGAGTTAGCCCGAACATCGCAATCGAAACTTTTTGCAGTAATCGGTATGGCAAATCCACTAAATCGCCATGCAAAACCCGTTCCATATTTAGATAATACGACCCCGTTGCCGAATTAATTTCGGCTTCCGACAGCCCAGTTTGGGCTACCGCCGGCATCAAAAACAGTAGCGTTACGAAAGCCAGAGTTAGTAGCGTGTAGCCAATCACAAATCGATGCTTATACAAAAAAAGTTTAGAAATAATAATTTTCTTCACTATTTAATTATACATTTATTCATGAGTTTTATCAAGCGACATAAATCGCGACTTCTCGCCGTCGAAGAACAATTCAATCACGCCAATCGCGCCGTGCCGGTGTTTGCGAATCAAAAGTTCAGTTATGTTAGTGGGCTCTTCTTCCGGTTTTTTGTAATAATCCGGACGATGCAAAAACATGACAAGGTCTGCGTCCTGCTCGATGGACCCCGATTCCCTCAAATCCGATAGCACCGGTCGTGGGTCGTCCCGCCCGGTCACGTTACGCGATAGCTGTGCCAAGGCCACCACCGGGATTTCGAGTTCCCGCGCCAGAACTTTTAGCCCACGCGAAATCTCCGTCACTTCCTGTACCCGGTTGCCCGCATATCGGTCCGAACCTGCCATCAACTGTAAATAATCCACAATCACCACGCCAATACCGTGGTCGTGCATCGCCCGGCGCGCCTTGTTGCGCAGTTCCGCAATTGTCATTGAACTCGTATCGTCAATATAAATCGGCAGTTCGTCAATGTCGCCCAACGCATCGCCAATTCGCGAAAACTCCTCGTCCGACAAATTTCCCGTCCGCATTCGCCAGTTGTCTACGTCGGCAATATCCGAAATCATCCGGTCCACGATTTCGTTCGCCGCCATCTCCATCGAGAAAAACAACACACCTTTTTTGTTGATATTGGCAATATTATACGCCAGATTTTGCGCAAAAGTCGTTTTACCCATGGCCGGACGCGCACCAATAATCACCAAATCGCCTTTCTGCAACCCCGCGGTCTTTTTATCCAAGTCCGTAAAACCAGTTTTTAAGCCTCTTAGCACGCCCTTATTGCGCTGCAGTTCTGCAATCCGCTCGAGCGCATCCGCAAGCAGCTGATCCATTGCCACATAATCACTTTTGACGATTTTATCCGAAACCGCAAATAACTCTTTCTCGGCCTCGCCGACCAGATCATTTACGTTGACGTCTTCGGCATAAGCTTTGTTTGCGATATTATTTCCGGCCTTAATTAGCCGCCGCCTGGTCGAAGCTTTTTCGATAATCTCGGCATAAGCCTTCGCGTGGGAAGCTGCCGGCACAAAATTCGATAACTCGGTCAAATACGGCGCCCCGCCAACATCTTTTAACTTTTTTTGCGTTTTAAGCTCTGCGGTTACGGTCAGTAGGTCAATCGGTTTATGCTGATCGTAAAGCTCGGACATCGCTTTGAAAATGATTTGATGCCGGAGTTCATAAAAATCATCCGGGCGCAAAATCGTCAAAATTTCCGCCATCGCACCATCCGCGAGCATCATTGCGCCGAGTAATGATTTTTCCGCCTCAGTATCTTGCGGCGGAATCCTCCCGGCTTCAGAACGGGTCGTTTCCTCCATTGTCGTTTATTACCTCTCCTCCCATTATATCAGAAATTTTTTCAATCATCGCGTCTTTTTTTGCCGAAGCCGGATGCTCCCCCTCGTCGTGAATTTCGATTTTTAATCCTGCCCCGATTTCAGTCAAAACATTTTTATTGTTTTTGCTAGATAAAATACTTTTGTTGATTTTACTGCGCGGGTAAATATTTAGCGTCATGCCATTTTTTTCGTATTCGCACCGCTCGAGTTGCGCTCCTACCGCCTCATTCCTTTGACGCACCTGTTCTTTAAATGCGTTCCAATCAAAATTTAAATCAATACTCGGGCTAATTTCTATGGCCGGCCTGGGTTTGGCGGCAGGTTTAGCAATATCTTCGGCAATATTTTCGGTAATAGGTTTGGCGACGTCTTCGGCAATAGTCTTGGTGGCATTTTCAGATTTTTCAACCATGCTCGCCGGTGCTACCACTTCTTTTTTCCGTTCAACGACCGTTTCCATTTTCTGCTCAGCTACCATTTCCCTTTTCTGCTCAGCTATCACTTCCTTTTTCTGCCCAACCACTACTTCTTTCACCACGGTTTTAGTGCCACTAGCCAAAGCGACCAGCAGTTTCGCCTCCGCAAACGGCTCTTTAATCGCCGGTAATTTTTCGAGTAGTGGCAGTAGCTCCGCTCGAGGCTGTTCCAGTATCACCTCAATCATTTCCTCCGCCAAAGTTTCAGGCTTAATTCCATTCGAGAGTAGCTCCTTTAACACTTCCGCCGTCTTCGCAATATCTCCAGCTAAATACTTTTCTAGCAGCTGAGCAATCTTCTCATCTTCCGGTAACCCCATTGCCGAAATTAGTAGTTCCTTAGTGATTTTTTGTTCGGACAAAGTCGAAACCTGGTCTAGTAAACTCAGCGAATCCCGAAACGACCCACCGCCTTTTTTCACAATAACCTCGAGCGCCGCATCGTCGATTTTAATTTTTTCCTTGTCGCAAACTCCTCGCAAAAACTCGAACATAGTTTTCTTATCGGCAAGTTTAAAAGTATAGGCTTGTGCCCGCGAAGTAATCGTGACCGGCACTTTATACGCATCGGTCGTCGCCATGATAAAAATCGCGTGCTCCGGTGGCTCCTCCAAAGTTTTTAGCAGTGCATTAAACGCCTCCCGAGTCAACATATGCACCTCGTCAATAATATAAACTTTATACTTACCCTTTGTCGGTGCAATCAATACTTTTTCGCGCAGTTCCCGAATATTGTCGATTCCGCGGTTACTCGCGCCATCGATTTCGATAATATCTACATAATCATCCTCGAGTTTATACTCAAAACCATTTACCGCGTGCGCCAAAATTCGCGCCACGCTGGTTTTACCACATCCGCGCGGACCGATAAAAAGATACGCGTGCGAAATCTTGCCCTGCGCAAGCGCCGTCGATAGTGCCTGGGTCACCTGTTCCTGCCCAACCACTTCTTCTAGCTTTAACGGCCGATATCGTCTATATAGATTCAACATTTTATAGCGCCGCTTTTACCGCCGCCCAAGTCGCGTCCGCGTTATCCGCCGGAATTGCCACCGAAACCTGCGCACCCTCGCGCAAATGGAAATAAGTCACCGAAGCATATAAAATCTGATACTCGCGCCCCGCTACCTCGACAAAATATTTATCGTCGTGATGGGTTAAAGTCCCAATCATGTCCTTGCGCTCTACCGGCCCGATTTGTTTATACAAAAACTTGCCGTCTTCAGTAATCGTCAGCTTCATAATGTCACCTTCGACCAATTTTGATTTCGACGCATAGTTGGCTGGCACCGGATAGTTTTTACCGTCCGGTCCAATCATAATTTGACCGTCAAAAACGCCCTCGATAATTTTACCTTCTGGCCCAGTCACTACCGCGTCGCGTGGCGCAGTAATAGCTTCGCCATCGCCCAAAATGGAAATCAGCATTTCCTTTGCTGCTGCAACGCTCGTTTCCGCCTCCGAAAGAAGGCTTCTGAGTCTTTTTATTTGTTTTTCTGGTATTTCAGACATCACCTCGCATCCTGTCTAAACATAGTATTATTATTATAATATACCCCCACGCCCTTAAAGTCAAGTAGAAAACTTACAAGTTTTCCACCATAAAAACAGTAGTTAGGCGTAAAATGTTGTAATTTTTACATTTTCCATAAACCAGTATGGCGCGTCCCGTCGTAAATCATGGTCGGAATACCCTTGACCTTGATCTGATTCTCGACAATTTCACGGTTTTTCTGCATTTTGGCGGTAATTTCTTCCGATATCGCCGTCTCTCCGATTTTCTCTCGCTCCGCCGAGTGAACGCCCGCCTCACGTAGCCATTCATTCACTACCTGGACCGCCTCCTCGCGCGAAAAATCTTCATTCATCAAATCCTGGTAAGAAATTCCATCTTCGTTTTTATCGTAAAACACATGTTCCAAAATGATAATGCCTAGCCCCTGTCGATATTCCTCTGCCGCCAAAATATAGCGCACTAAAATCTCCGAATTCTTAAATTTATACGTGTCGTCCGCCCCCTGAATCGCAAACGGCACAATTCTTAAGGTATAATTTTTAGCAAATCCAGCAGTTTTCTGCGCCTTGTAAGATTTCGCGCAAACGATGCATCCTGGATCTAAAATCTCCACGGCTACTAGCCTCTCGGTATCGTCGTTGTTTTTTTCGCTATCGTCGCTAGTGCCATTACTGTCCTCATCGCTACCCCCGCCACTATCGCTAGCGTCGTCATCGCTCCCCCCCAAAATATAACTAAAATCATAATCCTCGGCGCGGTATTCACGGAATTTGTCCGGAATTGCCTCGAAAATCTCACCCCATTCCGTAAACCAACGCCCAATACCCTCGAAAAATCCATCCGTTTCGCTCTCGTCAATCGAACACACTTCCGCTCCCAGCGCGCAAGATTCCGCCTTGGTCACGTTGCAAGTTCCAAGCACCGCCAGCGCCAGTAAAGATTTAATCGCCGTCACGACCGCCCACACAAACACCACCACTATCACCACCGCCAACACTTCAATCACCACCGACAACGGCTTTAGCCATTTCGGATGCCGAATCACTACCCGCGACAACAAGGTATTTTTCACGTCATCTTTAAACCCAGTCTCGCACTTTTGTAGGCGCACTTTTTTTCCGAGGCACCCTGCCGACTTTTTGAGCAGTTTTAAATACGCTTTGCCGACCTTGGGCCGAAAAATCGAAATCGCCGCCACAAACACCCCAATAATCGCCAAAATAATAAACGCCGCAATACACACCATAATATAAACATTTTACCACAAGCGGTGCAAAAAACAACTATTTTAGCAATTTACCCAACGTTTTTTTGACTTTTTCGATATCTTCCGGCCAATTATGTAGTCCTAGCGAAAATCGCACTAGCGGCGGCAACCCCAAAACGTGGTCCAAATAATAATGCGCGCAAAAATATCCCGTCCGCGCCATGATATTTTCTCGCGACAACGCCGTGCCGAGCAGATGCGAGTCCACCCCCTCGACATAAAACGACATTGTCGGATTTGGCTCAGCATTCACTAAATGTACCTTGTCGGAGCTGTTCAAAAAGTTAAACAATTCCGTATAATTCTTTTCAAAATCTCGCCAAGCTGATTTCGGCACTTTTTCGAGCCACTTTAAGCCCGCCCCAAACCCTACAATCTCGCCCCACGCCTGCAGCCCAGCCTCAAATCGCGTATAACGATGCTCTTTATTGTCTGCCGACAACTGAAAATCGTCGGAAAATACATCATCCACCATCCCCCCGCCCAGCCACTGCGGTTTGAGATGTGCCAACAAATCATCTCGCCACACCAGTACCCCGAGCGACGGCCCATACATTTTATGCGCCGAAGTCGCAATCGCGTCCGCCTCCACTCCTCGCACTACTTCCACCGAATGGGCTAGCGTCTGCGCCGCATCAATAATCACAATCCCACCCGCCTGATGCACTTTTCGCACCAATTCCTTTGCGTTCAAAAGTTTTCGCCCATCAAAATTCGACGTGCTATTTACTACCACCACCGCTTTTTCAAAATCGTATTTTTCTAGCGGAATCGTCCCGTCCGCATTCCGCTCCATTACTTCTCGGGGAACATTATGCTCTCTTTGAAACGCAATTGACGCGAGAAACGGCGAATTATGTTCAATCTCGCTGGTCATAATTTTCTTAAATTCCCCGCCATTAATCTGCACTAGCACCAAATTTATTCCATAAGTCGTATTCAAAGTAAACGAAGTGTTATATTTTTTCTTCGGCAGTTTCAGATATTTTAACATTTCATCTCGCGCCGCCTCGACTTTTTCGTCCGTCTCGATTCCCCACTTATACTTCACCCGCTCCCCGCAAGAATTGTGCGCCATATAATAATTATTCACCGCTTCAATCACCGCCCGCGGCCGCAAACTTTGGCACGCCGAGTCCAGATAAACTTCCCCCGCTCCCAAATAATCAAAATCATCCATAGACTTATTATACACCAAAAACTCCAAAAACTTTTTAAAGCCAAGGTTGTCACTATAAAAACCCAAAAAAACAAAAAACAAAAACCGTGCAACCAAAAACCCTTTCGTGCCAGGTCTAAGAAAATCTCAGACTCGCCCGAAAGGGTTTGGTTTAAACTAGCTAACCTATCGTTGTGTTTTACGCGAGCTCGACCGTCGCACCAGCTTCTTCGAGCGCTTTCTTCATCGCTTCAGCTTCGTCTTTTGCGACCTTCTCTTTCACCGTTGCCGGCGCACCGTCGACAATCGCTTTAGCTTCGCCAAGACCCAGTCCAGTCGCTTCCTTCACAGCTTTGATCACTGCAATCTTCTGCGCACCAGCGTCTTTCAAGACGACATCATATTCGCTCTTGCCTTCATCTCCCCCAGCTTCACCCCCTGCCGCCACTGCAGCTACCGCCACAGCTGGCTCAATTCCGTACTCATCTTTGAGCAAGGTTTTCAATTCGTTTACCTCGAGCACGGTCATATTGACCAACTCTTCGGCCAACTTTTTAATATCAGTTGCCATATTTTCTCCTTAATTTAATTATTGGTTGCTTTCGGCATGTTTTTCCAAACCAGAAACAATGCCATTGACGCCAGAAAGTAGTGTATCGACGACCTGAGCGATAAGCTCGTTCTTGGTCGGCAAATTACCGAGAGTGTTGACTTCTTCACCCGAAAGATTCTCACCTTCGCCGTTAAAGCCACCAATCAGCTCCATTTTAGTGTGCGTTTTTGCAAACTTCGCCAAAACTTTCGCCGCATCAAAGTCCTCGTCCGTGCCCATTGCATATAGCAATTGTCCGGCCAAATCGCCAGTTTCGGTGTTTTTGAAAGTTGCAATTTCTTTCATCGCCACCTTCACCAAACGGTTCTTGACAACCTTGATTTTAACATTCGCCTCTCGCGCTAACTTCCGTAACTCTTGCAATTCCGCCACGGTCAAGCCTTCGTATTTAGCATACACGACCATTTTGGAATCGTCGAGCAGTTCAGTTAATTCAGCAACCAACGTGTTCTTTTTATCCTTTGAAATTGCCATAAAAAGTTCCTTTGGTTTTAGTTAATATTTGGTTAGCTAGTTGTTAAATAGCGTCACCAAATATCTAAGAATTTCCTCGGTGGCATAATTAAGAATAAGCTCCGCCACTGTCTTTGGTAACTCCTTCCATTATATCACAGATTGTCTAAAAAATCAAGACTCGTGTTTGGTGGTCAAAAATTGGAAAATTGCCCCAACCGCAGTAATGCCGATTAGTAGTGGCCAATAATAGGTCGCGAAAGTCAGCTCGGTCGCGAGCCCCAGAATCGCAACTGTCATCGCATACCCGCCCGCGCCGGCCGTCACGAGAATGGTCGCCGGTTTCATTAACATGACCGCCGCCCCGGCAATCACCACCCCAATTATTGCCGCAATAGCAATAGTCGACATTTCGGTCCCAAACGCCTGCATCGCGACCAAAATCGTCAGCGCAAAACAAATTCCGCCCACGCACAACTTTTCAATCGAAAACCCAAGCAAAGCCAGTAACAGCCCGCCCGCAACCGGAATTAAAAATTGATACAATTCCGTCGCCATGATCTCCGGCCACATCTGATTTAGTGTCGGCATTAAATATTGCATCCCGTGATACCCCAGCAAAAACCAAATCACAAAAAAGGCAATTTTTTTCAGCCGGTAACCAAACAGCGTCACCGCGAGACCTATCCCTAGCGTAATAATAAGCTCCGGCACGTCAAAACTTTGAATAATATCCATAACCCTATTATAACACAAAAAAACATCCGCCCTGGCTTTTTCTAAAATCTACCAGAGCGGACGTTTTTTGCCTATCAAAAGCTTAGTTTCGACCAACGACTAGTTATAAAGATTTTCGATTTGAATCGACGGTCCCATCGTAGTGGTGATGAATACCGACTTGACGTACGAGCCTTTCAAGGTATTCGGCTTTTGCGCCTTCAACGAGTCAAAGAACGCGTTGGCGTTTTCAGCCAGTTTCTCGACGCCAAACGAGGTTTTGCCTATGCCGATATGCACAATTGCTTGCTTATCGACTCGGTATTCAACTTTCCCCGCCTTGGCCTCTTTCACGGCTTTCTCGACATCCATAGTCACCGTCCCGGCTTTCGGGTTTGGCATCAAGCCTTTTGGCCCAAGCAACCGCGCGAATTTGCCAAGTTTTGGCATATACTGCGGAGTCGCAATCAAAACATCGAAGTTAATCGTGCCTTTTTCGAGCTGTTTCAAAAATTCCTCATCCTCGGCGATATCCGCTCCAGCAGCTTTCGCAGCTTTACAAACATCGAGCGGCGCAAACACGGCCACACGCACGGTTTTACCGTTTCCGTTTGGTAGCACCAAGGTCGTGCGAATGTTTTGGTCGGCTTGACGTGGATCCACCCCGAGCCTAGCGTGGATTTCGACCGATGCGTCGAATTTTACTGGGCTGGTTTTGAGCGCCAGTTCAAGTGCCTCGCTAAGGGTATAAACTTTGTTTTTCTCTACGAGCTTAGCCGCTTCTTGATATTTTTTGCCTCGGCGTTCAATGCGCGGGCGAGTCACCGGCGTAGCACCTTTTGGCTTTACCGCCGCCTCTTCAGCTTTGCGCTCTTCTTTGCGCGCTTGGCGTTCTTCCTCGGCCTTTACTTCTTCGATATGTTTTTTAGATTTTTTGCCAGATTTCGCAAAAGTTTCTGGTTCTGCGTTTGTTTCGGCATTAGCCTCAACCTTCGCATCAGCCACGACTTCCGTCGCGTTCTCCGCTACGGTCTCCTCGACCGCCTCGGTAGTTTCTAGTTTTTTAGCCTCATCTTCGGCCATAATTCTCCTTTCGTGGTTCAAACGATAACATCTCCCACGTTAATTAATAACTCCCCCCATTATATCACAAATCTCAAGAAAAGAAAAGGCGGGGCCCGCTAAATCCATCATCTGTAGTTTTCCGTAAAAACGCCACCCCTCGCCAAAGAAAAATGCGGGACTTTTAAAAATCCCGCTTGAAGTGTAGATATTATTTATTAGGACCACCATAATTGGTCGTGCTGTTAGAATAATATCTGCTAGAGATACCGTCTGGATCAACCGCGAAAGTTGCTTTTGGATGCATGAACTTGATAATTTCATATTCAAAGTCGATTACACGCGCTTTTAGCGTGTTCCAAATGTAACTATCGCGCAGCACGGCAATTACCGAGATGACATTTTTTATCTCTCGCTCCGACAAGACCGACAGATATTGCTCTGCTTCCGCTCTAGAGTGTAGTGCCAGAAATGGAACTTCTATCCATTCTCTAAGCTCACTCTCTTTGAGCTTGTGCAGTGGCCGAATGCCAAGAGCTCGCTTTTGCAACAAGAGCTCGCGATAATCCTCGCGCAAACTCTGGTAATCGCCGTGATGTTTCTCCCACAGTAGCATTGCCTCAGTCATGAGACGTTCGTAAGGTACTTTCATTTTACACCCACCCTTCTGGTATTTTGTATAGGATAACCCCTATAT
>CAVFVK010000005.1:0-4840 GCA_963626095.1 bacterium | reverse complement strand
TTAATCGCGCCTTCGATATCGACCGCGTTGAGCTGGTCCATTTTCTTCTCGGCGATTTCTTGTAGCTGAGCCTTCGTAATCGTCCCGACCTTCTCGGTGTTTGGCTTGCCCGAACCTTTTTGGATTTTAATCGCTTCGCGAATTAAGTCATCCACTGGCTGCCCGAGGCATTTCCAGTCAAAAGTCCGATCATCGAACACCCTGAGGTGCACAATCACGTTCTTTCCCATAAATTCTTTGGTTGCTTCGTTAAATGGATTGATAAAATCCATCATATTTAGCCCCCACTGACCCAACGTCGAGCCAACTGGAGGTCCAGCCGTAGCTTTACCGCCTGGAATTCGGAGTTTCAAATTCCCGATAACTTTCTTTGCCATAAAAATACCTTTCTAGTGCGTAACTCCCCCAATTATATCATAAATTCTAAACGCAGTAAATAGTTTAAATTTGCTTGACTTGCAGAGCGTCGAGTTCCACCGGTGTTTCGCGCCCAAACATTGACACCATCACCTTAATCTTGCCCTTCGCTGCGTCGATTTCTGAAATCGCCCCGTCAAAGCCCTTGAACGGTCCATCGGTGATCGACACCACTTCGCCAACTTCGTATTTCACCGAGAACTTCGGGTCTTCCACGCCCATCCGCTTCTTGATTTTGGTGATTTCTTTTTCCGAGACCGGCGTCGGCTGGGTTCCCGTCCCGACAAATCCCGTCACCCCTGGGGTGTTGCGGATAATATACCACGTCTCGTCCGATAATTTCATATCCACCAGCACGTAATTTTGCAAAATTTTTCGGTCCACAATTTTGCGCTTGCCGTTTCGGATTTCAATTTGTTTTTCCTTCGGCACAATCGCCTCAAAGATTTTTCCCGACATTTCAATCGAGCCCACGCGTTGATTAATCGAATCTGCCACCTTGTCCTCGTATCCGCTATAGGTCGAAATCGCGTACCACGCTCGCGCCCCGTCGTATCTGTTTACTGCCATAAAACTCCTTTCTAATTATTTCCTAATATTAAACTAAACAGCCATGTGAATAATAAATCCAGCAAAGTAATTAAAATCATGAAAAATGCTGAATAAATCACGATAGCTAGCACCATTTTCCAGGTTGCTTTGCGATTGGGCCAGCGCACCTGACGTAGCTCCAACCACGAATCTCGCACATATCGCCAGAGATACACGAACGGTCGGAACAAAACAAACGGCTTTTTCTCCGATTTTTGTTTTTTCTCGCCACTCGCCAGCTGTTTTTTCGCTATTTTTTTCTCTACACGCTTGGCTTTTTTGGTTTTTTTGTCTTTCACGACAACTTTTTTACGAGTAATCGTCGGCGCGTCCGACTCGACCTCTTTTTTAGGGCTATCCGACGCTTTAATCTTAGTGACTTTTGCCATCTTACTCCTTTTTTAGTATCAAAAAAGTCTGATACCAGACTTGTCAATAGTATACTACACTGGGAACAAATAGTCAAGATAATCCTGCATCATTCGCGCACCCGAAATTGTCGGCAAAAACTCCACCAGTTCGGTTTTAATCTCGAACTCCAAATCAAAATCATTTTCCCAAATCGCCGTAGCCTCACTCATCCGTTGATAGAGCGCGTCCAGCTCCTCGTTTTCGTCCGTTCCCGAAACGTTAAGATACGCCTTGCTCGAGCCGTCTGCCACCCCGCCGTCATGTGTCGAAATCAGCAAATTTAAATTGGCGATGTCTTTCATCCACGACGTCCCACACGCCTCTAGCCCCACAATTGGAATATTAATCGCCGCATTGCAACCGCAAGACAATCCAAAGGCCAATTTTTCGTCATAATCCGCGATATAATGCACATGCTCGCGCAGATAATCGTCCCCCGCCACCGTTTCGAGTAAGTTTTTTAGTTTTCCCGACATATTTTCATCGCCCGCATGCACTCTCCCCGCCAAAATATAATGTGCGCCTGCCGGTTCTAAAACTTTGCGCAATCTCTGCGGGTCGCGAAACGGCATTTCTGGCCGTTTATAATCAACAAACCTCCGCCGAAAACCGAAAATAAACTCGTTATCTTCAAAATGCAGGATTTTTCCGTTCTGATCCGGGCGATTTTCCAAGGCTTGATTGAGCACTTTGCGTCCCTTTTTCTTGAAATCTCGAATTTCTGATGCTGTGATTGTGTCAATTTTTTCAATAAAGTTCTCAGTCGGCCGCCCCAAGGGGTCAATAATCTCACTTTTTTCATAAAAATCTCGAATTTCCGGCAGCACCCACTTATCCATATCAATTCCGTTCGTAATCGCCTTGAATTTCACTTTATTTCCCGCCACGTCGTGATAATTTGCCACCCGTGCATGTAATTTCGACACCCCGCTTCTGAGTTCCGCGATTTCAATCGTCACGCTCGACAATTTAATCCGCCCGTTTTCGAATTTATCCGCCAGCCACTTTTTCACCGCCAGCGATCTTAGGTTCGGGAACACAAACCGCTCAAATTGTTCAAACGAAAAATCCGCCTCGGCTGCCTGGACTAAAGTGTGGTTTGTATATAAAGTATGTTTCCGCGTATAAACCACCGCCTCATAAAAATCCATACCATTGCGCGCCAGTTCATCCAGCCGCGCTAGTGCTGCAAAAAAGGTCGCCACTTCGTTTAGTTGCATAATCGCCGGTTTTAGCCCGAGTAGTTTTAGTGCCGCATAACCGCCAAAACCGAGCGACACTTCTTGATAAAGTCGGTGATCCGAACCACTCATGCCGGAATATAATTCGCCAAAATTCGGCTCGGTAATCGAAATAATTCGCGTGTTTTTGAACGCTTTTTCGATCACATCCAAACTACACAGCGTTCCGCAACATTTAACATTCACTTTATCAATAAATCGAAATCCGAACTTTTTGTAATCTACCGGTTTATGCTCGTCTATTATTCGCCCGTCGACTAATTTTTGCTCAACCTCGTAGGGATAAAACGGCGTGATTAGCGCCAGCGGCACCCCCATTTTTTCCGCCACCCGGCGCGTATCGGCGGCTAAAATCCCGAGTCCGCCCCCGCCTCGAATGCCATTTTCTTGATCATAAAGTTCAATCGTCCAATAAGTATACGGTCGCTCCTTTGATACCGCCTTAGTCAACCGCCCGCGCTCGACCGCCTCGTAAAAAATATCCACATCTTCAATATTTTCTAGTGGATGAAAAGCATACTGCCCATCGTCATTCATGCTTATGATTATATCATAAAATTATTAATACCAAAACTTTTTCGGCAACTCGTCCGCAATCCGTTGATGAAATTCGCGGTCAAAACCTTCGAGCCGTTTCGGACTTTTAGTTTTGAAATATTTTTCACGAATATATTTTGCGGTCATAATTTTGCCCGGAATTAACCGATATTTTTTGTAGAAATTCAGCCCCGATTTATAATCTTCTGGCGGCAGCACCGCCATCGGCAGAAAATCACAGTTCACTTCTGGGTCGGAAAGCAGTTTTATCGCGAGCAGCGCCATGGTCGGAATAACTTCTTCTGTGCCCCTGCAGGCTTCCTCGGACTTAAACACGGTCGCCTGGCGAGTTGCTGACGGTGCCACAAAAATCACGCCACCTTTTTTCACAGCCTCGTGCGACAAATTCGTGTAAATATCACGAAATTCACGTTTCAGCCGGTTCGCCACTTCGTATTTTTTTGTGCCTTCGTTAAGTTCCATTTTTTGCCATGTCGACGGCGTAATCGTCGGGGTAATAATGATCCCGAGCCGGCGAATGCGGTCGAAATTCGGCGCGAGCGCCTCGTACCACGGCAAATTCACCGGAAAATACATCGGTTTTTCGCCCATAATATCAATTTTCATGGTCAAAATTCGCGCGATTTCGCCCAGGCTCGGATGGTTATAACCGATCACCAGACCGTTTTTCATGTCTTTCGGCATTCCGCGATAACTCCCTGGTGTAATTTTTGACAAAACTTTCACCAGTTTACGCCGTGCAGCTTGATTGTGTTTCTCGACATCATATTTCGGTCCAGTCGTGCGGAAAAAATAATTAATCGCCGTATTGCAAGCCTTCCCCACTGGCACCATTTCTTTGCGCAAATTTTCCGACCCCAGCGTCGTCAGCAGAGAATAATTTTCGTATTTAATTTTTTCGATCACCTCTTCCGCCGTCATTTTTTCCAGCTCAGAGATTGTAAAAGTTTTCTTTTTTGCCATAAACTAATTATAGCATTTTTCCGCAAAATATGATAAAATATAAACCATTGGAGCGTCGCCAAGTGGTAAGGCAGCGGGTTCTGGTCCCGCCATTCGGGGGTTCGAGTCCCTCCGCTCCAGCCATAAAAATTCCAGAGCATTTGCTCTGGAATTTTTATGATTAAATCGGAGGGACGAGGACCCGTAGGGCTCGGACGCCGTAGGAGCTGAGCAAAAAGAAAACTTGTTTTCTTTTTAGAGGCGACGCCCGGCGTCTTATTTTTGCGCAGCAAAAATAAGTGTCCCTCCGCTCCAGCCAGAAACGTCACCCCTATACATACAAATAAACTTATGATAGAATGATTGCATAAAAATAAAGGAGTTATCTCAAGTTCCTGGTGATAAAGTAGGACGTGTGAACAAGAAAGGCGTTTCGACCGAGTCTCATGAAGATAGCACGATTCTCTATCTAACCCAATTTGGGCTAGATATTGAGCTGATTAAACCGGCAAATGTCCCGAAGACCAAAAACGCTGATATCTTTATGCTAGGGGCGACATGGGAAATGGAATCGCCCACAACATGTAATAAAACTACGATTAAAGCGGATTTCCGAAAGGCAAAATCCCAATCCGATAGAATTATTTTTGACCTTAGAAGAGTCAAGAAGGACGCTGATG
>CAVFVK010000004.1:38189-46353 GCA_963626095.1 bacterium | reverse complement strand
GGGGTGTGTATCGGTTTTTGAATCGGTGCTATAATCTGTGTTTTGGAGATAAGGCAGCCGAGCAACCATCTTCTTCGGACACGCTCAAGGGCGCTCTCCCAAGCTTACGGTCCTCAGAAGAGGTTGCTTCGGCTGCTAGTACAAGCACATCTACTCTTTCTCGGGGCGCGTCCGGCCAGCCCGTCGCCACGGGTGGCCGGCGCTCTTCCTCGCCTTGCCAGGCTCCGGATCCCCTCGAAAAAGTAGATTGTGCTTGCCTAACTACCAGACACAAGACCATCAAAAAGGTGACGACGGATATTTATAAGTGCCAATTCAACACTGCGGTGGCGGCGTTGATGGAATATGTGAACGAATTGTATAAGGTCGGGGCGGGGGAGGAAGATTTGGTGGTGCTGGCGAAGTTGTTGAAGCCGTTTGCGCCGCATCTTGCGAGTGAAATGTTGGAAAAATTGGGCGCTGATGATGAGTGGCCGAAGTGGGATGAGAAATATCTGGTGGCGGAGACGGTCGAAGTGGTGGTGCAGGTGAATGGAAAGTTGCGCGCGAAGCTTTCGGTGCCGGCGGAAGAACTGGAGGACGAGGCGGGGGTTGTTGAAAAGGCGTTGAATGAGTCGAAAGTGAAAAAATACACCGAAAATGGCGTGAAAAAGACGATTTTTGTGAAAAAAGCTAAGCTGGTGAATATAGTGGTATAATAGGGGTATGATAAAAGTTTATACGACGCCGACCTGTGTGTATTGCCACGCGCTGATGGATTGGCTGGACGAAAAGGGGGTCGAGTATGTGGAGATGGACGCGACGAAGGAGCCGGATATTGCGACGGTGCCGGTGACGGAGATTGAGGGGGAACGGATTGTCGGGTTTGACCGGCCGGCGATTAAGCGGGCGCTGAAGAAGATAGGGGAGATGTAGTGCCGGACATAGACGCGGCGGCGCGGAGTTGTTCTGACTGTGATTTTGGCGGACGGAATGGCTCGAATGCTGATGTAAAACCGGCGCGGGAGATAGTGCTGGTTTTACATAATATTCGTTCGACGTATAATGTTGGGGCGATTTTAAGGACGGCGGAGGGGTTTGGCGTTTCGCGAGTGGTGTTGTCGGGCTATACGCCGCGGGTGCATGATGCGAATTTGCTGCCGCATTTGCGCGATAAGTTGGACCGCGAAATCCATAAAACCGCGCTTGGGGCGGAAGAGCTTGTGGATATTTATTCGTCTGGTGATATAATTTCGGATTTGCGAAAATGGCAGGAACAGGGGTGGCAGATTTTGGGGCTAGAGAATAATATTCAGAAATCCAATCTGATGATGCTTAATGACCCGAGACTCGGAGAGCGGTTGTCCGACCGAGTGATTTTGGTCCTAGGCGAAGAAGTGAACGGTATAGATTATTCGCTCCATGATATAATTGACCTATTTATCGAAATCCCGATGCGCGGGCAAAAGGAGAGTTTTAACGTCTCCGTGGCGGCCGGGGTGGCGGTGTGGGGGATTGGGATTGCTGAACGAAAGATATGATAACATTAAGAAATTAAAGATTCGCAATTATGTCTTCAATTTCTCTATCTGTTGCTGTGACTTTGATGTAATCTGAATCTTCAAAGAGATTGTTTTTAGCATCTTTTTCTAAATTTGCAGTTTCAATAATATATTCATTCCAATCTTTGACAAAATCTATTTTGACATATAAATCACCTTTGACAAAAACTTCTTTTCCGTTGATGCCCTCTTGTTTGAATCCGTTGCTAAGTAAGATCTGCTTGATTTTGTTAATCATTTTTTAATTCTCCTTTCAAGGTATATCTTTTTGTACCTTTCTTACTATTTGATATTTTATAATATGCTTCGCCACCGTGATGTCCTCCTGGTGGATGATAAGAAAATAAATTATTACCGCCCCATGTTATTTTATATCCACCACCTTTTTCATAAGGAATATTCTTTGTGCTGCCATGGCTGAGCGGGGTAGGATACATCTTAGTCTTTTTTGAGCCAATTGTATATTTGTCCAGAACTATGATTACCTAAATTTTTCGGATTTGATAAAAAAGTTTGGATAGACCCATTATATTTAGAAAATGGGTTAATTTTTCTGTTTTTTGCGCCACTAGTGTTTGTATGGAGATTCCCGTATCCTTTGCTACTTGCCATAACGGCCTCCAAATTTCGACATAATATATGGTGTATACTGATGAAATTCTATGCCATTTTTAATATATTTATTGAATACGCGTTTAGGCATAGCCCCGTACACGACAATAGCTTGAGGTTTTAGATAGAAAAGAATATCTTCTATACAAGCGTCAAAGTTTTCCTGTTCTTCAATTGTTTTGATGAACCCATAAGTTCCAATGGCAATAATTGAATACTTTGGAAATGCTTTATAATATTCCTCTTTTATCTTATCTGTTCCAGCACGAATGTTTGGTATGATTTTAATGCCATTATTACCATAATAATATGCGATTTCGAGATTTTTGTTCATATTTTCTTTTTGTTTGATGATTGGTAGATCTTCGTGGATGCTCCAATCTGGAGTAATAATACCAGCGAAGGTACTTAAATATCTAAGATATTTCTTTGGGTATGTATATATTTTGTTAAACGTTTCGTCTGCACAATAAAAACAGACGTAATAATCTTTTCTGTTCTTTATTTCTCTTGATTTGTCAAATGGAATAATCTTCGTTGGCAATTCGGTTGATATAAATGACCTTTCCAAAATGGGGTACTCTTCTTCTGGCGTAAACTTAGCATTTCTGATAAGCGACGCTCTGAAATTGTCTGCTACTTTTTTGTTAAAGTACTCGCTTTTTGTCATAAATAACTCCTTTAATTAAATTTAATAAATTTGATAAAGCATTTATTGTGCTTTATTTTTGGAGCAAATTATGATAAAATACCTTTGACGTTATGATTCATCATAATTTGTCGTCTTCGCATCTGTTTTATTCTAATTACACATGAGATAATACAGATGCGTTTTTTGTTGGTTTTGATATTACATTAGGATTAGTGCTAACATAATTAGTTTTTATTTCTAAAGATACCTCCGTACCCTATTTTATTTTATCAGCTGAATAGGATAATGTCAATAAAAAATCGCAAAAAAGAATGCTAAAATGTTGTAATTCTTTAACATAAGCGTTATAATAAGTTGATGAAGTATAACAAAATAAGATTTAAAGTATTGACCAAAGCAGATATAACATTTATAATAAGATTAACGGAAGGTGAGTGATGATAGGAAATAATGGTGTAATAGTTAACAAAATACGTGATATGCGTGTTGCTAAAAATCTGACACAAGCACAGATGGCTGAGGTGCTAAATATCAACCGTGCAACATATATCAACATTGAATCTGGGAAAAGAAAACTTAATGTTGATGAGTTGGTAATTATTTGCAATAGATTAGGTGTGTCTATTTCTGAGCTTACTATGCCTACTAATACAGAGAAGGAGCAATCCGAAGAAAAGTTGAAGCAAATTTATCTATATATACTTAAAAAACATTTTAGTACTGGAGTTCCGAAAACTAAACTTGCGAAATTACTTTACCTTGTTGATTTCACTAATTATTATGAACGCGGATGTTCTATGAGCGGCTCGAGATATTATAGATTAGACTATGGGCCTGTCGCTGAAAAATTTTTTGTTCTTACCGATAAACTTTTTGATAAAGGCGAAATCAATATCGATATTCTTGATTTTGCGCAGATGATCTCTATTTCAAACACAAATACCGAGTTGGATTCGTCCATATTGATCGATGATGAAAAAAAGATTATTGATAAAATCTGTGAATACTGGAAAAACAAGCGTACTTCCGAAATCGTCAACTTCACGCATTCGCAAAAGCCTTGGAAAGATCGTGTCGAAGGTGAATATATTCCGTATGAGTCCATAAAAGAAGAGCCTAAGAACCGTATTTATGCTCCGCTTAACTAAGAGTCTCCGTGGCGGCCGGGGTGGCGGTGTGGGGGATTGGGGAGGGTGTGGTATAATTAACTTAAGATATAAAGCTAACTGTGGAGGGGATTTATGAACAATGATGGCATTAACGAGAAAGTGATTGTCTACAAAGCGGATGATGGTGGGCTGAAAATTGATGTAAGACTTGGGGACGAGACGATTTGGCTTTCGCAAAATCAACTTGCGGATTTATATCACACAACAAAGCAAAATGTTGGGCAGCATTTGAAAAATATCTTCGCTCAGGGCGAGTTGGACGACGATTCAGTTGTAAAGATTTTCTTTACAACTGCCGCCGACGGGAAGAAATATGGGGTTAAACATTATAATCTCGATGCTGTGATTGCACTTGGCTATAGAATTGATTCTGAGACAGCCATTAAATTTCGCCAATGGGCTACTGCGAGGCTAAAAGAATACATAGTAAAAGGTTTTACTCTTGATGATGAGCGCCTTAAGCAGAACGGCGGGCGTTATTTTAAAGAACTTTTGCAGAGGGTTCGTGATATCAGAAGTTCCGAAAGGAATTTGTGGCAACAAGTGACTGATATTTATGCGACGTCAATTGATTATGATAAAAACGATAAGCTGACGAAGGAATTTTTTGCGACGGTTCAGAATAAAATGCACTATGCCGTTCATCATCAAACCGCGGCGGAGGTGGTCTATAATCGTGTTGATGCGAAGAAGCCGATGATTGGAATGACGAATTTCAAGGGCGACTATATTACGAAAGAAGATACGCATATCGCAAAAAATTATCTTGAAGAAGATGAACTTAAGAAATTGAATTTGTTGGTCGGGCAGTATCTTGATTACGCTGAATTGCAGGCGTTGCGCAAGGTGCCGATGAAAATGCAGGACTGGAAAGATGAGCTGGACCGCGAGCTAAAGCATTTGCATTTTGAATTGTTAAAAGATAAAGGTAAAATTTCACATGAACAAGCCGTTAAAAAAGCTGATTCTGAGTATGATAAATATCGCGCTAAAGAGCTAGCTGATTATGAAAGTGATTTTGATCGTGCGGTGATTGAGCTGGAAAAAGAGGCAAAGAAAATAGGTAATAAAAAAGAGGATTAGGGAAAATATGAAGGAAAATTTGCGGCGCGACAATGTCTACTAGGCGAAAGAGCTGGTGAAAATTGCGGACGATTTGCTCAATATGCCAGAATGTCCGATTATTCGGACGCGGTTTGAGTGGGAGGTGGGGTTTGGCGAGGGGGGGATAAAATATCAGAATTATGATATAATAAGTTCAAGAATAATCAATACGGAGCGATGGTAAAAATGGGTTTATTTAATAAGGAAAATACAACTTCTAGTTCTAAACCACCGGAGATGTTCGACAACGTCAACAATAAAGTTATTGATGATTTAAAGGAAACTATTCGAAAAAATAGTAAAATTTCGATTGCGGCGGCTTCTTTTTCAATTTATGCTTTTGAAGCGTTAAAACGCGAATTGAAAAGTGTCGACGAGTTCCGATTTATTTTTACTGGCGAAACATTCACCAAAGAAAAAGCGCCGAAAGAAGCGCGTGAATTTTATATACCACGTCTTTCTCGTGAGCGTTCGCTTTATGGCACAGATTTTGAAGTCCGCCTTCGTAATGAGCTCAACCAACAAGCTATCGCCAAAGAATGTGCTGATTGGATTCGCAAGAAAGCACACTTCCGTTCTAATATTTCCGGTGAGGCAATGTCGCCTTTTATGAACGTAGAGTCGCCAGAAGAAAGCGTAACTTATAACCCATTTTCGAACTTCACTACCGCAGAACTCGGCGAAGATAAAGGCAACAATGCCTACTCCGTCATAACGAAGCTTCCTGCTCCATTTACCGAGCAATATCTTAATACCTTTAATCAAATCTGGAATGACGATAGCCGTCTTGATGACGTGACGGATACCGTTCTTGAAAGTATCGCTGCGGCTTATAAAGAAAACTCGCCGGAGTTCATCTACTTTGTTGCTCTTTATAATATCTTTAGTGAATTTCTCGAGGATATCGATGATGCTTCGCTCCCCAACGAAGCGGTCGGTTTTAAACAGTCGAAAGTCTGGAATATGCTCTATAATTTTCAGCGCGATGCGGTCGTTGGTTGTATTACGAAATTAAATCGCTATGGCGGATGTATTCTTGCGGATTCTGTGGGGCTTGGTAAAACTTTTTCTGCGCTTGGCGTGATTAAATATTTTGAATCACGCAACCAACGCGTCCTTGTCTTATGCCCAAAGCGTTTAAGTGATAACTGGAATACTTTCAAAGGCAATTACAAAAATAATCCGCTGGCTGATGATCGCCTAAATTATGACGTGCTTTATCATACCGACCTCGGCCGCGAAAAAGGAGCTTCGAATGGGATCGATTTGAGCCTTATTAATTGGGGGAATTATGACCTTGTGGTGATTGATGAGTCGCATAATTTTCGCAATGGAGAAAGCCATACTGGACGAAGACAAGAGGAAGATTATGAGAATCGTTATCAAAAACTCATCCGAAAAGTCATCAAGGAAGGCGTGAATACAAAAGTTTTGATGCTTTCGGCTACGCCAGTAAACATTAATTTCACCGATTTAAAAAATCAATTGATGATTGCGAGCGGAGATGATGAATATGGACTTTCGGGGAAATTAAAGGTTGATAGTTCGCTCGAAAAAATTTTTCGTGATGCGAATAATGCATTTAAAACTTGGTCTGAGCTTGAACCGGAAAATCGCACAACTGATCAATTGCTCGAAATGCTAAACTTTGACTTCTTCGATTTGCTTGATAGTGTCACTATTGCGCGCTCTAGAAAGCATATTGAAAAATATTATAATGAAACAAATCTTGGAACATTCCCAGAAAGATTGACGCCGAAAAGTTTTCGTCCAGATTTGACGGACCTTGAAAAAATTGATTTTAACATTCTATTTAAATACATCGACAGGTTAAATCTCCAAATTTACACTCCGCTTAAATTTGTTTTTCCATCAAAACTTTCGAAATACGTTGACCTTGATTCGTCGCAGGGTAAATCTTGGGAAAATCGTGAAGCTGGGCGTAATGTGTTAATGATCACGAATCTTTTGAAGCGCGCGGAAAGTTCCGTCTATGCCTTTCGTGAAACGGTTGAACGGTTAAATAATTTGATTGCCGCAACAATAAATAGTATAGATCGTTTTGATCAGAATCGTACGAGTAATTTTGATTTTGCCGATATTATGGAAGACATTAATGAAATTGACGATGACGATAATGATTCGGACTATACCGTCGGTAAAGATTTGAAAATTAAACTTGAAGACATCGACCGTATTTCTTGGCGCCAGAAACTTTCCGAAGATCACGAAGTTCTTGAAGAATTGCTTGAAAGAATTCGCCTGATTACGCCGGAGCATGATTTGAAACTTCTCGAATTGGAAAAAGTCATTAAACAAAAAGTCGAGCATCCGATTAACGGCAACAATAAAAAAATTGTTATTTTTACTGCCTTCGCCGATACCGCGGACTATCTTTATAATGAAATCGCACAGGTATTAGATAAGGAATATGATTTGAAGACCGGAGTGATTACTGGTAGTAGAACCCCAGACACTAATTGCTCGATGGTGCCGCACGATTTTAATAGTATTTTAACTTGCTTTAGTCCGAAATCGAAAAATCGTGATGCGTTTGGGGCTACGCTTGCTGGTAAGGATATCGATATTCTTATTGCGACGGATTGTATTTCTGAAGGGCAAAACTTGCAGGATTGCGATTATCTAATTAATTACGATATCCATTGGAATCCGGTGCGCATTATTCAGCGCTTCGGTCGGATTGATCGTATCGGTTCGGAAAATAAACAAATACAACTCGTGAATTTTTGGCCAAATGTTGACCTTGATGAATATATTAATCTTAAAGCGCGTGTTGAAAATCGGACGAAATTGATTTCGATTACTGGTGCTGGTGGTGATGTGCTAGAAAATACCGATCCAGAGCTTGAATATCGCAAAGAACAACTCGAACGACTCCAGAAAGAGGTCGTCGACCTTGAAGAAATGAACAGTGGCGTTTCGATTATGGACCTCGGGCTTAATGAATTCCATATGGACTTACAGGAACTCCATAAGAAATATGGCGACGCGGACCATACGCCGTTCGGCATTAGTGCGACCGCTGGCGCAATTAAAGATGAGGCTCCGGCGGGCGTTATTTATGT
>CAVFVK010000004.1:34903-37791 GCA_963626095.1 bacterium | reverse complement strand
GCGTGCAAAAGTCGGGCGAATCGTGGCCAAGGAGAACTTTTATAAAGGTTTAGACACGACGACTAAAAACCTTTTTCAAGATGAAGTTTCACGGATCGTTTGGGAATATAAATTAGCGCCGAGCACCGTGAACTTGTCGGCTAAAAAATGGCCGGAGATTGAAGTTTTTTGGATTGAACTTAAAAATGGCGAAATATCAGAAAAAGTTTTAAGGACTATCGACTCGGCAATTCCGTATCCGATTCTTTTTCTGATTAGAAAAGGCACGATTGAAAAAGCAGCGATTTGTTATAAAGAGCAGAGTCGAAAAAATGAGAATATTTCCAAGGTGGATATGTATTTTTATACTGATTGGAATGACGAGAGACTTGCGAATATAAAAATAGATGGGCTTGATATTGACACTGTTTTTAATAATTTCGTGCGTCAAATCGCCGGAGATAAGCTCGTGGGCACAAAAAAATCTAGTGAGGCGCCGAAGTCCATAAAAGAAGATATTGAAGTGCTTAAAGAACGCGAAAAGATTCAAAAACAAATTGCTGCGCTGGATCGCAAGATTAAGGCAGAACTGTCGCTGGGGAAGAGGCAGGAGTTGGCGAAGGAAAGGTATAAATTAAAACAATTATTGAAATGAGGTATAAACTATGGAAAACGTGCAAATAATTGGTTCTCTTGTAATATCCGGAGTAGCGGTAGTATCTTCTGCGCTAGTTGCTATAATACCGCCCATTCACAATCATAAAAAAACAAAACAATATGATAAGCAATGGGACGTACTAGCAGAACTATATAAACATCTCGCGGACGCCGACCTAGATATATCCATATTTCTATCGCCTATACAGTACGACGATGCTGAAAATGACGTAGCTCAAAAAGCGGCCGAAGGCTTTAACGTATTCGCAAGATACTATCTTGAAAATAAGATTTACGTGCCCGAGAGCATCTCATTAAAAATCGATTCATATCTAAAGGATGTAAAGGCTAACGTATCTGCCAATACTATGGCTAGAAACGATAGCCCGAATAATCCTGGACTCTGGTATAAGACTTGGGAAAAACATCAAAAAGGCACCATTAAGGAGTCCAAAGATGAAATCGAGCGGATGTTTAGAAAGTACTTAAAAATCAAAGATAAGAGAGCTCCAAAAAACGAAGAAAAAACTAAAAAATAGCATCCTCCTCCGCTTAAAATATATTTTCTGTGGTATAATTGCAATAAGGATATTTATGAGTTAATTGTGGAGGAAATTTATGGATAATATTGAGAAGGTCGATTTGGACCACGTGGACTGGAAAAGCAGTCGCGAATTCTTTGAATCATTGGGCGAGGCGCTGGACAAGCTAGATGACAAGGATGAATCGTATAATTTTACTTGGGTTGGTAAGCGCAAGGCGATTATCGAAGCCGGTGCTCCGATTAATAAAACATTACGCCCAGACATTGAGGCTTCCAGAGATTTTGATAACACAAAGAATATGCTCATCGTGGGCGACAATCTCGATGCACTGAAACTTCTCCAGGAATCCTATCTTGGCAAAATAAAAATGATCTACATTGATCCCCCATATAATACTGGCCACGATTTTGTCTACCATGATAACTTCACCGTCAAGAAAGCTGACTTTGAGGATGTCTCCACAGACTCGAATGGCAATGTTATTATTTCTGAAGACGAATATCTAGAAAACGCTAAAGCCAATGGCCGTTTTCACTCGGATTGGCTTTCTATGATGTATCCGAGATTAAAAGTATCGAAGAATTTATTGTCGGATGAGGGCGTAATTTTCGTATCTATAGATAATAGCGAGCATTCAAACCTGAAGAAAATGTGCGATGAAATTTTCGGAGAAGATAATTTTGTTGGCAATATTGCTAGAATAATGAAAAGTGGCGGAAACAAAGGACAATATTTTTCTCCTAATATGGAGTACATATTGGTCTATGCTAAAAATATAGTATCGCTTCCTTTCTTTAGAGAACCATTATCCGAAGAAACGAAAGCTACATATAATCGTACCGAAACTACTGGCCCGAGAACGGGAGAGAGATTTACTATTAAAGGTCTCTGCCAGCCTGGGCTTGGGGTAAGACCAAACCAGCGATATTACGTAGAGGCGCCCGATGGAGCACTAATTATTCCGAAAGGCAAAACATTTCCATCAATCGCTAAAGACGGCGAAAAAGTCTTGCCTTCAGGCGACGATTACTGCTGGAGATGGTCCCAAGAAAGGTATCTTCAGGAAAAAGAAAAAGGAACAATTTATTTCTCAGAGAATAAATCGGCGACAGCGCTTATTGACCAATATGGTAATACTTCGAAGTGGAATGTTTATACTAAGATTTATTTATCTGATCGAGAAGATGAGGGCCGAGTCCCTACGGATTTAATAAATAAGTGGGAAAACCGAATTAGCTCGGAGGAATTAAAACAGCTTCAAATCCCCTTTGACTTTGCGAAGCCAACTGTAATTATTCGTTATCTTTCGACCATATGTGGTACGTCAAAAGATGATCTTATTTTGGACTTCTTTGCCGGCTCAGGGACAACTGGCCATGCAATAATACAACAAAATATGGATGACGGCGGCAAAAGACGTTTTATTCTTATGCAAATCAACGAACCAGTTAATCCAAAGAGTGTGGCTGGCAAAGTTGGCTATACGACTGTAGATCAGATAACTGCAGAGCGTTTGCGTCGTGCTGGCGATAAAATCCAGAAAGAGCATCCGGAAGTTGAAATTGACACGGGTTTTCGTGTATTTCGCGTTGACGACAGTAACGAAAAAGAAGATATTCGCAAGCCTCTTGGCGAAACGGAGCAATCTGACCTATTTGATGCGATAGATAACATTAAAAAAGACCGCACGCCGCTCGATCTGCTGTA
>CAVFVK010000004.1:2102-34635 GCA_963626095.1 bacterium | reverse complement strand
AAGGTGGTGTAGTATGGAAAATAAAATTAATGCACAAATAATAGTGCAAAATACCCCTATAGAAGTAAAACGGATAGGTAATGTAGACTATATTTCCTTGACTGACCTAGCAAAACGCATGAATACCGATGATCCATCTGGCGTGATTAGAAATTGGATGTCCAATAAAAACTCTTTTGATTTTTATGGTCTATGGGAGAAGCTGAATAATGCTAATTTTAATTCCGTGCAATTCCACGGAATTAAAATTAACGAAGCGCCTTACAACCGTTTTACTATGACCCCGACACGCTGGAAAAAAGAATTTAACGCGATTGGAATTATCCCGAGCGGGGGAAGATATAGCTCTGGTACTTTTGCTCATCCAGATATTGCTTTTGAATTTGCTAGCTGGTTAAGCCCAGAATTTAAACTTTATCTCATTAAGGAGTTTGAGCGTCTTAAGTCGAATGAAGCTTACCGAAACAAAATTGAGTGGCACGCCAATCGCCAGCTTGCGGCTGCGAGCTATGTTATTCATACGGATGCAATTAAGGAAAATATCATCCCACAACTTTCAGATAAACAAAAGAAATTTGCCTATGCCAATGAAGCAGACGTATTAAATGTAGCGCTTTTTGGTATGACAGCAAAGGAGTGGCGGGATAGGAACCCAGAATTTGCTGCCAAGAACGAAAACATTCGCGACCATACAGATTCGCTCCATTTGATTATTATTAGTAATCTTGAAAATATTAATGCTGAATTGATGCGCCAGGGAATCTCTCAATCTGAGCGCTTAGTACGGCTCAATGCAATGGCAAAGAAGCAATTGGAACTTTTAGCGAAAAACGCCAGTATTGCAAAGATACGGAAATTAGAGAATTCCGCAAACGGCAATATCAATGAAATAGAAAAACGCACGCGAGGAGGTAGTAATGAAGCTTAGATTTAAGCATCAAAAATTCCAAGAGGATGCCGTAAGAGCGACTTGTGATGTTTTTACGGGGCAGGTCAACTCTACGCATCGTTTTCTTGCTGACCAAGGGAACGTTAGTGGCTGGTATGCTGAGCATATTAAAAATATTGGGTTTGGCAATGCTGATATTTCTCTCCAAGATGCTCAGCTTATTAAAAATCTGCACGAAGTCCAAGGGCAGCAAAATATTGCTAGAAATTCCAAAATTGAAAGGTTGAATGGTCGGCCTGTGTTTACAATCGAAATGGAAACTGGAACGGGAAAAACTTATACTTATATTAAAACTATGTATGAGCTTAACAAACGTTATGGTTGGTGTAAGTTTATTGTCGTGGTGCCGAGTATTGCGATTCGCGAAGGTGTTTATAAAAGTTTTCAGACAACCGCGGAGCATTTTGCCGAAGATTATGGCAAAAAAATTCGTTTTTTCATCTATAATTCGTCAAAGCTAAATGAACTCGAGCAATTTTCTGAAGACCCGAACATCAATGTGATGATTATTAATACGCAAGCATTTAACACACGCGAAAAAGATGCGCGACGGATTTATATGCAACTTGACTCGTTCCAATCGCGTTGCCCGATTGATGTGATTGCAGCGACAAAACCGATTATGATTATCGATGAGCCGCAGAGTGTGCTCGGGACGGATAAGAGCGGTAATAAGACGCGGGAAAGCATTGCGAAGTTTAACCCTCTGTTTCTTTTGGCTTATTCCGCCACGCATCGCGAAGACTTCAATAAAGTTTATCGCCTAGACGCAGTCGACGCTTA
Source organism: bacterium (assembly GCA_963626095.1). Taxonomy (GTDB): domain Bacteria; phylum Patescibacteriota; class Saccharimonadia; order Saccharimonadales; family Saccharimonadaceae; genus Nanosyncoccus. The sequence goes on along the minus strand of CAVFVK010000004.1, from coordinate 32,903 downwards.
CCAAAAACAGCTCGTAAAGAAAATTACGGTTAAGGGCATAACCGTAAAAGGTGGTTCGGCGACAAACGGCTATCTTTATTTGCAAAAGATTAATACTTACCCAAATAAACGGCCAACCGCAACGGTGGCGTTTGAATTTGATGCTAAAACCGGTAGTGGTATTTCTCGTAAAACTAAGACTTTGGTGCTAGGTGATGATATATACGTTTATTCCGGCGAGCTAGAGGCTTATCGTGATGGATATAAAATTTCCGAAATTAATGCTCGCGAAGATGAAGGCTATGTCGACTTCGTTAATGGAATTCGTATCCATGAGGGCGAAGTAATTGGCGAAACAAATACCGATGATCTCCGACGTATCCAAATTCGCGAAACCATTATGTCTCATCTTGAGACCGAGCGCAAACTTTACAAAAAAGGCATCAAGGTACTTTCGCTCTTCTTTATCGATGAAGTAGCCAAGTATAAATACTATGATGAATCGGGCGAGGAGCAAAAAGGTATGTACGCAAAAATATTTGAAGAAGAGTTTGATAAAGCGGTCGATATCTATTTGAACCAACAGCTGCAGTTCGAAGAAGATTCTGATTTTCGAAAATACCTAGAAAAATTCACTTCTTCCGAGATTCATTCTGGCTACTTTTCGATCGACAAAAAGGGGCGCGCAATTAACAGTAAAGAAGGCAAAGATGGTGGATCCGATGACGTATCGGCTTATGATCTTATTATGAAAAATAAGGAACGCTTACTTGATTTTAAAGAACCTGTTCGTTTCATATTCTCCCATTCCGCACTTCGAGAGGGCTGGGATAATCCAAATGTCTTTCAAATTTGTACACTTCGTGAATCAGATGCAGAAATCAAAAAACGTCAAGAGATTGGCCGAGGCTTGCGCCTCTGCGTGGATCAAGACGGTATTCGTCAAGATGCGGAAATTCTCGGTGAAAATCTAGTTCATGATACGAATATTCTAACGGTGATTGCGAACGAGAGTTATGAAAGTTTCGCGAATAGTTTGCAGAGTGAATTTAATGAGATTATTGCTAAACGTCCAAAAGATGCTTCGGCTTCGCTGTTTAATGGTAAAATTGTGCAAGATGCTAGTGGTGCAAAGACTTTTACTATCGACGATGCCGCTGCGGGAGATATATTCACTGGTTTGGTTATTGCTGGCTTAGTTGATCGTAATACAAAGCAATTAACCGATGCTTACCATGCGCTAAATGAGGAGCAAAAAATTCAGCAAGTTCGCGAAGCTGTTGGCGACTTATATGCCCCATTTGCCGAAAATATTGAAAACATTCTCGAATCTGTTTATGATCCGAAACGCGGCCAGCTGATTACGAATGCGCGCCGCTCTGAAAAACTCAATCTTGACCAAGAGAAATTTGCTTCGAAAAAATTCAAAGAACTTTGGGAACAGATTAACGAAAAAACTTATTACACTGTGAATTTTGATGAAGAGGAGCTGATAAAGCGTTGTATTGATGCTTTGAATAAAAATATGCGCGTAACGAAGACGGAAGTGATTATTACGAAGGGGATATTAAGAACTGTCGGAAAGGATGAGGTTGAAATGTGGAAGGAGAGAATAGGCACGCCAATCGCAATTTCTGAACTCACAAACGATGTCGTAAAATACGATCTTATTTCTGAACTTTCGAAGTCGCAAAATGACGGCGGAACGAGTTTGACCCGCGGGGCGATTGCCAAAATCCTTACTGGGATTGAGCCGGGGACGTTTGATAAGTTTAAGACAAATCCCGAGGAGTTTATTCATAATGCGATTCAACTAATTAATGAACAAAAAGCCTCGACTGTGGTTGAACATATCGAATATGATAAATTGAACGAAAAATGGGATGGTGGCGAGATTTTCATCAATGGCGAGATAACTGGAGAATACGGTCGGAACCTTATTGACACGCCGAACCATCATTTATATGATAAGTTGCGTTATGATTCGGATATTGAGAAGGATTTTGCTGGTGAGCTTGACAAAAGTGATGCGGTCGAGGTGTATGTAAAGTTGCCGAAAAAGTTTTATATTGATACGCCGATGGGGCATTATAACCCAGATTGGGCGATTGCGTTTCGTGATGAAGCCGGTGTGAAGCATATTTATTTTGTAGCCGAGACGAAAGGCGTGAATGAAGGGGAGTTAGACGTTGGTGTTAAGGGAGTTGAGAAGGCAAAAATTGAATGTGCAAAAAAACATTTTGCGAAAATTAGTAACGGCGATTGTATTTACGGAGTCTGCAACTCATACGCTAGCCTCTTGGAGCTTGTAAAAGCCTAGGGCTATTGAGTAGCAATGTTTTTGTGATTTAGCTAACGTTACCTTCGGAATGTTGACCGCGGTAATTGTTTGGTGGGGGGTACGCTATGGAAATAGAGTTTTACTTTAGATTTAAGCGTAAGCCAAAAAATAAAAAAGTTACTGTCGTCGTAGACGAACAGTAACGCCCAATCCGATGAGCTTCTAGAGCTCATCTTATGATTTAAGTATAACAAATATGAAAGTTTTTGCAAGGATTTGACGTAAAACCGATTGCAAAAAATCACAAAAAGTGATAAAATGAGTAAAATTAGCTATTAAATTAAGGAGTAAAATGCCTGAACCTAAAAAACAGAGTAGCCCGCGGAAGACTGGGCTAAGGCGGAGTCATCTTCGGTTGGAATTGGCGAAGCGAGTGAATAAACTTTCGCCCGTGAAAGCGTTCGAGACCAAGAAAAAGACCCCGAACTTAAAAGTGAAAACCGTAAAAGCGGAAATTGCAAAAGCGGCGAAAAAGGCCGAGAAAACCGTGAAAAAAGCCGAAAAAACAGTAAAAAAGGCTGTAAAAAAGTAGCAAAACGGCAAAAGTAGCAAATCGTAATAAAAACGATTAAAGCAAAAAGTAAAATAACTTAAAGGTAAAGAATTAAAAATATGGCAAGTAATCGACATTTAGGCAGAGTAATTGTGCTTCAGAGTTTGTATGAATACGAACTGCGAACGCAAGCGAAGGACCCTGACGTCGAGTTGGATTTGATTGTCGCGAAAAATATTGAGCCATATGAAAAAGCCTTGGGGGATACGGAGTTTGTGTATAATTTGGCGCGAAAAGTGCGCGAAAATGCGGAAACTTTGGACAAGGCGCTGGCGCCACTGGCGCCGGAGTGGCCGATTGAGGCAATCGCGGCGATAGATAGAAACGTGCTTAGGATGGGGCTATATGAGCTTTCGGAATGTCGGGAGACAATCCCGCCGAAGGTGGCGATTAACGAGGCGGTGGAGCTCGCCAAAGAATTCGGTTCAGAAAATTCGTCGAAATTTGTGAACGGAGTTCTGGGGACGGCTTACCGTAAGCTCGGGATAGACGAAAAAAATCATGGAGCAAAAAAACAAGAAGAGCAATCAACTGAAACGAACGGCTCCACAAAGGAATAACGAAAAGCGCGAGCCGCTAGAAAAACGGAAATTAAAAGTTCCAGAGGCTTTGCCAATTGAAAAAACGTCCACTTTTGATAAAATCAAATCGGCGTTTCGGCGGAAAGCCACCATTCAGGAGATTGTGCGCGAGCCGACTTCGGGTGGGATTATTTTTCGATTCACTAAAGATAGAAAAGATATCGAAATTTTGTTGATTCAGGATTCGAAGGGGCGGTGGACGATCCCGAAAGGACATATCGAGCCGGGCGAAACGGCAAAAGTGACCGCTCGGCGAGAAATCGAGGAAGAAACTGGGCTGAAAAACGTTTCGATTTTGACGTGGCTTGGGAAAATTCACTTTAAATATCGCCGGCTGGACAAGTTAGTGCTGATGACAACGCAGGTGTATCTGGTGCAGGCGCTCGATGCGCACGAGAATTTGGAGCCGGAAAAGTGGATGAAGGGGATTCAATGGTTTTCGTTTACGGATGCTTTGAATGAAATTGAGTATGAGGACATCGGGAAGTTGATGCTGATTGCGAAGAAAAAAATTAGGGCGGGGGAAGTTTAGGAGGTTTATGGATTTGACACCATATCGCGAGTTCGCGAAGGAAAAATTGGGGTTTGAGTTTAATGATATTATGCTTTTGGTTACGGCGCTGACGCACCGGAGCTATGTGAATGAGCATCAAAAAACCGTTAAGGAGCATAATGAGAGGTTGGAATATCTTGGTGACGCGGTTTTGGAGCTGGTGACGTCGGATTTTTTGTATCGGAATTACAACTATCCGGAGGGGGTGATGACGGCACTTCGGGCGGCGCTGGTGCGGACGGAATCGATTGGCGAGGCGGGGAAAGAGCTCGGGTATGAGCCCCTGGTGCGGATGTCTAAGGGCGAGAAAAAAGGAACGGAGCGGGCGCATGATTCGATTTTGGCAGATTGTTTTGAGGCGGTAGTCGGGGCGACGTATCTAGATCAAGGTTATGAGACGGCGCGAAGGTTGATTGCTGAGCATATTTTGGTGAAAATTGATACGATTTTGGCGGACGAAAGTTGGCGGGACCCGAAGTCGCATCTGCAGGAGTTAGCGCAAAAGACTGATGGGGCGGCGCCGGTGTATCGGACTCTGAAAGAGGAGGGGCCGGATCACGAAAAAACGTTTACGGTAGGGGTATATGTAAAAGATGAACTTAGAGGCACGGGGACGGGGCATTCCAAGCAAGAGGCTCAGACCGAGGCCGCGCGCGAGGGGGTGAAGAAGTATCGGGGGCGGTAGGGACCGTGTCGTTCTTGAACGCGCACGTATGTGGCAAACGCTGGGCGTGGGGTTGTATTTTAGGGGGAAGTGTGATATAATTAGGGGAGATATTAATTTTTAAGGAGAAAAAATGCTAGCGATTCGCATGCAACGTAAAGGCCGGGCGCATTATCCGACGTACCGGATAGTCGTCCAAGAATCCCAGCGTCATCCCTTGTCGGGGCGCGTTGTGGCTGAGGTCGGCAACTATAACCCTGAAACCAAGGCTTTGACTTTGGACAAGGAAAAAGTGGAAAAATACCTCTCGAACGGGGCGCAACCGTCCTCGCGAGTGGCGTTTATCTTGAAGAAAAATGGCGTGAAGTTGCCGAAATGGTACAAGGAAGTTGCGCCGAAAAAGGCCGTGGCGAAACACGCAGATAAATTGCGCAAAAATCAGCCAAAGGAAGAGGCTCCAGAGGAAACTGCTGAAGCTCCGGCGGAAGCTTAAGTTTTAAATTACCGAAATTGATAAAAATTATGGTAATTTGGCAAAAAAATGGTCTATAAAAGGCCGTTTTTTGTGGTATAATTTAAGAATAAATAATTTAATCGGAGGCAATATGGCTACCATTGACCAGCAATTTGTAGAATACATCGTTAAAACCTTAGTCAACAATCCAGATAAGGTAGTAGTAGAGAGGAGCATTGACGAGAAGGGGGTGCTGCTGTCGCTTACAGTCGACCCAGAGGATGTGGGGCGGATTATCGGTAAGCGCGGGATGACGGCGCAGGCGATGCGAGTGCTACTTAGGGCGCTCGGATCGAAGCAGAACGCGCGTTATAACTTGAAAATCGTAAACGACGAAGAGACATCGCATCGAGAAGCGCGACCGGCGACGGAGCGAGGGGCGCACCATGCGGAAGAGACTTTTGAGGCAGAAGCGAATGAAGAAAGCGCGTCCGGAATTACCGAAAATACAGAGGTAGATTCAGCGGAAGACGAGACTTCGGAGCTTGCGGAAAAGACTCGCGCGGAGCTTGCGGATTTGGATGATTTGGATATTTAGGTTGAGTTTTTAGCTTGAATGGAATAATGCCCTGGCGTTTTGGCGCCTGGGCATTTTGTTTTTTGTGGTCTAGGTGTTTCGATGCCTAGGTTTTTGTTTTAGGGTGGATGCCGTCCGGGCATTTTTGACTTGAAATTTTGTCAAAAAAAGTCGGATGAAAAGTCTTGACTTTTGGGCGGGTGGGCGTATAATTAAACATAAGCTAACTAACTGCGAGTCGGCTTAAAGAGATATAAGTTGAGAGCTTATCTATGTCTAAAAATCCCCCTACGTTGATGGGGGATTTTTGGGTTGATTTTGGCGGGAGTGTTTAAGTTGGGAGAAAATTGGTTTTTCAGGGATTTTTGGGTTGATTTTTTTGACGTGGCGTGGTAAAATGGGGAGAAGAAGTAGTGTGCCTTATTTTTGTGTAATCCTGAAAGTAGCGAGGTCAGGAGAGAAGTAGGGCAGTAATCTTCCGGCGCTGAGATGTGAGGCGGGTTTGCGATGAGTTCGAATAAAACGGACTAAGAGTAAACAGCGGAGCATCAAAAAGATTATTAACACTAATAAAAAAGAGGTAGAATGGCTACAAAACCAAAGGCAGGTGAGAGAGTATTTTTCACCGAGGGTGACCAAGCTTTGCCAATTCCGGATCTAACGGCACACCAAAAAGATTCGTGGGCGGACTTTGTCGACAACGGCCTGAGAGAGGTTTTTGCGGAGTTGAACCCGATTGACGACTATACGGGTCAAAAACTCTCTCTTAGGTTTAAAGATTATTATTTTAAGGAGCCAAAGGAGAGCGAACAAGACGCAAAATACAATCTTGCGACTTATGAAGCGCCTTTGCATGTCTTGGTCGAGCTAGAAAACAAAGCGACCGGCGAGAAAAAGGAACAGGATATTTACTTTGGTGATTATCCGTGGATGACCGATCGGGCGACGTTTATTATTAACGGGACCGAGCGGGTTATTGTTTCTCAGTTAATTCGTTCAGCGGGCGTGTTCTTTAGCGCGGAGACGGTGGGGACTCGGCGTTATTATGGCGCGAAAATTATCCCGGGGCGAGGCGCGTGGCTTGAATTTGAGACTGTGCCAAGCGGGGCGATGTATGTGAAAATTGATCGCCGGCGCAAGATTCCGGTGACGACGTTCCTTAGGGCGCTCGGAATGAGCCAAACGGCAATTAAAGAGCATTTTGCGCACGTAGATACCGGCGAAAAGCATTTTATTGATGCGACTTTTGAAAAAGATACCACTTCGACACAGGGCGAAGCTTTGCTTGAGGTGTATCGCCGAATTCGTCCGGGGGACCTCGCGACAGTTGAGAACGCAAAATCGATGATTGAGCGGATGTTCTTTGATCCGCGACGGTATGATTATTCGAACGTGGGGCGGTTTAAGATTAATCGCCGGCTCGAAATCGATGTGCCAAATGATGCGGAGCATCGTACTTTGCAAATGGACGACGTGCTACGGATTATTTCGGAGATTATTCGTTTGAATAATACGCAAGAAGCGCCGGACGATATCGATTCGCTGAGTAATCGGCGGGTGAAGTTGGTCGGGGAACTGGTGCAACGGCAATTCCGCTTGGGGATGCTTCGTTTGCAACGTAATATTCTTGACCGGATGTCAATGGCGAATGTCGAAGAAGTGACTCCGTCGCAATTATTAAACTCGCGACCAGTCGTCGCAGCGGTGAAAGAATTCTTTGCTACCTCGCAACTTTCGCAGTTGATGGACGAAGTGAACCCGTTTTCGGAATTGGCGCACAAACGTCGGTTGTCGTCGATGGGGCCGGGGGGCTTGACGCGGGAACGCGCGGGCTTTGACGTGCGCGATGCTCACCCGACGCACTATGGTCGAATTTGTACGGTAGAAACGCCGGAAGGTGGCAACGTGGGTCTGGTGCTAAACTTTGCGACTTATGCCAAGATTAATGAATATGGGTTTATTGAGGCGCCGTATCGCGTGGTGAAAGATGGCAAAGTGACCGATGAAATCGTTTATATGGATGCGGACACGGAAAACGACAAGGTGATTGCGGACGCGTCGGTAAAACTAGATAAAGACGGGAAGTTTGTCGAAGATTGGGTGTCGGCACGAGTACACGGCACGCCAGCACAGGTGGAAGCTTCGCGGGTGACGCACGTGGATGCAGCTCACAAGGAAATTTTGGGCGTGTCGGCGTCGTTAATTCCGTTTGTTGAGAAAAACCGGGTTGACCGGTCGCTAATGGCTTGCGCAATGCAGAAGCAGGCGGTGCCACTTTTGAAGCAAGATAATCCGGTGGTGGGGACGGGGATTGAACGTGAAGTGGCGCTCAATACTTCGCAACTCGTCACAGCGTCTGGCAAGGGCGTGGTGAAAAAAGCGGACGGCGATTCGGTGATTGTGACTTATGAAAAAGGCGGAGACCGTGAATATAAGTTGCATCATTTTGAAAAAACCAATGACGACCGCTGTTATAACCAACGTTGTGTAGTGGCGCGAGGTCAAAAAGTTGAAAAAGGCGATACTTTGATTGAAGGCGCGTCGATTAATGACGGCGAGCTGGCACTGGGGCGAGACTTGTTGGTGGCGTTTATGCCGTGGCGGGGTTATAACATGGACGATGCGATTGTGATTTCGAACCGGTTGGTCGAGGATGATACTTTGACGTCGATCAACATTAAAGATTTCGACGTGGAAGTGCGCGAGACTAAACTCGGACCGGAACAAGTAACGCGGGATATTCCGAACGTGTCGGAACATTCACTCAGACATCTTGGTGAAGATGGTATTGTGACGATTGGCTCGGAAGTTCATAACGGAGATATCTTAGTTGGTAAGATTACGCCAAAAGGTGAACAAGAGTTGTCGTCGGAAGAGCGGCTGCTAAGAGCAATCTTTGGCGAAAAGGCGAAAGATGTACGTGATACGTCGGTACGGATGAACGGTTCGTCAGTCGGCAAGGTCGTGGACGTGAGAGTTTACACGCGCGAACAAGGCCACGAGCTGAAAGCTGGCGTGATTATGCAGATCAAAATCTTTGTCGCGGAAATGCGCAAGATTAGCGTTGGCGATAAGCTAGCGGGGCGCCACGGTAACAAGGGTGTGGTGTCGCGAATTCTGCCAGTTGAGGACATGCCGTTTATGGAAGACGGGACGCCGATTGATGTGGTGTTGTCGCCGATGGGTGTGCCAAGTCGTATGAATCTCGGGCAGCTCTTTGAAACGCACCTTGGTATGGCAGCACGAGCGCTGGGCTATAAAGTAGCGACGCCATCGTTTAACGGGGTGCCGGACGAAAAAATCAATGAGGAACTCGAAAAAGCTGGGTTTAATAAAGACGGTCGGGTACAACTGTTTGACGGTTTGACCGGTGAGCCGTTTAATGAACGGACTTCGGTCGGGGTGATGCATATGTTGAAACTGCACCACATGGTCGAAGACAAGATTCACGCACGGTCGACTGGTCCGTACACGATGGTGACCCAACAGCCACTTGGTGGTAAGGCACAAAATGGTGGTCAGCGGTTTGGGGAAATGGAAGTTTGGGCGCTCGAGGCTTATGGCGCGGCGACCACGCTTCAGGAAATGCTGACGATCAAGTCGGATGACGTTTATGGACGGGCGAAGGCTTATGAGTCGATTATTAAGCATGAACCGATTGAAGGGCCGAAGTTGCCAGAAGGCTTTAACGTGTTAGTGAAAGAGTTGCAAGGCTTAGGGCTAAAGGTAGACCTTTTGGACCACGGTGAAGCAGCGGATGCGGGGGATGTAATTGAAAAAACTTCAAAAGAAATCGAAAAGTCAAAAGATGACCAATCGATTTACGATCAACATAAGAAAACGACCGAGCCGGAAATTCTCGACCTCGACGACGAAGAAGCCGAGGCGATGATGGAAGAGGAGGGCGTTGAAATAAAGGAGATTGACGATGAAGACGGCATGGTTGATCTCGGAGAGGAGTTCTAAATGGCGTGGATGGATAACTTCATTAGCGCTTCGGATTTCGATTCAATTAGACTCACGGTGGCGAGCCGGGACGATATCTTGAATTGGAGCTATGGCGAAGTAACCAAGCCAGAGACGATAAACTATCGAACTCAAAAACCAGAACGGGACGGGTTGTTCTGTGAACGGATTTTTGGGCCGACCAAAGATATTAATCCGCACGATTCGAAGATTAAAGGCGTGCGTTCGCGCGAGGCGGCGGTAGACAAAGAGGGGAATTTGGTCACGAAGTCGATTACTCGGCGGGAACGCATGGGGCATATTGCGCTAGCGGCGCCAGTGGCACATACTTGGTTTATGCGCGGAATTCCGTCGGCGTTGGGAATTTTGCTTGATATTACCGTAAAAAATATTGAGCGAGTAGTGTATTTTGCGACATATTTGATTACGGATGCAAAAACCGAGCAAATCCAAAAAACTTTGGAGGAACTCGAAGCCCAGACTAACGCGGCGCGAGAAGCGATTAAAATTCGGTTCGATAAGGAAGCAAAAGCGGACGGCGCGGATGTGAAAGCGCTGGCCGAGCAACGCAATAAAGAAATCGAGGAACTAGAATCGGATTTTGCGACGCGCAAGGCGATGCTTGAATCGTTTAAGAAGGGCGGAGTGATCACGGAAGTCGATTATCGCAAGTTGCCGGAAGAATACGAAGATTTAATTACGGTAGAGATGGGGGCGACGGCGGTTAAGCGGTTGCTTGACGAAATCGATTTGGATAAGTTGATTGAACAGTTGCACGAGGAAGCGGCGGAAGCTAAAGGTCAGAAAGAAAAGAAAATCCAAAAGCGATTAAAAACGCTCGAAGGAATGCAAGCGGCGGGGATTAAGCCGGCAGATTTAGTGTTGACAGTAATTCCGGTTATTCCACCGGATTTGCGCCCAATGATTGCGTTGCCTGGTGGACGATTTGCGACTTCGGATTTGAACGATTTGTATCGCCGGGTAATTAACCGTAATAATCGGTTGAAAAAGTTGCTCGAATTGAATGCGCCAGAAGTGATTTGTCGCAATGAAATGCGGATGTTGCAAGAGGCGGTGGACGCGTTGATTGATAACTCGGCATCGCACGGTTCGCGAGGCGCGAATTCGACCAATGGACGACGCAAGTTGAAATCTTTGTCGGATCTTTTGAAAGGTAAGCAAGGGCGGTTCCGCCAGAACTTGCTGGGTAAGCGCGTGGACTATTCTGGGCGGTCGGTGATTGTGGTCGGTCCGGAACTCAAACTTCACGAATGTGGCTTGCCGAAGCAAATGGCGCTAGAACTGTTTAAGCCGTTTGTGATTTCGTGGTTGATTGGTAATGAATATGCGAATAACATTCGGGCGGCTTCGCGACTGATCGAAGCAAAAGAAACGATTGTCTGGGATGCGTTGGACGAGGTGATTAAGGGTAAATATGTGCTCCTTAACCGCGCTCCGTCGCTACACCGGTTAAGTGTACAAGCGTTCCAACCGCGCTTGATTGATGGCAAAGCGATTAAACTACATCCACTCGTAGCATCGGGCTTTAACGCGGACTACGATGGCGACCAGATGGCGGTGCATTTGCCACTTTCGGACGCGGCGCAGGCGGAAGCACGCGAATTGATGTCGGCGGGCAAGAACTTGCTAAAACCGGCGGACGGTTCGCCAGTGTTAGCGATTTATCAGGACGTGGTACTTGGTGCTTACTACCTGACTTATGATAAGCCGGGGACGAACACCGATACGCCGAAGGCCTTTTCGTCGATTTACGAGGCGGAAATGGCTTATGACCAAGGTGTGATTGCTCTGCAGACTCCGATTCGCGTGTTTGCGAAGAAAGAAATTCGCAATACGACTTTAGGGCGCGTGATTTTCAACGAAATCTTGCCAAAAGATTATCCGTTTGACAACTCGGTGCAAACCAAAAAACACTTGTCGAAGGTGATGGCGGAGATTTTTGAGAAATATGGCGCTGAAGTGATGGTAAAAACTGCGGATGATTTGAAAGATTTGGCGTTTGAATACGAAACGATTGCTTCGATTTCGACGGCGAAGGATGATTATCCGACTTATGATGAAATCGACGACTTTATCGCGGAAGGCGATGCTAAGACGGCGATGATTCAGGAACAGTTTAACGACGGTCTTGTAACTGAGGAAGAGCGTTATAAACTCACGATTGCGAACTGGCGTGATATCGACAAAAAGATTTCGGAATTCTTGTCTTCGAAGTTGTCAGAGATGGATACCGATATCGCGGTGATGGTGAACTCGGGCGCGCGTGGTAATATTTCGAATATTAAGCTCGCGTCGGCGGAAATCGGCATCATGGTGGATATTAACAACAATGAAATCGAGTTGCCGGTGAAATCTTCGTATAAAAAAGGTTTGAACACGCTAGAATCGTTTATCGCAACGCGAGGTGCACGTCAGGGGCAGGTGTCGACGGCTCTGCGTACTGCGGACTCGGGGTATTTGACTCGGCGTCTAGTTGATGTATCGCAAGATGTGTTTACGATTGACTCGGAAGCGGAAGACCCGGGATTTGTGGTGTATCGCAACGAAACTGAGCTGTCGGGTATCTCGTTTGCTGCGCGGCTAGCCGGTCGGTATACGGCGGAAGCGGTGCCGGGCTATCTCGAGGCAGACGAATTAATCACGAAAGAATTGGCAGACCAAATTGACGCTGATGAAAAGATTGAGTCCGTGAAGATTCAGTCGGTGCTGTCGACCACGGCGGTGGAAGGCATCCCGCGCAAGAGTTATGGCGTCGATATGTCGACCCGTGAACTCGTGGCGGCGAATGAGCCGGTCGGGGTGATTGCGGCGCAGTCGCTTGGTGAGCCAGGTACTCAGCTGACGCTTGATACTAAGCACGGTTCTGGTGTGGCAGGTTCGGGTGCTATCGCACGAGGTCTACCTCGGGTGGAGGAACTTCTCGAAGCTCGAACGCCAAAGGGGCAAGCTTACATTACTCCAATTGACGGCGTGGTGGAAGTGAAAGAAGACGGTAACCATTATGTCATTCAGATTACGCCACAAGCTGGCAAAATCACTAAAATTGCCACTGTTGGACACGAACTTACCGTGAAAGACGGCGAAAGCGTGCGAGCGGGCGCGACTTTGGCGAAAAAAGCTGAGGACAAGTCGACGATTAAGGCGCCTTGTGATGGCGTGGTGGAGCTGGTCAAGGACGGAGTAATTCTCGTGGCGGCGGCTGGTGCGTCGGTGAAAGTCGAGGTTCCGGGAGAAGCTGAAGTAGTAGTGAAATCTGGCGATGTCGTGACAGCGGGCGACCGCTTGACAGCAGGTTCTATGAATTTACAAGATTTGCTCAAGTATAAGGGCGTAGAAGTGACGCAACGCTACATTATGAACGACGTGTTGAACGTGTATGCGGCGCAAGGTCATGAGATTTCGCCGAAGCACTTGGAAATCTTGGTGCGACAAATGTTCTCGCGCGTGCAAATTGATGAGGCTGGTGATTCGGAGTTCGTCTCTGGTGATATCACTTCGAAAGCTTCGGTGTTAGAACGCAATAAAGAACTGGTCGCGGAAGGCAAAGAGCCAGCAACGTTTACTAACTTGCTACTCGGGATTACGAAAGTATCCATCTTCTCGGATTCGTTCTTGTCGGCGGCGTCGTTCCAAGACACGACTCGTGTGTTGATTAACGCGGCGATTAACGGCCGAGTGGACCGCTTGAAAGGCTTGAAGGAAAATGTGATTATTGGTCGCAAGATTCCGGTGGGGACTGGAGTCAGACCATTAGAAACAACCAGCGAGCCAACTGCGGAAGAACTCGAGGAAATCTAGAAAAAAGCCCCTTAGGGGGCTTTTTTTGTGCGGTAAAGTGTGGTATGATAGTTATTAGGAAAGAGGTTATATGCATTTTAAGACGATTTTTAAATCTCTCAAAAATAAAGACATGTTGAAACGCGTGATGGCGATTTTTGGGATTTTGGTAGCGTATCGGTTGCTTGCGCAAATTCCGGTGCCGATGGGCGACGCGGCGACTTTTAAGGAAGCGGTGTCGAATTTGATGGATAAGTCGGATTTTTCGAGTTTTCTGAACTTGATTTCGGGCGGCGGGCTGGCGTCGTTTAGTATTATTTTGGTGGGTCTGTCGCCATATATTACTAGTTCGATCGTGGTACAACTGCTGACTAAAGCGGTGCCGAAGTGGGAAGAACTGTCTAACGACGGTGGCGCAGGGCGCAAGAAGATAAATCAATGGACACGAATTTTGGCGGTACCACTGGCGATTATCCAATCGATTGCATATATCTTTATTTTGTATCAGTCGACTTTGTCGGCGAACATCGCGACTGATTTTACGCCGACCTTTATGGACTGGGCACTTTCGGTGACGGCGATGACGGCGGGATCGATGATTTTGATGTGGTTCGGCGAGCTAATGACCGAGCAGGGTATCGGCAACGGGATTTCGATGATGATTTTTGCGTCGATTGTGTCGCAGCTGCCGACTACGATGACGGCGCTTGGGACGGAGTTGTTTGATACCAGTAATGGGAGTTTGAATTTGTTTGGCTGGCTAGAATTACCAGTAGACCCGACGGTGTTTTGGATTATACTTGGATTTGGGCTGGCGATGCTAGCGGTGATTTATTTCTTGGTGAAGTTAAACGAAGGGCAACGCATTATTACAATTAATTACGCTAAACGGGTGCACGGAAATTCGTCGTATGGCGGGATTAAGTCGATTTTGCCGATTAAAATTATCGCGGCGGGGGTGATTCCGGTGATTTTTGCGACGGCGTTTTTGTCGTTGCCGGCACTGGTTGGGCAGGTGATGACTTCGATTGATTCATCGAATGAAGTGGGCGAGATGTTGGTGGCGACTTTCTCGGCGCCCTCGGCGAGCAATTTCTCGACTCTGTATCCGGATGGGATTACGGGGCAATGGTTTGTGTATCCGGCATTGTATTTCTTGTTGGTGTTTATGTTTACCTATTTCTATACTTCGATTATCTTTAATACTAAAGAAATTGCGGACAATTTACAAAAGCAGGGTGGATTTATCGAAGGTGTGCGCCCGGGGATAACGACGGCGAATTATCTGAGTGGCGTGGTTAATCGGCTGAACTTGTTTGGGGCGCTTGCACTCGGGGTGGTGGCGATGCTGCCGTTCATCACGGATTATATCTTTATCGTGCTGACTGGGTCGCCGATTGGGTTGTCGATTTCGGGGACGGGACTTTTGATTGTGGTGACGGTGGCACTCGAGAACTTACGGTCGTTAGATTCGAGAGCGCTGATGGTAACTTATGACGATTTTGGAGACGAACTTGAAAATTAAGGGTGGCTGGCGACGGGTGGCAAAGTGGGCGATTTGGTCGGTAATAACTCTCGTGTTTTTGGGATTTTTAATTCGCGTCGCGACTTTTGAAGCATGGTATTACGGCGAAAAAGAAGGAAGTGAAAGAGCGGCGGTGGCGACCGAAGAAAGCACCCTGGACGAAACCGTCCCAACCGAAGAAGAAATTATAGAATACACCGTAGCGGCGGACCGGCCACGTTATTTGTCGATCGAGAAACTCGGTATCACGAATGCGCGAGTGCTCGCGATGGGGATTAATTCTAAAGGCGAAATGGCGACACCGAATAATATTTTTGATGTGGGCTGGTACGAAGGATCGGGTAAGCCGGGGCAAGGCGGAACGATGATTATTGACGGGCATAATGGTGGGCCGAACGTTTACGGGGTGTTTAAACGGTTGCCGGAGCTAGTGGAAGGGGATATTATCAAAATTGAACGCGGAGACGGGGCGATTTTTAACTACAAAGTAGTCGAGAACGTTGCGGTGGCACTAGCGGAATCGGACGATTATATGATTAAAGCCGCTAAGTCGCCGGAAAAAAATCGTGAGTCGGTGACGCTGATTACTTGTACGGGTGAATGGTCGTCGGTACAACAAACCTATCTGTCGCGTCAGTTTACGCGAGCAGTTTTAGTAGAATATTAAAATTGTTATTTTGGGCAGGTCTCAAAAGTCCAAAAAGTAAAGACCTAAAGGTCGTTGACTTTTTGGACTTTTTCGGGATATTTGCCCAAAATAACAATTTTAATTCTTTACAATTATCTCCAAGTATGATACAATAAAAGGGTAATTTATGGCTAGTCAAAAGGAAGTGATTAAACTCACGGGCGAGGTCGTTGAGGCGTTGCCTAATACCCAATTTCGGGTTGAACTCGAGAATGGTCATATTATTGTTGCCCATATGAGCGGACGGATGCGTAAAAATTACATTCGTTTGGTTCCGGGCGACAGAGTCGAGGTTGAGTTAACCCCTTACGATCTTACAAAGGGCAGAATCAGCTTTCGGCTAAAATAATATTAACTGTTGTAATTTTTACAACAGTTTTAACCCATTTGCAAAAGGTTAAAACTGGCAAAAAATTGCAACGATAACAAGGAAAGGATGTTTTAACACGATGAAAGTACGTGCTAGTGTTAAAAAAATCTCACCTGATGATATTATTGTGCGACGCAAAGGCGTGCTACGTATCATCAATAAGAAAAAACCTAAGAATAAGCAAAGGCAGGGTTAAATATGGCTAGAATTGCTAGCGTTGTCATCCCGTCCGAAAAACAAGTCTGGATTGCACTGACTTATGTTTATGGGATTGGGCGAACAACTAGTAAAAAAATCCTTGCGGAGGCTAAAATCGAGCCTACCACTCGGGTGAAAGATCTCACCGAGGCTGACGAACAGAAAATCAACGACATTATTTCTCAAAAATATCATGTTGAGGGTGATCTCCGACGCCTAGTGAGCAATAATATTAAACGAATTAAGGATATTAATTCATATAAGGGAATGCGACACAAGGCGAAATTGCCAGTCAACGGCCAGCGTACTCGAACGAATGCACGTACTCGTAAGGGTAGGGCGATCGCGGTCGGTGGAACACAACCTAAAGCGGCGAGCAAGACTTAAGGAGTAATATGGCAGAAGAAGTAAAAAATACAGCGGTCGAAGCGGCGGAAGCAGCGGAAACTGGTGCGACTAAAGCAAAAAAGTCCAAGAAAACTAAGCGGATCGTGAATGCGGGCGCAGTGCATATTCAAGCGACTTTTAATAACACGATTATTACTGTGTCGGATAAAACCGGCGGAGTATTGTCGGCTTCGAGCGCGGGTGCAAATGGTTTCCGTGGTTCGAAAAAAGGCACCGCTTTTGCGGCGGGTGTCGCAGCGGAAAAAGCTCTCGAAGTAGCTAAGAAAAATCACGCTCTTAATTCCGTTGACGTATATGTCAAGGGGATTGGACTGGGGCGCGATGCGGCGATTCGAGCGATTTCAAGCGTAGGCATTAAAATTGATAGCATTACAGATGTAACTCCGATTGCGCACGGTGGTGTGCGACCGAAGGGAGAAAGGAAACCATAATGGCACGGGATAATTCTCCAATTGTAAAACAGAGCCGTCGGGAAGGCGTGGCGTTAGCGCCAAAAGCCCACAAAGTGATGGCAAAAAAATCCGGCATTCCGGGCGAGCATGGCAACATGCGCCAACGGGGTGGTAGTTTGTATTTGACGCAACTGCGTGAAAAGCAAAAAGTGCGCCGAATGTACGGACTTTTGGAAAAACAGTTTGCAAAACTGATGAAAGAAGCGCAGGGCGCAGAAGGTTTGACTGGTGAAAAGTTGTTGGAATACTTGGAACGACGAGCGGATAACGTGGTGTATCGCGCGGGATTTGCATTGACCAGGCGCCAAGCACGCCAACTGGTTTCGCACGGACATTTCACCTTGAACGGACGCAAAATTGATGTGCCGTCTATCCGGTTGAAACCTGGCGACGTATTAGAAGTCAGAGCGCACTCTGGAAAAACTGAATATTTCAAGAATCTTCCGAATGTAATCGGGGCAGCGAACCCAGTGACGTTGTCGTGGATGAAGGTCGATGCGAAGAAAATGAAAATTGAAATTACGGGCTTGCCAAAACGTGAAGAGGCAGAACCGGGCATTAACGAACAATTAATTGTTGAGTATTACTCACGTTAAGGAGAAAAGGGTATGACTACAAAAAATATTCACGAAGCAAAGCTCGACAGCGTTAAGGAACTGAGCGAGACTAGCGCAGAGTTTGTGATTAAGCCACTTTATTATGGCTATGGCAATACTTTGGGCAACTCTCTGCGTCGAGTGCTCCTTTCGAGCGTGAAGGGTGCAGCGATTACAGCCTTTTCGGTTGAGGGTGTAACTCATGAATTCACCACAATTCCTGGGGTGCGGGAAGATATGATGGATATCATGTTGAACCTCAAAAACATTCGCTTCAAAATGCATACGGATGCGCCAATCGAACTCGCGCTCGAGATGAAGGGCGATAAGCAATCCGAAAAAGATGGCGATAAGCGGGTGATTGCGGGCGACATTAAATTGCCGGCAGAAGTCGAAATTGCAAATCCAAACCAAGTGATTTGCCATATTGACGACCCGAAAACCGTGTTAAAGATGCATTTTGTGGTAGAAAGTGGGCGAGGCTACTTAACGATTGACCAAGCGAGCGAAGACCGCGTTCATTCGGATATGATTGCGATTGACGCAGTATTCACGCCGGTTTTGCGCGTGCGCTACAAGGTAGAGAATACGCGGGTCGGGCAAGATACCAACTTGCAACAACTGACTTTGACTATCGATACCGATGGGACTATCACGCCAAAAGATGCTTTCGAAGAAGCGGCGGCGATTTTGGTCAATCAGTATACGGCGCTGGCCGGTGGGACGAAGGTCGAATCGGCGCCAACCCCTGGGGCGAATGAAGCGGAAGATGATTCTGGCTTGATGTTGCCAATTGAGGAATTGGATTTGTCGGCACGCACCGCCAATGCACTTCTCAATAACGACATTCGCACAATTCGTGACCTCGTAACCTTGTCAGAGACTGATTTGAAGGATTTGAAAGGTTTTGGTCAGAAAGCCCTGGATGAAGTAAAAGAAAAGTTAACGGAGTTAAATATTTAAAATGCATCGTCATGGATACAGAGGTCGAAAATTCGGCCGCGAAACAGATCAGAGGCGGGCACTCCGACAAGGGTTGATGTGCTCACTCATTGAATATCAAATGATAACTACAACTTTGGCTCGGTGCAAGGAAATTCGACGCGAAACTGAGAAGATGATTACGCTGGCGAAAAAAGGTGGTCTGCATAACCGCCGGTTGGCGATTGCTCGGCTCGGTAGCGTAGAAATTGTAGGACTGTTGTTCGACGTAATTGCTCCGCAAGTTAAACACGACAGCGGATATTTACGAATCGAACACGCGGGTTTCCGCCGAGGGGACAACGCGGAGATGGGAACGATTAGTTTTGTTGATGACATCGATTTGACGGTTGAAAAACCAGCGAAAGAAGTCAAAACTGACAAAAAAGTTGCCAAAAAGGTCGCTGAAAAAGCTACCGAAAAGGTTCCTGCGTCCGCGCAAAAAGTTGAGAAGGAGGACAAGTAATGAAAACTTATTCTCAAAAAGCAAGCGAAATCAATCGCGAATGGTGGATCGTCGACGCTTCGAGCATGCCTCTTGGTAAGCTCGCGGTAGTGATTGCCGACAAGTTGATGGGGAAGTCGAAAGTGACCTATACCCCGCATATCGACAACGGTGATTACGTGGTCGTGATTAACGCCAAGCAAATCACGGTGACTGGCGACAAGATGGTTCAGAAAAAATACTATCGACACAGCGGTTTCCCGGGTGGTTTGAAAGAGCTGAAGCTTGAGGAAATGATTGAAAAATATCCGGAGCGCGCGATTGAAGCGGCGGTCAAGGGCATGCTTCCGAAAAATAAATTGGCGGCGGAACGCCTGAAGCGGCTACGCGTGTTTGACGGCGCGGAGCACACGCACATGGCGCAAAGCCCAAAGGAGATTAAATAATGGTTGCGACGAAGAAATATACCTATGGTCTTGGTCGACGCAAGAGCGCGACGGCGACGGCGCGACTTTACAGCGGCAAGGGCGAACTGACCATCAACGGTAAGCCAGCGCTAGATTATCTGTCGGGGAATAAAACCTATCTCGCAGAAATCACCGATCCGCTAGCTTTGGCTGGAAAGCAAAAAGAGTACGATATTACTGTCGTGGTGAAAGGTGGTGGTTTAGCTGGGCAAGTTGATGCGATTAAACTCGCGATTTCGAAGGCTTTGACCGTGGAAGCGCCAGATCTTCGCCCTGTGCTCAAGAAGGCAGGCATGATGAAGCGTGATCCACGCGAAAAGGAACGCAAAAAATACGGTTTGCGCTCAGCGCGACGACGCGAGCAGTTCTCGAAGCGTTAAAGTTTCGGCTTTTCGTGAAAATAAACCCCTTTCGGGGTTTATTTTTTTCGGTTGTTCCACAGCCGAAATGGAGAGCAGGTCTCTAGTGGTTGCATCCTACGGCCGGTGCGACGAAAGTTAGAAAATGTTAAAGTTTTTGCTTTCCTCAGCGATAAAATTTCGCCAAGTTCAAAAATCCAACTCCCGTCGGACTTCGAACTGGGACTATCCAGTTCTCAGTCCGGGGAGTTGGATTTTTTCTCTGGGAAATTTTACATACTTCGAAAAGCGAAAACTTTAGCATCAAAAAAGCTCTTATTCGAGCTAAAAAGTGGTGGAGCGTAGGAGATTCAAACTCCTGACCTCTGCAATGCGAATGCAGCGCTCTATCAGCTGAGCTAACGCCCCACTACTTATATTATAGCACACTTTTGCCGTTTAGCATAGAAAATTTTGCCCGCAGACTGAAATATTCGTGGAAGGTCCATTTTTTTGATGCAAGAAAATAGTGTAGTTCCGAAATATTTGGGTGATTTGTTGGTTAAATTTGGGTGATTTATTGGTTGAATTTGGATATCCGAGGCATTAAATCCCTGGCACGGGGAATTTGAGCGCCGTTTCGCAGACTTCAGCGCGAATGCTGCTAAGTTCCGAGGCGAAATTCGCGAGGTTTTCGTCGGTTTCGGCTTTTTTACAGATGTCGGCGACCTGTTTCATCCAGCCGGCCAGAAGTTTCATTTCTGCCGCGCCGAGACCGCGAGTGGTAATCGCCGGAGTGCCGAGACGCACGCCCGAGGGGCGGAAAGCACCACCCTTGTCCGAAGGCAGGGCGTTGGCATTTAGGTTTAAACCGACCATATCGAGGGCTTTTTCGTAAGTTTTGCCGTCGACACCGAAACTGTCTTTAATATTGACCAAAATCAGGTGATTTTCGGTGCCGTCTCCCTGTAAAATGAACCCGTGGCTTTTAAGTTCCGTTGCTAAAATCTTGGCATTTTCGACGATTTTGACAGCGTAATCTTTAAATTCCGGTTTCAAGGCTTCGCCAAAGGCCACGGCTTTAGCCGCGATGATGTGTTCTAGGGGGCCGCCCTGAGTGCCAGGGAAAACTGCGCGATCGATTAAAATCGGGATGTTTTCTAGCGTTTTTTCGGGTTTTCTTAGGGGCGTATCGACATTACCCTTGGATAAAATCAGCCCGCCACGCGGTCCGCGCAGAGTTTTGTGTGTGGTCGTGGTCATGACGTGAAAACCAAAGTCCAAGGGGTTCGGATGTGCTCCGCCGGCGATAAGACCCGCGACGTGCGCCATGTCGGCCATGAACAAGGTTTGGGGTAAACGCGCCTGCAGAGCGGCAATACGTGCGAAATCGGGGATTTTCATGAACGCGGAGTAGCCGACAAGCACGATTTTGGGCTGTTCGGCCAAGGCTTTTCTCTCTAATTCGTCGTAATCGATATCTCCGTCAGCGGTGACGCCGTAACTGATAAAGTTATAGATTTTGGCGGAGCGGGTAACAGGGGAACCGTGTGTTAGATGTCCGCCGGCAGGCAGAGACATGGCGAGGATTTTGTCCCCCGGATCGCACCAAGCGAAATAGACCGCTTCGTTGGCGTTCGCGCCAGAGTGAGGTTGGACATTGGCGTGATCGGCATGGAACAGACGGCAAGCACGGTTGATACAGAGACGTTCGATCCGGTCGACATTGTCCTGACCCCCGTAATAGCGGAAATTGGGTAGGATTTCATCGGCGATTTTTTCTTCCGCCCAGCTGTCCTCGTTGCCGGTGCCATCAAAACAGGGGTAGCCCTCGGAATATTTGTTGGTCAAAACCGACCCCATGGCCTCGAGAACCGCGCCCGAGACGTAATTTTCGCTCGGAATGAGCTCTAGCCCCTCGCTTTGGCGAGTTTTTTCGTTTTCTATCAAATTGAATACTAAATCTTTCATTTTTACTCCTTATTTTGTGGATGTTGACCTGAATTCCGAGATTTATTTCACAAAATTCGTGCATTTTTCGCGAATTTTCATAAAATTTTGCAAAATTTTGTAAAATCCCGCAATTTTCGGCTTTACCCTTTGATATCGTATCGGTAGATAGAAAACGCTAGATCATTTTCGACGCCTTTCTTGATTAAAGTTTTGGTGTAATTTTCGGGATTAAAATCAGGGAAAAAGGTGTCAGCATCAGGGGCGGAAGCCTCGACTTCGGTTAAATAGAGGGTTTTTGCGAAGGGAAGCAATTTTTCGTAAATCATGCCGCCGCCGATGATAAAAATTTCTTGGTTAGAGGCAGAGTTTTCAGAGATAAAAGCCGATAAATCGGAAACTGTGCGGTCGGCGCCGGAGACTGGCTCACTCGAAACCACGATATTTTCGCGCTCCGGCAATTTTCCGGGCAAACTTTCCCAAGTTTTTCGCCCCATTAAAATCGGGTGCCCAGAGGTGGTTTCGCGAAAAAAGCGCATATCGTCTTTGATATGGAAAATGAGCTGACCTTCGCGACCGATTTCGCGATTTTTGCCGACACAAGCGATTAAACTAAACATTTTACTCTGTTACGGGCATTTTGATGATACCAAGATGCTCGTAGCCCTCCAATTTTATGTCTTTTAGCTCACGGGAATTGTCAAAATCGGCAAATTCGGTAATTTCGGGATTTAGTTTTAGGACAGGGGCGGGCGGGAGCGTGCCGGCCTTAACCGCCTTGTCATAACGCTCGATTTGTTCTTTAATCCCTGGAATTTGGTTTTCGTAGATGTGTGCGTCGTTCGTGATGAAGGTGAACTGCCCCGGCTGAGCGCCGACAACTTGGGCAATAAGATGACACAACACGGCATATTGAACAATATTGAAAGGTAGACCTAGCGGAACATCGGTAGAGCGGGAAGTGACGAGGACGTTAAGGCGCCCGTCGATCAAGTTCCACTGCGAATTCCAGACGCAAGACGGCAAAGCGGCGGTCTCGAGCCACTCGTTTTGCCAGAGAGAAAGTACCATTCGGCGGTTGCCCGGGCTACTACGCAAGGTTTCGATAAGGTTGTCAATTAGGTGATATTTATTCACGATCCAGCCATAGGCCGTGCCGATGGTGTGCGCAAAATCTTCGGGCGGCAGGTCGGGGTGGCGCAAAGCGAAAATTTCATTCAAATTCCGCCCCTGATATTCGCCGGTGGCGGAGACTTCCCACTCATCCCAGATATGAACTCCGCGCTCGGTGAGCCAGCGGACATCGTTTGAGGCGGCTTGATAAATCCAAAGGAGCTCTAAAACTGCGGATTTAAAGCCGACTTTTTTTGAAACTAGAATCGGAAATTCTTCAGAGAGGTCGAATTTGAGAATTTCGTGCGGAAGACGGAGAGTCTTAGCGCCGGAACTGCGCTGAGAGGTGTGGTCGGGAATGGCAAAAGCCGTGCCGGCTGAACGGTGGTCCTGCCCCGCGTAATTGGTGATTTTCTCGCCCGAAGACAAAATTCGGCGACATAAATCAATATATTGGTCATCAAAACGGCTCACAAAACCTCCTTTTTTCTTAATTTTAGCACTGGTTGGGTCTTTTTACAAGATGGAGGGTTTAATTATTATTGTATCGGTGTGCTGGTCGACTTGCTGTCATTTCGTGACAATACGCATCGGTGTTGCCGGTTGACTTTTTTGGCAAAGTGTGCTATAATAGAAAGATAAATTGGTCATAGAGGAGTTAACATGGCGAAGCGCCTTTTTTTAATGCTATTTTCAGCGATTTTAGGGATTACTTTTGTGCCCGAAACTTTAGCACAGGCGGATACTTTTATAGTGTCGGCGGTGGATTTTCAAGGGGTGGAGACGTGTGGAAATGGGTTAAAATCCGGCGATGATAGTGCGTGTGCGGTTTTGAATGGGGTGGGCGATGATTCTTCCGAAACACCTGAGGCCGGTGTTAGCATGTCGACTGGTGCGAATGTGAGTCCAACGGGGGCATCAACGAATGCTGATATAACCGGGACGTCAACTGGGGCGGCTAGTCAACCCGCAACCACGACCGCAGTAGCTCCGGCGCTGGTGAACTATACGATCACGAAAATCGTGAATTCACAGGATGAATACGTGGCGCTCGCGAGCAATTTGAGCTATAGCGATATTTATCGGTATCAAAAATTGGTTTATGGGCATAACTCGGCGAGGCTGCTCGGGAATTTGAGCGCGCGGTATGCGGGCGAGCTAATCACTATAACAGAGGCGGGCGTGGCTAAAACTTACCGCGTGGCGGAGGTTCAGCTGTATGAGAAAACGGCGGATGGGCGACTGAACGGCACGCCAATGTTGATGAATAAAATCGTGCGGACGGCGCTTGGGCATGACGTGGCGCTGATGACCTGTGCGGGGACGCCGGACGGCAGGGGTGGGGCGTCGCACCGGCTGGTGGTGTTTGCGGACGAGCAGTAAGTCTGTTATAATAAAAAAATGGAAAAGCATGGGCTTTTGCGCAAAATTGGGCTGATTTTTGGTGGCGTGATGGTGGTGTTTTTGGTGATTTTGGGGATTTTTTGGTGTCAAAAAACAGCGGTGAGAGCCGGAAAAACGCCAAAAATTGCGAAAATCGAGATCGAACTTTTAAATATCACGGCGGACGAGCTGAAAATGGCGGACAAAACGGAAAAATTTAGCAATAATGTGGGGATTTTGACGGATGAGCAGGGCGAAATCACCGTGGCGCAAAATCTAGAGATTAAGCTACGCGGGAATTCGACGTTTTTGCAAGAGAAAAAGCCGTTTCAACTGAAATTTGCGAAAAAAATAGATGTTTTTGGGCTGGGCGAGGCTAAAAAGTGGATTTTAAGGAGTAATTCGCTTGATATGAGCTATTTAAGGGATGATACGGCGATGACGATTGCGGAGATGCTTGGCGAAAAATACACAAACAGGGGTAAGTTCGTGGAACTATATCTGGACAGCGATTACGAGGGGTTGTATTATTTGATGGACAAAATCGAAATTGGCAAGGGGCGAGTGGATTTAAGAGACGAACTCGGGGTACTGGCGGAGCTAGATAGTTTGCATCAGGCTGAAGGGGGGTGTTATTTTAGTCATTTGGGGAGTTGTATGAAACTGGTGGAGGCGGTAGTGGAGGACGAAGAAACAGAGGTGGCGGCAATGGAGGCGTTTATGGTGGATTTTGATCTTTTAGAGCAGGCAGCGGAGGCGGGTGATTTTGCGAGTGTAACGAAAGTGGCGGATGTGGAGTCGCTGGCGCAATATTTCTTGATTTCGGAGTTTACAAACAACCCAGATGCGTTTGCGTCGAGTTTTTATTTCTATAAGGACGGCGCGGAGGACAAAATTCATGCTGGGCCGGCGTGGGATTTTGATTTTGCGCTGGGGAATTTGGATTGGTGGTGGACGGACGACTTGGTGGATTTTTATAGTCCAGAGGTAGATCAAGCGCAGCGAGCGAGAGCTTTTTCGGAAAAAGGGAGCAATATTTCGAAATTATTGTATCTGCTAGTGGATATTCCGGAGTTTAGGACAGAGGTAGAGCGGGTGTGGCAAGAGCGGATGTCGGGGCGCGGGGTGGAGCTGGTATATTCGATTGGCGAGGCGGCGAATTTGATCCGCGAGGCGGCGACACGGGACGGCGAAAAGTGGGGCAGGCGTGATTTTGACGAAGAAGTGGAGTATCTGCTGAATTGGGTCGGGGCGCGGTATCGCTTTATGGAGAAAACTTACGGCACAGGGTGGGCTTTGCCGGCGAGGGTAGTGTAGAAAAAACTCGCCGAAAGGCGGTTTTTGAAAAATGGTGGAGTGTGCGAGACTCGAACTCGCCACCTCAGCTATGCCATAGCTGCGCTCTACCAGATGAGCTAACACCCCACGATGGGAAAAGGTGAGGGCGGGCAGAAAGGGAGCCTTCCCTCGTATTTTATTCTAACACAAAATGTGCTAAAATAGAAGTATGAAAACGATTTTGACGGGAATTAGAGTAAATTCGGTGCCGACGCTGGGGAATTACCTCGGGGCGTTGCTGCCGATGGTGCGCCTAGCGAATAAATATTCGGAGACGGGCGAGTTTCAAGTGAATATTTTTGTGCCGGATTTACATTCGATTATTTCCGAGGTGGATGGCAATTTACAAGAAAACACCCTAAGGTCGCTAAAATATTACCTTGCGGCGGGGCTAAAAATTAACGAAAATGTGCATATTTATCGCCAGAGCCACGTGCCGGCGCATTCGGAATTGTGTTGGATTTTGAATTGTGTGGCGACGATGGGCGAAACTTCGCGGATGACGCAGTATAAGGAAAAATCCGAGGGTAGAGAGTCGTGTAATGTGGCGATTTTTGACTATCCGATTTTAATGGCGGCGGATATTTTGCTGTATTCGGCGGATTATGTGCCGATTGGCGAGGATCAATTCCAGCATATCGAGCTAACGCGCAACTTGGCGATGCGTTTTAACCATAAATTTGGTGAAATTTTTACCGTACCGGTCAAAACTGCGGAGCAGGTGAAGTTTATGGGGACGGATGACGGGGTGCGGATTCGGGATTTGCTAAATCCAGAGAAGAAAATGAGCAAATCCAACAAGGCGGAGAATTCGAAAATTATGCTCGACGACGTGCCGGAAAAGGCCGCGAAAAAGATTATGTCGGCAACGACGGATTCGCTCGGCAAGGTGAAGTTTGATATGTGGGGGCAGCCGGGGATTTCGAATTTACTAACGATTGAGTCGCTGACTACAGGGGTGCCTTTGCAAGAAGTGATTACGGCTTGGGCGGGGGAAACTCGCTATGGGGAGCTGAAAAAACAGGTAGCTGGAAGCGTATCGGCAATGTTGACCGATTTTCAGGCGAAGCTCGCGAAAGTTTCGGATGCGGAAGTGTTGGATTTGCTCTCTAGCGGTGAAAAATATGCTAATGGTGTCGCACAGGCGAAATTGTTAGAGGTTCAGAAAGCGGTTGGATTAAGATGATCCGAACGGGAAAAAAGTTTAGCAAACCAGAGATGTCGCGCGTGGTGAACGGCGACCGGATTTTGACGGAGGCGCCCGAAAAAGAAGAAAAAATACGTTTGGACCACTTGATGGTGGGGATTTTTAAGAGCTATAACCGTTCGACCCTGCAGAGATTTATCGAGGAGGGGTTCGTGAAGGTGGACGGCGAAGTGGTTAAAAAACCGAACCAAAAGTTCCCAGAAGGGGTAAAAATCGAATTAAACGTGCCGGAAAAGCTGAAAAATGCTGATTTGGTACCAAAAACGCTGTATGAAGACGAAAATGTGTTGGTGGTCGAGAAGCCGGCGGGGCTGTTATCCGAGGCGAAGGGTGAATATTGTCCGGAGCGGACGCTGGCGGATTTTGGGCTGATTTGTCATCGGCTGGACCGCGATACGAGTGGAGTGATGATTCTTGCGAAAAACGAAGAAACGCAAAAATTCCTCAAAAAACAGTTCCAAGACCGCAAAGTGCATAAAACTTATGTGGCGGTGGTGAGCGGGCATTTGAAACTGCCGGCGGCGCGGATTGATTTACCGATGATGCGCGACAAAAATCGCCCGACGACGTTTCGGGTCGACCCGAATGGCAAGGAAGCCGAGACTTTTTACCAAGTTTTGCGTGAAAACGAGGATTTTTCGCTGGTAGAGCTGAAACCGACGTCGGGGCGGACGCACCAGCTGCGGGTGCATATGAAATATCTTGGGCATCCGATTGTGGGCGACCCGGTGTACGAGGGGGCGCCAGGGAAACGGCTGTATTTGCACGCCAAGGAACTTGAGATTACGCTGCCTGGGGGCGAGAGGCGCGTGTTTCGGTCGGAAATCCCGCGGGAATTTGACGATGTGGTTTAGGATTTTGATGGGGCGCGGGGCGCGGTTTAAGGGAGCGGCAGGAGCGCGCAATGTGGTTTGATGATATAAAACAAATCCCAGAGATTGCAAAAAAAGGCGAGACGACGATTTTTGTGGTGCCGGACGGGGAAAAAGTGGAAATTCCGCAGGCAATCGTCCTAAAACCAGAGGAAAAACTCACAATTACGATCGAACAGGTGCGCGAAACGCTAGGGATTTTGGGTCGAAAACAGTTTACCGACCAATTCATCGTGTTTCGGCCGGCGGAAAAATTGGGGCCAGAGGCGGCGAATGCACTACTGAAAAATCTCGAGGAACCGGGCGAAAAAGTGCATTTTGTACTGATTACTTCGAAACCGTCGCAGCTTCTCGCAACAATTTTGTCGCGGGCGCGAATTTATTTTCTGAAGCCGAAAACTGGTTTTAGCCTAGAAATCCAGGCCGATGAGCAACAAAAACAGCTCGCAAAACGTTTAATTGCGGCGAAACCGGCGGACCTTGCGGAGATTGGTGAAAATTTTAAAAAGAAAAAAACAACACAACTACAAAGGGAAGAAGCGCTAAAAACTCTGGCGCTCGCGATTGAAATGTTGTATAAATCGTATTTTATCACCGGCAAACCGATATTTATCGAGAAATTGCCGAAATTTTTGACCGCGTACGAGAATATCGCGCAAAATGGCCATATAAAATTGCATATTGTGGCGGATTTATGCTAAAATAAGAGTATGGTTGCGGTCTTGATAATACTGATTTTTGTGATTTATTTGGCGTTTTTCTTTCCGCTGGAACCGCGTCAGAAAAAAGTCGAAGAAAAGTCGCCAAAATACACGGCGCAGATGAAAAAATTATGGCAAATTGCGCAGGTTTCGATGAAGGAGCGCAAGCCGTTTCGGGCGGAAAAGGCATTGCTCACGATTTTGAAGTTTGACGAAAAAAACGCAGCGGCATATAACCGGTTGGGGATTTTGTATGCCAAGGAACAGAAGTTTGACGAGGCAGTGGAATGTTTTGAAATTGCGCAGTCGCTTGACAATAACCCGGCGTCGATTCATAATGTGGGGCTGATTTATCTCGAGACGGGGGCGTACGAAAAGGCGGAAATGGCGTTTTTGCAGGCGATTAAGCTCGAGGGCGACGTGCCGGCGCGATATATTGCCCTGGCCAAGGCCGAGGAACAGCTCGGTAGCAACAAAAAAGCCATCGAGGCGCTCGAAAATGCCTACGAATTAGACCCGAAAGTCTCGACCCTGCGCCAGATTTTGGCGATTTACGAGAATGCGGGCGACACCGAGGCGGCGACGGCAACGGCGGCGCGAATCGAGGCGAGAATTGTAAAAGAGACCGAGGCTAAGCATCAGCGGGCGCGGGAGCAGGCGAGAGGCGGGGTTAAAAGACAGATTAGTACTAATAGGCAGGTTGGGATCAGAAAACAAGTTAGCGCTAGAGGGCAGACCGACGCTAAGGGGCTGGCTGGCGCCAAAGAACGGGTCAATCCTAAAGCCCGGGCGACCGCGCCGATGCCTTTAAAACGCAAGCCTGCCCCAAAAGTCATTAGACCTCACGCCGACAGGAGGCGAATTTAGAGTTTTTAACATAAAAATTGCCCGAACCTTTCGGCTCGGGCGGGGGTAAAAATTAAATATAGAAAGTAATGTGTCCTCTACGGCTATGTGAACTGTAAAAAGCACGAAAGTTGCAGATCTCGAAGCGCTTTGGATTCTGATCGTCCCCGTTTAGATTCACGCGACAGCAGCCTCGCAGATTAAAACTGCCCCCAGAGCCGTCCTCGTGTTCTATTGCAAAGATTTTGAAATCACAAGCCGGTATTGGAATGTATGCAATCTTTGGGTCGCCGGTGTTTTCGTCTCCGATACCGAAGTCGATTTCGACATGACTGTTTCTGTTATAAGCATACTTACATGCGTCGAACAGCCTATCTCTGCTCGGTCCGTGCTCGATGATGAAGGACCTTTCCGTGAGATTACTTCTTTTGGTATTCATACGAATACCCCCTTTCTTAATGTTCTACCGGCCGTTTATATGACCAGCGAGTGGATTTTAGTCTCCCAAAATAGACTAATACTTCCATTGTATCATATTTTGTTTAAAAAGTCAATATGTACCCCTTGACTTTTTGAGCAAGATATGCTAATATTATTAATAGCTGAGTTTTCAGCGCTACTTAAAAACTTTGTCATCCATAAGGGAGGTAAAAATGGAAAACAAGACACTGACACCTTATTTTAGCAACTTGTCGCTAGCTGAGGCTTGGGAGGGGGATTTTAATCTCCTTGCCGAAAGGGGCATGCCCCAAAATCAACTCGAGGCTCTTGAAAGCATTTGCAAAAAGACCCCGAACGGCGCTAGCGACGTTTACGACTTCTTGGTATGCGAAGACCCCTTGTTTCGCGATATTTATGGCGACGGGATTTTTAACGACCAAGAAAAACAGTTCACGTTTCCTTTCATCAAGGAAAAGAAAATCCCTAGCGGTTTTAGGGAAGTTGTCGGTCCTATCGGGACTCAGACTTCCAAGTATCATAAGGAAACTCTGACGGAACACGTCGAGCTGGTTGCAGCCCATCTTGTCGAGCATGCGTTCGGCGAAGAGCTGGCGCGCTGGTTGGCTACCTTGCACGATGTCGGCAAAAAATATACTTCCGCCACGAACAGAGTTGGCGAAGTGTGTTTTTATAACCACGCCGAGATTTCGGCTTTTATCGCCGGACATTGGCTCAGACAATTCCTCAACTACAAATCGTCCAGGGAAATTATGGCGATTATTTATGCCCATATGCTCCCGTTCACCAGTTGGAACGTCACCGAAGATTGGCGTACCGGTGAACCGGTCAATTACGCTGAGGATTTTTACCAGGAGTTGCTCCGTTTTTGTAAAAACAATAAGGCGTTTGCGGATCATATTTTTTCGCGGATTTACCTTTTTTCGCTTTGCGATGTTGGCGTGACAGAGTTTACTCCGGTTATCTTTGAGAAAATCGCGAAGGGGCATCGCCTTATT
>CAVFVK010000004.1:0-1710 GCA_963626095.1 bacterium | reverse complement strand
TGTGTGTCCGATAGGACGTGGTGCTGGAGGTAGGACTCGAACCTACGAAGCGCGAAGCGCGAGAGATTTACAGTCTCTTGTCATTGCCACTAGACGACTCCAGCAACTGAATATATTATACCAAAAATTGCATTCGCTGCCAAGGATTTTGTTAAATTTTTACGAAACAAAAAAAATAAGAGCCGTTTACGAAGTTCCGGTCTCCATTTTTACGCAGTAAAAAAATTTGGAGCCGTTTGCCCCTTGGGACGCTCCGGTCTCCATTTTTATGAAATAAAAATGGAGCCGACTGTCGGGATCGAACCGACGACCTACGGTTTACAAAACCGTTGCTCTGCCAGCTGAGCTAAGTCGGCAACCATTTTTATTATACCACAATTTTAATAATTGTTAGCCTTAATTTTGAAACAGGCCTGCGAATTAATAATTGCTAGCCTTAATTTCGAAATAGGCCTGCGGATGCGCGCACACCGGGCAAATTTCCGGCGCATCTTTGCCGACCACAATATGTCCACAGTTGCGGCACACCCAAATTGCCTCGCCGTCGCGCGAAAAGACTTTTTTCGCCTCGACGTTCTCTAACAACTTCAAGAACCGCTCTTCGTGCGACTTTTCGATTGCTGCCACCCCTTCGAACTTTTCCGCGAGTTCAACAAATCCTTCTTCGCGCGCAGTCTCGGCAAAACCCTTGTACATATCGGTATATTCGTAATTTTCGCCCGCCGCTGCCGACTTTAAGTTTTCCGCCGTCCCGGCGATTTCTCCGCCACAAAGTTCTTTAAACCACATTTTGGCGTGCTCTTTTTCGTTGTTTGCCGTCTCTTCAAACAGCGCCGCGATCTGCTCAAACCCCTCTTTTTTCGCCTTTGACGCAAAATATGAGTATTTATTGCGCGCTTCGCTCTCCCCCGCAAACGCCTTTTTCAAATTTTCATAAGTTTTTGAACCTTCTAATTTCATATTTCCTCCTTACTTTTATTATATTATAATCTATGGCAAATTCCAACCGAAAAACACCGAAATCGTGTTAAAATGATGGTATCATGACGAAAAAAATAAATCGTAGTCGCACGGTGGTCTATTCTGGCGCGTTATTTATCGCCGTGAATTTTTTGCTCGCGATATTTAACTTTTTCGCGGGGGTATTGTCGAACTCTCTCGCAATTATCTCCGACGCGGCGCACAGCCTAATCGACTCCGCCTCCGGTTTTATCATTATTATTAGCGAAAAACTCGCTAGCTCCTCTAAATTCAGTTCTCGTCGCTCTAAAATCGAGCGCGTTGCCACCATTTTTGTGGCACTAATTATTATCGCCGTTGGCGTGCATCTAATTATCGAGGCTGTCGAGAAGATTTTCACTCCCGAGCCGGTCGATTATCCTCCGCTTGCGCTCGTGATTTTGGTGGTCGGGCTAATTATGAAGTATGCCCTCGCGATATATCTAAAATACACCGGGCAGAAACTCAATTCCAGCGTCCTCACCGCCTCTGGCGCCGAGACTATGAACGACGCCTGGATTTCGGTCGCGGTGCTGGCTTCGGCGCTAATCTATCTGATTTTTAATATCGATCTCGAGGCTTACCTTACCCTTGCGATTGCGGTCGTAATTATCAAAATCGGCGCCGAATTTATTTTTCCGCACCTCTCTGCCCATCACCACCACCCCTTTGAGTCCAACCCAGACCACGACCATTGTGAAAAACCCTAAT
>CAVFVK010000003.1:40057-50424 GCA_963626095.1 bacterium | reverse complement strand
TTTTTGGCGCAGAATTTCTTGCACGCTGGACGGGTTGGCTTTGCCTTTCGACTCTTTCATCACTTGCCCGACCAAAAACCCAAGCACTTTTTCCGACCCAGCCCGAAAATCATCTTGCGCTTGTTTTGTTTCTGGTTTTGCCAGTACCACATCCACAATCTTCTCGAGCGCCCCGAGATCATTTTCCTGAATTAGCCCTAGCTCACTTGCAATCTGTTTTACACCTCGCGTTTTCATCTGTGGATCGAACAAATGTAGGAACACTTCTTTTGTCGCCGTTGAACTAAGTTCTTTCTTCACATTCATCTCTGCCAAGGTATTTAAAGCATCCGCACTCGGCAAATCGTTCAAGAACTCCGCCGACTTCTCCTCGGCCAGTAGAACAGAGGTAAACAAGTTAGCAATCAGAGAAATGGCTGGACGCGCTTCATCGAGGACCGTAGGCTTGGCCGAGCGGCCTTGAGCGTGTCCGAGATGGAGCGCGTCAGTCATTTCTGTTTCTTGCGACCCGTCTCCTGAAAGGACTTGTTCTGATTGCGAAGAGATGCCAGCTATTTCTTCCAATTTCTGCATTAACTCTGGATAATCCAGCAAAATTTCCAAAATATCATTGGCAATTACGCCCCTAAACTCCCGCCGATAATCCGCCGGCATGAGCGGAAAATCAGCGAGCTGTTCGTCGATAAACTCACGAGACAAATTCAGCGGCGGCAAATCCGGCTCCGGCATATACCGATAATCCTTAGCCTCCTCTTTCGAACGTTGCCCCGTAGTCTTCCCAGTCGCATCACTCCACCCCCGCGTCTCCTGCACCACCCGTTCGCCCGTCTCGAGCAATTTGGTTTGCCGAGCGATTTCGTACTCTACCGCTCGTTCCACCGACCTAAACGAGTTTAAATTTTTCACTTCCGCTCGCGTCCCCAAAGCCTCCGAGCCTTCCGGCGCCAGCGACACATTTACATCAAACCGCATGTTCCCATTATACAAATCCCCATAGGTCACCCTGGCATAGCGCATCAGCCGCCATAGTTCCTTGCAATAATCGTGCGCGTCCTTCGCGGAATGAATGTCCGGCATTGACACAATTTCAATGAGTGGCGTGTCCACTCGGTTTAAGTCCACCAAAGAATAAGTATCAAAATGGGTTAACTTTCCCGCGTCGCCCTCGAGGTGTGCGTGTTCGATTCGGATTTTTGTCCCCGATGGCAGCTCCACAAATCCCGCCCCAATAATCGGGTGATAAAATTGCGTAATCTGGTACCCTTTGGGCGAATCCGGATAAAAATAATGCTTACGGTCAAACCGCGACTGGGCATTGATTTTACAGTTCATCGCCCGCCCCGCTCGCACCGCGAATTTCACCGCCTCGCCGTTAAGCCTCGGTAACATCCCCGGCAACGCATAGTCCACCGGCGATACGCAAGAATTCGGCTCTTTGCCCCGCGCGTCATTGTTGACTTCGGAAAATAATTTGGTTTTGGTTGATAACTGCACATGGCATTCGATGCCGATAGTCGGTAAATATTTCATTAAATTGCTCCTAAATCTTTTAATGCTTGTTTGTAAATCTCCAAGGCGTTCAGCGCCTGTTTATAGCCCACCTCAAAACCCGCTTCGTGCGCAATGGCATTGCGTAGTTTATGCGCGCGCCACACTCCGTTCAAATTACTAAACTTATCGCCCCGTCGCTTCAAACGGTCGCCCATGGTCTTGCCAGGCACCCCCATTTCAATCATCGCCTTATCAAGCAATTTATCCGCTTCGATAATCGTTGCCGTCCAAGTTGCGGGCGATTCTTTGCGCATTTTATTCTCAATTGCCAAAAAATCCGTCTGATATTTTTCACGGTTAAACACGTAGCCGCGCTTACCAGTGAGCAGAATTGCCACAAAGATGAACACCGCAATAATCAGCACCGCGAAAATAAAAATCACTACTCCGCTGTCCATCACTTCCGACCCCTGTTAAACTTGACTTTTTCGGCAATCTGTGCTATAATGAAAAGATTAGGCATTTTCTTGTAATTCCTTACTAAATTCGATCAACTTTTTGTCGCTTCGCCTCGGACCAATGAGCTGCAAACCAATCGGCAGTCCAGTCTTGGTCTCTCCGGCCGGTACTGCTAGCCCCGGCACCCCAGCGAGATTTAGCGGCACGCTCATTACGTCTTCGAGATACATCGCCACCGGGTCGTTCACCTTTTCACCGAGTTTAAACGCCGGGCTAGGCGACACTGGCGTCAGGATAAACTCACATTGCTCGAACGCTTTTTGGTATTCTCCAATAATCAACGTTCGCGCTTTTGCTGCTTTCAAGAAATAAGCATCATAAAAACCGCTCGACAGCACAAAGTTTCCGATCATAATTCGGCGCTTGTTTTCCGGCATAAAGCCTTCAGACCGCGTTTCAGAATACAACTTATCCAAATCCTCCGACTTTTTCGATCGAAAACCGTACCTTATGCCGTCATGTCGCGACAAGTTCGACGCCACTTCCGCCGGCACAATAATATAATACGCCGCCAACGCATACTTCAGCGCCGGCATCGACAACTCCACGATTTCATGCCCTTTCGACCTCAATAATTCACACTTCCGTTTCAGCGCTTCCCGAATTTCTACGTCTACTGAATCATTATCAAAATCTTTGATGACACCAATACACTTTTTCCCGACGGGTCCTGCCGCCACTTTTCCCCCATTCTCGTCAAGCTCGATGGGGGACCCCCAAGTGGCGTCACCCGTCATGTAGTGAGACGTTTCGGATTTTTTATCAGAATTTGAGAGCACCTTGTCGAGGACCGTAGGCTTGGCCGAGCGGCCTTGAGCGTGTCCGAGACAAGGTACTTCAAATTCCTCATTATAATAATCGTCCAAGGTTGTCATATCCTTCGGGTCTTTACCACTCGAAATCGACATCAAAAGATCCATGTCTTCTGGTGTTTTCGTGAAAAAGCCAATACAATCTGTCGACGACGCCATCGCCACAACCCCATATCGCGAATTGCACCCATA
Organism: bacterium; assembly: GCA_963626095.1. Taxonomy (GTDB): domain Bacteria; phylum Patescibacteriota; class Saccharimonadia; order Saccharimonadales; family Saccharimonadaceae; genus Nanosyncoccus. The sequence goes on along the minus strand of CAVFVK010000003.1, from coordinate 47,410 downwards.
CGTCGGCTTTAGTCCATACACGCCATTGAACGAAGCCGGTTGCCGAATCGAACCGCCCGTGTCCGTCCCGGTCGCAAACTCCACAATGTCGAGCGCCACCGCCACCGCCGACCCCCCAGACGACCCGCCCGCTACGCGCTCACGGTCATGCGAGTTTAGGGTGGGGCCAAAATACGAATTTTCGGTCGACGACCCATGCGCGAACGCATCCAAATTGGTCCGCCCAATCATAATCGCGCCCTCCGCTTCGAGCCGTTCCACCGTCGTCGCCGTAATCGGCGAGGTAAACCCTTCCAAAATATGCGCCGAAGCAGTAGTTTCGCCCTCGGGCGAGAGAAAATTATCTTTCAAAGCATACGGCACGCCCGCAAGCCGACCCACTTCTTCCCCGTTCTTGATCCTCCGGTCAATTTCGCGCGCCTTTTCTAAAGCCTTTTCCTCATTCAAAAACGTAAAAATATGATAATCTTCAAACTTTTTCACCTTCTCCAGCGCGTCTTTTACTAAACTCTCAGCCGAAACTTTTTGATTTGCAATTTTCATTATAATACCTTCGGAACTTTAATTTGATGATCTTTTTCTTCGGTCGTGAGCGCGAGTAGTTTCTCGCGAGTCGCATCCTGCTTTATAATCTCGTCTGGTCGCCACACGTTTTCCATCTCGAATACTTGATAAGTCGGCTCGACGTTCTCGGTATCCAGCTCGTCTAGCTGAGAAATATATTTAATAATATCGCCTAGGTCGTGCTCCAAACTTTCCGCCTCCGCGTCTGAGACCGAAAAATTTGACAAACTCGCCAAATGCAAAATATCCTCGCGTTTTATCTCCATATCTTTAATTATAGCACTTTATTTGACGTTGCGGAATAAGATTTTCTTGATAAACTTAAGAATCGGTTTGGCTTCGCGCAGATCCAAAAAATAACTCGCAACCAAATACGCCACCAGCGACGTCGCCGTAATCAGCAAAAACTTCGGAATTGTAATCACTAGCGAATTATCGGTCGCCATCAGCGGCACAAATTTTGTCATCGAAAACGCCACGCACCCCGTCACCAAAGTCGCGATAAGCATCCTGAGCATCGCTCGCCAAAACTCCCTATTGAATAGTTCCCCCTCCGCCCGTTTTTGTAAAATCCCAAGCAAAATCACCATTTCTAGCACCGCACCAATCGATTGCGCCACCCCCAGTCCGTCCACGCCCCAATCAAGTACCGTAAACACAATCATCAGCCCAATCGTCAGCCCAATCGCACCCACTGACACCCAAAACGGAGTTTTCGTATCTTGGCAGGCGTAAAAACCGCGCGAAGCAATATGAAACACCGACTTAGCAAAAATCGCAATACACAGCGTCCCTAGCACCGACGCAATCGTCCCATTACTACTGTTGTTCCCAATATTAGAGATAAAACTCGTCACATATCCTCGTCCAAAAAACGCAATCACCGAAACTGGCAAGGCAATCCAAATAATCATCCGTAGCGCCTGCCGAAAAGTCTGATAAAATTCACTTTTGTCGCCAGAGCCAAGTTCTTCGGTCAGTTTTGGAAAATACGCCGTCGAAATCGCCACCCCGATTAAACTCACCGGCACGGTGTGAAGCGTCGTGGCTTGGTCGAACGACCGCACCGCCCCCGCCCCCATCCGCGAAGATAAGTTCGTCGAAACTAAAGAGTTCACATAATCAATCCCTTGGTCTAGTGACCTCGCCGGCAACAGCTTCAAAATCGACCGAAAGCCCTGGTTTTTCCAACTAATTTTGAAATTATAATCCATGCCGAGTCCAAACAGCCCGATTAGCGCCACGATTAGCTGCATTATCGCCCCCAAAATCACTCCTACTGCCACCCCCATAATCCCACCTTCAAATAGTTGCACTCCAAATAAATTAATTCCGCCCGTAAACCACGTAATTCCGATAATAATTCCGATATTATAAATCGCCGGCGCGAACGCATAAAACACAAATCGTCCCACGGCCTGCTGAATTGACGTCAGTACCGTCGCAATCGAAAACAAAAACGGATTAATTGCAATCACCCGCGTCATATTAATTGCGAGCACCATTCCGCTCTCGTCTAGCCCTGGTGAAACAATATATCGAATCAGCGGGTCAGCAAAAATCATAATCAGCACCGATGCAATCAGAGTCAAAATTGCCAGCAAATTTAACAGTGACGTCGACAGCTCCCACGCCGACTTTTTATTCCCCGCCATCAACCGCTGATTAAACACCGGAATAAACGAAACTGACAGCGCCCCCGAGGTCAAAATAAAAAACATAAAATCCGGAATCGTGAATGCCGCCGTGTAGGCATCGATTCCTGTCGGGTAAGTGCCAAGATAATAAGAATTGAGGAGCCGATCGCGGAACAACCCAAGCAGCGCCGAAATCAAAGTCGACGAAGCTAGCAATATCGCCGCCGACTTAACCGACAATTTTGCCTGCGCGAGCGTCACTACCGACTTAAACTTAAATTTCCTCATATATATTATAATAACACATAAAAAACTTTATGTTTTTGATTTTTTATGTATAATATAAACATATGGCTAAGAAAAAATCCGAGGTGATTTTGCCGTCTAAGTCCAAAAAGACCAAGGCGCCAAAAGCCTCAAAAACTGCGAAAGCGAAAAAAAATCTTAATTTATATTCTAGTTTGGCATATAATTATCGTGCCAAAAAAGAAACCAATGCCCGCAAGCGCGCGGAAGAATTGGCAAAATTGCCCAAGGAGCCGGTTAAGCGTTTCTTTGCTCGCCTGCACCCTAAGCGCGTGTTTAAGTGGTGGTTTTCTTGGCGCGGTCAAAAAGCGATTCTTAAATTTTTCGCGGCTTGTATATTAATTGGTATCATTTTTATCGGCGGTCTGTTTTTGTATTACAAGAAGGATCTCGACGAAATTCGCCTCGACGAAATGTCCATCTCTGAGACCGTCAATACCTATCTCGACCGCAACGGCGAAGTCCTTTGGAAAGACACCGGCGATGAAGATTACCGCCTAGTGGTGGATGCCGATGAAATTCCGGACATGATGTATAAAGCCACAATTGCAATCGAAGATAAAAATTTCTATAATCATATCGGCGTGGACTTCGTGGCTCTAATTCGCGCGGCATTTTCAACCCTGTCGGGGCGAGGCGTGCAAGGTGGCTCGACCCTGACTCAACAGTTGATTAAACAGGTTTATTTCTCTGACGAAGCCGCAAGCGAAAACCGTGGTGGTCTAACCCGTAAAATCAAAGAGCTGATTCTCGCGATTGAGCTCGAAAAAATGTATTCCAAAGACCAAATCATTACCATGTACTTAAATCAATCGCCTTACGGTGGGCGGCGTAACGGTGTTGAATCGGCAGCGCAAACTTACTTCGGTAAGCACGCTAAAGATTTGACCTTGGCCGAATGCGCGCTTCTAGCCGCCATTCCAAACAATCCTGCTATTTTGAACCCCTACAACTCTTATGGCAACGATATGCTGATTGAGCGCCAACACAAAGTTCTAGACGACATGGTTTCAATGGGCTTCATCACCGAACAAGAAGCCACCGAAGCCAAAGAAGTGGCAATTCTAGACACTATTAAACCCGAATCTAGCCAATACGCCAACATGCTTGCGCCCCATTTTGTACTAGAAGTTAAAAAACAACTCGAAGAAAAATACGGCATCCAAACCATGCGTGCCGGTGGCTGGACCATTAAAACCACTTTGGATCACCGCGCGCAGAAAATTGCCGAAGACGCAGTCGCGGTTGGCACTACGCACATGTATAAAAACAAAAGTGACAACTTAGCTCTAGTTTCGGTCGACGTCGAAACTTCGCAGGTCATCGCTATGGTCGGGTCGGCGGACTTTAACAATGCCACCTACGGCGAGCTAAACGTTACGACCGATTCTTCGATCGAGCCGGGTTCTTCGATTAAGCCGATTTTGGATTACGCTCCGTTATTTATGCAACGCGAAGGCGTCAATTACGGCCCAGGCAGTATTTTGAAAGACGAAAATATCGACAAATTATATTGTGCCGGCTACACTGGCGCCTGTTCGATGGGAAACGCGACCGGTCGGTTCTATGGTGACGTTACGATTCGATTCTCGCTTGGCCACTCGCTAAATATCGCCGCCGTTAAAGCTCTGTACATTAACGGTATCGATAACTCGCTCGAAGTCGCGCATGCCCTTGGCGACCAAAGTTATTGTGCAGACCGTTCCAACTATGGGCTTTCCATCGCCATTGGTTCGGGTTGTGGGGTTAAAATGGTGGAACACGCCAATGCTTACGCCTCGATTGCGCGCGGCGGCTCGTATAAAGATTTAGCTTACGTACTAGAAATCAAAAACTCCGCGGGCGACGTGGTCGAAACTTGGACCGATTCGCCAGCCACTTCAGTAGTCGATGAACAGGTCGCCTATATGATTTCGAGCATCCTGAGCGACCGTTCGGCTCGTTGGTTCAATAATGAAGGCTTCGTAGTGCCGAATGTCTGGACTGCGACCAAAACCGGTACTACCACTACCACTAATTCCGCCGTCACTAAGGACTCTTTAATCGAAAGTTATTCTACCGCTGTCTCGACCTTTGTTTGGAACGGTAATCACGACGGCGCGGGTCTTTCCTCTAATACTAATGACGTCGTGCGCTATACGGTCGGGACCTATATGGAACGCGTCCACAAAGAAGTTTACGAACCGGATGGGCGGTGGAGTTACGGCGATGAGCCAACTCGTCCGTCGGGCATTCAAACTTTGACCGTAAACGGTAAAACCGACATTTGGCCAAGCTGGTATAATTCCAAAACTTCGGGCATTTCCAAAGAAAAATTGGTCTTTAACCGCTACAACCACTTACTGGCAGCCGCCTGTACCCCAGAAGAATACAAAATCGAGGTCGAAGTCACTAAAACCATCGATCCGCTCACCGGCAACGCGGTCTATAGTGTACCTGAGCCATACAACCGCGAACAAAACGATACCTGCGACTTCGAGCCGCCTCGTGTCTCTCTCTCGACCGGTGATTGTAAACTTAGCGCCAAAATCGCCAAAGGCACTTACGATTTGGCTAGCGCCACGCTCTATATCAACGGTGTCGAAAAAGGCGGAGTCTCGCTCTCGGGTGGCGTTATTTATACGCTGACCGGCACCGAAACCTCGGCTCGCTTAGTCGTTGCCGACTCCTCTGGCTACTCCGCAACTGGCGAAATCACTATTTCTGGAATCAGCTCCTGTAAAAAAGACGCCGAAGAAGCCGACGAATAGTAATTCCGGCAAGGCACGCTTGTTTCACCTTCTGTATCTGGGGTATCCCCGCACGCAGAAGGTGAAACTATTTTTAGTATCTCAAATTATTTCCGGTGTTTCGCAATCTTAGCAAAAATAATCCGCCCCGACGAAGTTTCGTGAAAACGCTCAAATTCGATATTTAAAGTCTGTCCGATTTTATTAGCAGCACGGTCAACTACGACCATTGTGCCGTTGGCGAGATGCCCCACGCCTTGCCCTTTGTTGGAGCCTTTTTCGGTGATTTTGATTTCCATTTTCTCACCTGGCAAAAATTCCGTTCGCACCGCGAGTGCTAGTTCGTTAATGTTCAAGGTTTCAATTTTTTCCGCCTCGGCAACTTTGATTAAATTGTAATCGATGGTTAAAATTGCTCCGCGGTTTTCCTTGGCAAACTTCAAAAGCTCTTCATCGACTTTTTTACGCCCTTCCCCGTCGTCAAAAATTTCGGTATTCACATTAACCACGCGTTCGAGTTCCGAAACCGCTTCAATCCCCGCTCGCGCTCGTAAGCGTTTTTCTGAATCCTTGCCGTCCGCAAGAAGCTGGAGCTCTCTTAAAACGCTTTTTAAGACAATGATATCGCCGTCCAAAAATCCCGACCGCGCAACATTCAAAATCCGCCCGTCAATCAGCGCCGAAGTATCGATATAGATTTTGCGCTTACCGGTGCTCAGCGCAAAATTTAAGCGCCTAAAAGTCAAAAAACTAGTTTCCGCCAGAATTAGCAATACAATAATTAAAATAAATAGTTCCATAGTAAGTTATTTTAACATAAATAAGTTATTTTATCAAATCTTCACCGTATTTGATGGCGTGCCAGTGATTTTGCGCCAAAATCGCAGTATATTTACTAACTAAATCGTCGCGTTGCATTACTTTCGCGATATCAATCGCCAGGTCATAGCGCGAGGCGGCGTTTTTGCGGAGCATCTCAAACGGCGTCGTGGTCGAACCTTCCTCATTAAACCCATGCACTCGCAGCCGGCGTTTTTCAGTATAATTTTCCAAAATATTTTCCAAAGTTTCAGGATAGCCGTGAAAATTGGCCAAAATTGGCTTATTCGCAGTAAACAATTCCGTGAATTTTTCCCGAGCCAATTTATTCTCGGTCGTCCCAATCGCGCGGTAAGACAATGTATTTATTCCGACAAAACGTAACCTAAGTTCCGGTAAATCTTGTTTCAAAATCTTCATCGCCTCTAATGTTTCGTGCGTTACAATATCGCCGGCGGCGGTGAATACGAAGTCTGGCTCCGGGTCGGAGGTAAACTCGTAAATCGAAGCCCCGCCGTTATCGAATTGGAACTTAGCGTGGCGCGAGTCGATATAGCGCGGTTCTTCGTTTTTATTGAATGTTGTCAAATTTACAACATTTCGAGAATTTAACATAAAACGGAAAGCCTCCTCGGCCGCCACGTCATCGACCGGAAAAATGCAGTTGGCGAGATTAGACGGTACCGATAACAATGTCGAGATCAACGCCGGCGATTGGTGCGTAAAACCGTTGTGATCCTGTCGCCAACAAGTCGAAGTCGACAATAAATTCACCGCCGGCAAAGGCTTGCGCCACTTGACCGTCTTGGACTGTTTAATAAATTTCATTTGTTGTAAAAGTTGCGCCGCAATAATCGGGAAAAAGGCTTCGTAGCTCCCCATCATCGCCTGTTCCCCGTTCGCGAGATGCCCGGTCATTGTCGAAAACAGCACATTTTCTGACAACATTTCAACAATGCGTCCGCTTGAAGATTCCGGCAAATCCCAATTTTCGCGTTTTAGATCGCCCCACGCCCGTTTTTCAACCTTAAAAATCTCGTCAAAGCGGTTCGAAGTAGTTTCGTCCGGCGAGAAAAAGTAAAAATGCGAGTCTTTTTTGAATTGTTCGGTCAGAAGTTCGCCGATTTTTTTAGCTGGCGAAAATTTTTCCGCTCCCGGATTTTCTACGCGTTCGATCATATTAAAACTCCTTGTTCACGATTAAACAAATCTTCAAAATGATAGGATTTTAACCATTTTTCGAGCTCTTCTAGTTCTTTTTCGTCAGTTTTTGGGTTTTTAAGCGGAATTTGGTGCGC
>CAVFVK010000003.1:37531-39909 GCA_963626095.1 bacterium | reverse complement strand
TTTTGAAACTTTTCGGTTTTTTCGCCGTCGACCGTCAAAGGTGTAAAACCAAATCCCCGAATTAATTCATTTAATTCTCGTTCCGATTTTCGTGCATAAATTGACGGCGCCGAAATTTTATAACCGTTAAGGTGCAGAATCGGCAAAACCGTGCCGTTATTCGGGCTACTTAGCAAATCACGCAAATTGAGAGACGCCAGAGCGGTCGCCGTTTCGAGTTCGCCATCGCCAATTAACACTGCAATGGTTTTTTCCGGATGCCCGAGCGCCATGCCATAAGCGTTTGCTAGCGCATAGCCGAGTTCCCCGCCCTCGGTAATCACCCCCGGCGTCAGCGGGCTAGCGTGGCTCGGAAAACCGTCTGGCCAAGAAAACCGCCGACAAAGATATTCGAGGCCTTTCGTGTCTCGGCTAGCCTGCGCGTCGATTTTCTCGAGTTCCCCGTCCAACCACAAATTCGCCTGCAGCGCCGGAAACCCGTGCCCCGGCCCAAGAACAAAAGTAAAGTTTTTATCTCCCGCAAAATGATTTTTCAAATTCGCATAAGCAACATTAATCCCGTGACAAGTCCCCCAATGCCCCAAAAGCCGCGGCTTAATATCCTCAAAACTCAAATCCCGCTCAAGCAAAAAGTTATCCCGCAAAAACAACTGCGCCACGCACAAATAATCGCACAGTCGCACCCGTTTGCGAATTCTCTCCACCGCCTGAAAATCAACTTGCCCACTCATTCTATCCCCATTATACCATAAACTTTTTATTTCAGGGCTAAAACCATGATAGCCCTACTTCCCCGCCACAAACGCCTTAATTTTCTCAATCTCATCCCTAAGTAGCGCGGCTTTTTCGAACTCTAAGTTCGCGGCGGCGAGTTGCATCTCCGAAGACAAAGATTTAATCAGCGTCGGCAACTCGTCTTTCGGCACGCGCCGAATATCGAGTTTATTTTCCTTTTGTTTCTCCGGGATAATCGCACGCAGACCTGCCGAAATTTCTTTTTTCACCGAATGAGGCGTAATATGATGTTCAAAATTGTATTGTTTTTGAATTTCGCGCCGCCGATTAGTCTCCGAAATCGCCTTTTCCATACTTTCGGTGATATAATTCGCATACATAATCACTTTCCCCTCCTCGTGCCGAGCCGCGCGCCCAATCGTTTGTACAAGGGCCGACTCGCTCCTCAAGAACCCTTCCTTGTCCGCGTCCAAAATCGCCACTAGCGACACTTCCGGCAAATCCAACCCCTCGCGCAGCAGATTAATCCCGACCAACACGTCATAAACTCCGGCGCGCAAATCTCTCAAAATATCGCCCCGCTCCAAAGTGTCAATATCCGAATGAATATATGCCGTTTTCACGCCTCGTTCCTTCAAATGGTCGGTCAAATCTTCCGCCATCCGCTTCGTCAAAGTCGTAATTAAAGTTCGTTGCCCCTTCGCGATACGCCGGTCAATTTCTTCCATCAAATCATCAATCTGCCCCTCAGAACTACGCACTTCAACTTCCGGGTCCAAAAGTCCGGTCGGGCGAATGATTTGTTCCGCCGGTTTTGGCGAATGCTCAAGTTCGTAACTCCCTGGCGTCGCCGAAACATAAATCGCCTGATTAATTTTCCCCTGAAACTCACCATAAGTGAGCGGCCGGTTATCTAGCGCCGACGGCAACCGAAACCCAAAATCCACCAACGTCGTTTTGCGCGCGTGGTCGCCGTTATACATCCCCCGCACTTGAGGCAAAGTCATATGCGACTCATCAACAATCAACAGCCAATCTTTTGGGAAAAAGTCAAGCAAAGTCGCCGGTGGCTCGCCGGCTTTGCGCCCATCAAGATGCCTGGAATAATTCTCAATCCCCTTCACGAATCCAGTTTCTTTCAGCATTTCGAGATCATATTTTGTGCGCTGACTAAGTCTCTGCGCCTCTAAATATTTCCGATGCTTTTCAAAATATTTCAACCGCTCCTCAAATTCCGCCCGAATTGCCACTAACGCTTTTTCGAGCTGACTTTTTGGCGTGGCATAGTGCGTATTTGGGAAAATGTGCAAATTTTTCGGCTTTTCGCGCACTTCAAAAGTTAGCGGGTCGACAATTTTCAGCCCTTCCAAAGTATCAAACCCGAACTCAAACCGATAAGCATATTCCCCGTTCGCCGGATACAAATCAACCGTATCGCCCATCACCCGAAAATTCCCCCGCTCGAACGCCAGGTCGTTGCGGTGATATTGCATTGAAACTAGGTGCCGGATAAAATCAAGTTGCGACATTTCGTCGCCGAGTTTAATTTCGAGCGACATCGCAAGATAATTCGCCGGCGAACCAATCCCATAAATACACGACACCGACGACACCACAATCACGTCATTTCGCGTGAGCAGAGC
>CAVFVK010000003.1:0-37248 GCA_963626095.1 bacterium | reverse complement strand
TCTTTTCGCCCCGCCAAAATCCCATCCGTGAGCGACCTAATCGCTGCCGGCTGATCGCCCATCGGCTGAAATTTCGAAACCAACTTAAACTTATTCACTTATTTATTATATCACGCTATAATAAAATGTATGAAATATCAAGTAATAGTCAAACCCGGCAGCTCGCAAGAAAAAGTCGTCGCGACCGGTGAGCAAGAGCTGACGGTCTATTTGCGCGCCAAACCACACGATGGTGAGGCAAATTCCGCGCTGATTAAAATCCTCGCAAAATACTTAAATATTCCGAAAACCAGCCTCAAAATCACCCGCGGCCAAAAGTCCCGCGTCAAAACTATCGAATTTTAGTCCAAAAATCAAACGAAAAACTATACAAGTCTTTAAAAACTAATCCAACGACTTCATCGTCGGGAACGGCACCGCTTCCCTGCCCGGCACACCTTCGAGTAGCCAAAAGTTTCGTTCCGAATTGCCCCAACCACAAGCCGGCGGCATACCATATTCAAGCATCTCGACAAAATCACGGTCGAGCATTTGCGCTTCCTCGTCGCCCGCATCGCGCGCGGCTTGTTGTTCCTCGAACCGTTCGAGCTGGTCGAGCGGGTCATTAAGCTCCGAAAAGCCATTCCCCATTTCCGTGCCTGCGATAATCGGGTGGAATCGTTCCGTCACCAACGGATTTTTCGCGGATTTTTTCGCAAGTGGTGACAAAGCGAGAGGCTCCTCAATCAGCCAATATGGCCCCGCCGAAGTTTTGCGAATTAATTTCCAGACGTGGTCAATCAGCCTCGCCTCCGACACGTCAAAATTCGTTTCCACGCCATTTTCTTTCAAAATTCGCACAAGTTGTGCCTTATCCGGATTAAACACGTCAACATTAAACTTCTCTTTGAGCAAATCCGCATATTTCACACGCGGCCACTCGCAATCCAAATCAATCTCAAACCCGCCAACATTAAACTTCAGCGTCCCCCACGTTTCCATCGCCACGTATTTTATCATTTCTTCATAAAACTTCATGCCGTCTTCGTAATTTTCATACGCCGCATAAGCTTCGAACGCGATATGCTCCGGCAAATGTTCATCATCCACACCCTCGTTACGAAAACGCGGACCGATATCATACACTTTTTCAAACCCACCGCCAAGCAACCGTTTCAGGGGCAGTTCGTGCGAAATCCGCAGGTAAAAATCCTCGTCCAATGCATTCATATGCGTCACAAACGGCGTCGCGTCCGCCCCGCCAGTCGTGTGTTCTAGTACCGGAATGTTCACTTCGATATACCCGTGCTTATTCATAAAATCGCGCGTCGCCTGCCAGAATTTCGACCGACGCACCAGCCTCTCGCGCACTTCCGGATTAACATTCATGTCAACGTAGCGTCGCCGATAGCGCTCTTCCTTATTCGTGAATTTTTCCGGCAACGGCCGAAGTGTTTTCGTCAAAAGTCGCACCGAATTTGCAAACACCGAAATCTCGCCCGTTTGCGACTTGTCGACTGTCCCCCGTGCCTCAATAAAATCGCCCACGTCAAGTAATTTAATCTCCTTCACGCCAAATTCGCCATCAACCGCCTCGCCGGCCTTCATAAAAATCTGTACTTCGCCAAAATAATCGCGCACCTTAACAAATGCCAACTTCCCAAACGACCGAATCGCCACAATTCGCCCCGCAATCACCACTTCCTGTCCCTGTTTTTCGTCAAAATGGTCAATTATTTCCGAAATTCTGGTATTGCGAAAACTTTTCGCCGGATACGGATCAACGCCCTTCGCCCGCACTTCCTCTAATTTCCGCAGCCTTTCGTTTCTATAGTCATCTAAAATCATGTTATTATTATAACATAAAAATCAAAAAATCCCTAAACTTGCATATTTTTTAAATTGTGATACAATAATTCATGACGATTTCTCGTTGCACGTTTCTACGTATTTCTTATGGCGACAGGCATTTCAGTTCGTTGCATATGTGTGGGTCTTTGGACTGCGATGAATTGTTTTGTTGTCGATATAGATTTTTCAGAAAGGATGGTGGCTTACTATGAAAAAACTTCTCGATGTTAAACGAACACCTTATGATGTAAACGCCAACAAGGCTAATGGCTATGGCGGAGCTAGTTGTGGCTCTGGCTGCGGCGGTGGTTGCGGAGGCGGTGGCGGTTCTGGCTGCAATGGTGGCGGCGGCGGAGGCTGCGGTGGCGGAGGCAAATAGCTCCACGGTCGTATCAAACATAAGAATACAAGATTGTTTGGTCTCACACATACCAAACCTTCGTCCTTGCCCTAGGAGTTTCTCCTAGGGCTTTACTTGTCAAAATGAAGCAAAAATGTTATAATTACGATAGAGAGTTTTCTCTGGAACATTAAAAATTTTAGTCTATAGAAAGGAGGGTATTTTTGATGGATGGTAATTTTATGCCGATTTTAGTGGTGCCAGCGGTTCTGCACAACGGAGGAATCAGATTCCTTCATCGCGAAGACCAGATTGATATCGGGCACGAAATGGCCGACACGGTCTGGAAAATCTTGAGCTATTGCAGCGGGTACACGGAGGTTTCCGATATTGTCGATTGTTCGGGATTACCAGAAGATGATATTTTGGAAATCCTCACGGAACTAGAGGACATGGAACTTGTAGTTGACGCTAGACGCCAATTTATGCATTTTCATCGTATCAGTAATTATCCGACAGCAGTAAACTCTGGCTTGACACAACAAGAAATTGAGGATTACACCAAAAGTGAACGTCTGCCGGTTAAAGAAGGCGAGATTGTCCACTTTGAACTCGACCAGGCTTCGACGTTATGTCAGGTACGAGCACATCGTCGTTCTTGCCGTAATTTTTCCGACAAGAAACTGACCGTGGACCAAGTCGGGAACATTTGCCAATATGCCTATTCGATCCCGGACCATGCAACACCAAGTGGCGGGGCACTCTATCCGCTGAAAATTTATGTGCTCATTGAAAAACCACAAGTAGACCTAACTATTGGTTACTACGAATATGATGCCGAGAAAAAATCATCTTGTGCGTTTTGATGACGAGATAGATGTCGAACAGCTGAAATATTGTTTTAACCAAGAGGAAATACCGTTTGGCTCTTCGGTGCAAATTATTATTGCGGCCGACCTCGAACGTCAGCCGCATAAGTACGCCAATCGTGGCTATCGCTTAACTTTAATTGAGGCTGGTCACGTAGCCGAAAACATAAGTTTGTATTGTACTGAGCAAGGTTTGGGAGCCTGCGAAATGGGTGGAGTTCAAGACGAGCCCATGAAGCGAGAGCTAAAAATGCCAGATAACGTCTGGCCACTATTGGCGGTTGCGATAGGACATTCGGCAGGCCCAGAGACGGAATGGTTTAATAAACTCAACTTTGTCGAAGAACATGTTGGTGTTTGTCGGCCAGTTCGCAAAGTTTTTTCCAGAACTTTTGGAAACGACGGAGCGTTTTTCGGCGCGACGGCTACCTATTTGGATGCGAAAGGCAATATTCAATATGCTGGGGCAACTAGCGCTTCCGATGCAGATGCCGTGTTTAAAGCTACGATTGAAGGGTACGAACGTTGGTGGTCCAGTCAGGCGAGAGTGGATTTTCACGGCTCAGCTAAACAAGTGCCGGGCCAGTGGCTCGACCCGAGAGAATATTTTCCGCTCACAAAGGCGCAAATCAAAAAATGTGGAGTTAGGCGTTTCACAGAAGATTTAGATATCGATTGGGTTTTGGGGAACAATTATGACGGCAATAAGATCTATGTCCCGTGCGATTGCGCTTATTACGGTCACCGTAACGACAAAGACCGTATCTATTACGGCAATTCGTCCGGTGTTGCAGCTCATTTTAATGCTGAAGAAGCTAAGAAGCGAGCCATAGTTGAACTAATTGAACGCGATGCTTTGATGAGAAGTTGGTATATTGGAATTGGAAGCGAACCGTTTGTAATTCGGGAAGATTATCTGCCAATTCATGTAAAAAAACGTATTAAATATTGGCGAGAGCAAAATCGCGAGATGATGGTTATCCAATTCGATAGCGAATACGGTCTAGTTTTTGGCACTTTTATCGTTAGCGACGAGTTTCCTTGCTTTGTCAGTGGGGCGGCAGCAACGCTCGATAGCGCCGCTGCCGTTGATACTATTCATAAGTCACTACAGGAGGCAGAATATAATCTTTTGCTTGCTTTACGCTACACGGACCGTACACCAATCAATAGATCCGAGGTATCAACTCCAGCCGACCATGGCAGATACTATTATTCTGCGAAAAACGCTCACTATTTATGTTGGCTTTGGGAATTATCACCGACGACTCCGCATGTACGCCCGAACATAGAGTTCGAAAATCTGGAAGACCTCTACGAGCAGCTGCGTATCACCACCGTGAACTTATCGGATGCAGAATCGGATATCAAAGTGGTTCGGGCGTTTAGCCCGGAATTAGTTCCGATTAATTTCGGCGTCAATTCTGCGCACTATACGCACCAACAGCTTAAGAAATACCATGTTTCTGATTTAAGCCCCGCAGTTTATGCCCCGCACTATTTTGCTTGAATAGGCTGAAATTCAATTCTAAAGCACGGATTTATATCCGTGCTTTTTCACTATAATATAATTTTAAAATTAGCATATTTATCGACAAAAGCTTCTTCGATACTTTTGCCAGTTTGTTTTAGATATTTATCGACAAGGTAGTAGCCCAAAGAATAACCAGCCCAACGCGGGAGTTTTTCGTTGCCAACAAAAAAGATTTTATCGTAATTATATTCGCTAGAATTTAATTGTCCTTGCACCGTTGCCAGAATTTTCTTATTCTCCGCCTCGGAACGCTCAAGAATAGTTTTAAGAAACAAAGTTTTTTCAGTTTTGTTTTTTGCGAATTCGGCTTCGAACACGCAGGCCAGCCCTTCAAAAATTAATACATCGAAAAGAGATTTCGTCCATTCATCGTTTTTGCCCCAGCGGGCAGCGTGGCAAAGTTCATGTACAATATTCTCGGAGATTAGGTTTTCGGTGGCTTTTTGTTCGTCCAGGCTGATCCGAATAAAATCGGCCGAAAAAGTATATCCGCCAGCGCCATTTTCTGGTATCATCATTGGAATTCGGTTTGTAATTAAAACATCTATATCCCAATCTATTTTTAACTTCGAAAAAGCATATTGCTCGGCGGTTTTTACAGCCGTTTTGATCATCTCTTTTTTATCGAAGAGATTCCCATTAGCCTCGGTAAGTAAAATATTTATTCTATTCATAAGAATAAAGAAAATTTATTTAATTTCCAGAACCTTAACTTTTTTCCCATTAAACTCAAACTCTTCCCCCGCATTTTTCCCCATCAGAGCCTTGCCGATTGGCGATTCGTTCGAAATTTTGCCTTCCAGCGGGTTCGCCTCGGTCGGCCCGACCAAAGTGTATTCCATTTTCTTGCCACCAAAGTCCAGCGCTACGGTTGCCCCGAGTGCCACCTTATCTTTCTTGCCGCCCCGAATTACTTTCGCATTCTTCAAAATCTCTTGGATTTCCAAAATTCGGCTTTCCGCCATTTTCTGCTCATTGCGCGCCGAAGAATATTCCTCGTTTTCCGACAAATCACCAAACGACCGCGCCGTCGCGATTTTTTCAGCAATCACCGGACGCTCGGCAATCAATTCCTCCAGCTCTCGCTCTAATTCTTTCTTTCCCTCTGCGGTCAAATCCACGCTTTTTTTAATCATAATCAAAACTCCATTTAAACTTACTCTAGTTTATAAAAAATCTACTCTAAAGTCAAGTCTAAAATGGCAAAATTTACCACAAACAACTTAAAAGTCTAAAATCTGGATATCAAACTTCCTAAACGAACCTAGGCTAATTCAGAAATTTTTACGAGTTTCGTTTCACCACTTCGCCGATCGCTCACTTCGGCGTTCCCCTCTGCCAAAGTTTTATCCGAAAATACAATTCTCGTCGGCAAACCAATTAGTTCCGCGTCGGCAAATTTCTCCCCCGCTCGCTTGTCGCGGTCATCAAACAAAGTTTCATTCTCGTGCTTAGCACAAAACTCTTCCGCTGCCTTTAACCCCTGCTCGCCAATCCCAATAACGTGATACTTAAACGGCGCCACCGATTCCGGCCAGACCAACCCCTTGTCGTCGGCAAATTTCTCAGCAATCACCCCCATCAGTCGCGACACGCCAATCCCATAGCACCCCATATAGACCACTTGTTGCTCGTTATTCTCGTCCGCAAATTTTAACTCCAACGGCTCAGTATATTTAAACTTCAATTTAAAGATATTCCCCACTTCCGCGGCTGTAGTTTCGTTAAAATCCTCCGCTTTTTTGCCAAATTCACTTAAAACTTCCGGCGTAAACACTTCCTTATTGAGTACCAGCGACTTATCCGCATCATAATACACCGTATCTTCACCCACCGGTAAAAAAGTCTGATATTCGTGCGAAAACTTAGCAAAAATCCCTCCGCTCGCAAAAGTTTTATAGGTGCAGTCCCCTAGCCCCACGCGTTCAAAAATTCGCGCGTAAGCCCCCTCCACCTGTTCGTAAAACCGGTCCAAATCCTCCTCGGAAGTATGAAAACTATACAAATCTTTCATTAAAAACTCGCGCCCGCGCAAAATCCCCGACTTCGCCCGCAGTTCATTCCTAAACTTATTCTGGAACTGATACGTCGCAAACGGCAAATCTTTATAACTGGTCACGTATTTTCGTACCAAATTCACCATCGGCTCTTCGTGCGTCGGGGCAAGACCGAGCAGCCCGCCACCCGCCAGCTCAGTTTTAAACCAAATATCCACCTCCGCGTCCGAAAATCGCCCAGTTTTTTCCCAAAGTTCCGGATTTTGCAATGCCGACATCGACAATTCTTCGCAGCCCAGTTTATTCAGCTCCTCGCGAATAATCCCTTTCAAATTTTCAATCACGCGTAGCCCTAGCGGCAAATAATCATACACCCCCGCCATTTCTTTATGGATGTAGCCCGCCCGAGTAAGCAGGGCGCCGTTTTTCGCTGTTTCATCTTTCGGCGCCTCGCGCAAAGTCTTGACAAAAGTTTTCGATAATCTCATAACAAGATTATATCACATTCCAAGCACATATAACAGATAAAAAGCTACCCCATTTTTGAGCATGTGCATCACCATGCCCGAATACACCGTCCCTGTAATCTCTCGCAACCCACATAATACTACCGACATCGCAAACACATTCACCCCCACATTCCATTGCCCGTGCATTACCCCAAATGCCAGCGAAGTTAAAATAATCGCAATCGTCATCCCCAGCCACTCCGCAGTTTTTTTCGATAAACTTTTGCGCATTTTACCATACATCCACCCCCGAAAAATAATTTCTTCCGCAATCGGCGCAATCACCACGAGCGCCAAAAACGCCACCAGCCGGTCCACGTTCGAAGACAAAACATTAAAACCTACATCCTGCACTTCTTCCGCATTAAACCACGGAAACAGCGAGAATATCGCCGTAAATCCCGCCGCTAGGAGCAGATATGCCACAAATCCCACCGGCGCTAGCCCTAAATCCGTCCAAGTCGGCAACCCCGTCAGTCCCAACTCTTCACGGCTAGGTTTTTTAGCCGGCTCGGTTTTTTTCGTACGCCTACTTTTCAGCCGAGTGCATAAATTATACAACTTCGGCGACAAGAAAATCAGCACCGCCAGCGCCAGCGAATACGTCGCTGCTGAAAATACTGTCGTCCAAACCGGTTCACTAAGTAGTGCCACAGCGGTCTCGCGACTGCCGGTCACGGCGAGCATAATCCCCGCCATCACCACACTGACGATAATTTGCGCCGCAAATACCACCACCATCGCCCAAAGCATCAGCCCAACGAGCTTCACCGCTAACTTCCACCCCTGTTTTTTCGGCAATTTTGGACGCGCTTCAATCGTCATCTGTTTCATTTTTAGCCTCCATTAGTGATTTTAATGATATCGAGAATTGTCACTAGGAAAATTAGTGCTAGTAGCGCCATCATCGCTCGGGCTACGATTTTTTCTTCCATCTCTTTGGTCAGTTTTTTCTTGCGAAGTTTATAAATCGCAATTAAAAGCCACCGCCCGCCGTCTAGCGCCGGAATCGGAATCACATTCATACACGCTAGCGAAACACTAATCAACGCCGCAAGAAATGCCAAACTCCTCGGCCCCGCCGCAGTGAAAGCCGGAAACAGTTGCCCCACGATTCCAACCGGCCCTGCCACCGAATCGCCAACTTCCGAAATCGCTTCTTGCCCACTTTCGCGCACCTCGGCATTGCCACTAAATTGTCTCGCCACCCCCGAAACCAAGTTCCATAGCATCGTCCCGACCCCTTTGAAAGTCTCGCCCGTCAGTTGTGCCGTCAGCCCTACCCCCACCACCGGTGCCGACCAAGTCGCATAGGTCAAAGTCTGCGTCGAGACCATCGTAATTCCGAGCAAATATTCCGCGTCGCTAGAATTTAATGCCACCGTAGTCTCCTTGTCTCCATTCAGAGTATATTTTACGGTCTCCCCCGCATGCGCGCGGTTATATTCGTTGATTTCGCTCGCCCGCCAAACTTCCTGCCCGTCAATCGCCGTAATATAATCCCCGGCACTAAAACCTGCACGCGCTGCGGGTGAGTTTTCCGCTACGTTATTAACCTGCACCGGCGTTGCCTCGGTTCTCGCGTCCGCTTCAATTGCAAATTGGTTGTCCAAAAACTCTGGCATCCCCGTCCAGGCTAAAATCGTAAAAATCACAATCGCCACCAGCCAGTTCATTACCACACCGGCAAACAAAATCTTGGTTTTTGCCCAAAAACTCGCCGCCCCAAAAGTGCCTTTTCTCGTGTCCGCGTCCGATTCCCCATCCATCTGGCAAAAACCACCAATCGGCAACCAGTTCAGGCTAAAAATCAGACCGTCCTGAGGTTTTTTCCAATCTTTTTTGGGTAGCCTACGCCATTTTTTCGTTTTCGGGTCTTTCACCCACGCCAAAGCTCGCGGCGGAAAGCAAATCCCGAACTCTAGAACCTTCACTCCGTTTCGGCGCGCTGCCATAAAATGTCCAAATTCATGTAGGGTCACCAGCGTCATCAGCACCAAAAGCCCTACAACCACACCTATAAAAATATCCATAACCTTATTATACCATTATTTTCCAAAACGGCGGTTGCGTTTTTCGTATTCCGCGACAATTTTGCTAATATCCGCCCCTGTCATTTCTGGGAAATATTTTTTAATAAATAGTAGTTCCGCATAAGCAGCTCGCCAAAGCATGAACCCCGAAATCCGCTCCTCTCCAGAAGTCCTAACCACCATATCTACCGCCGGAATTTCTGGATGATACAAGTGCTTCCGGATGGTTTCCGGCGTAATCTCGCCCTCGACCTGGCTTGCAATCGTCGCCGCATCGGCAATTTCCTGTTCTCCACCATAATTAAAACAGAACCCGACCGTAATTCCGTCGCATTCCGCGGTCATTTTTTCGGCTTTCTCAATTGTGCTTGCGAGTTTTACCGGCACCCGCCCGTCTTTTGCGCCTAGCACCAACAGCCGTCCATTTTTGGCCACCATTTTCTTGGCTAGACGCATAATATGCTTGTCCGCCAGTCTCATCAGATACGATACCTCTGTCTCGCTCCGCCCCCAGTTTTCCGTCGAAAACACGAAAAAACTCACATAAGGAATTTTTTGCTCCATCGCCGCCTCGATCAGCTCCTCGATCACCTCTAATCCTCGTTGATGCCCCTCTAGCGTCGATAGCCCCCGCTCCTTCGCCCACCGACGATTTCCATCTGCGATAATCCCTAAATGCTGTAATTTTTTCTCTGTATCCATTGACTTTTTCTCCAAAGTATGATATAATGGAATTATATCTTCATGATTTCGTCGGATTTATTCTTAAATTCGGCGTCAATCTTATTACTAAATTCCTTAGTCAACTCGTCAATTTCTTTCTCGGCGCGTTTTTTAATGTCTTCACTCATTTCGTCGGCAATTTTAATCGCCTTGCGCGCATCTTCTCGGACGTTGCGCAAAGCCACCTTAGCCTCTTCCACCTTCCCCGCCGCATTTTTCACAATTTCTTTGCGTCGTTCCTCGGTCAACGCCGGAATTGGCACCCGAATTACACGCCCATCATCTGCCGGATTCAGCCCCAAAGCCTGGTCAGCTCGCACCGCGTTCGAAATTGCCGCGATATTCGACGGGTCAAACGGAGTAATCACTAGCATAGTCGCGTCCGCCGCAGTTACGTTCGCCACTTGGTTTAGCGGCATCACCTGCCCATAAACCTCAATTTTCAGCCCCGACAACATATCTGGATGCGCTCGCCCCGTTCGCAGTTTTTTCAGTTCATTTTTGAACCGCTCCATCGTGGCTTCCATTTTTTTGCGGTCTTCCTTAGTATCAAACATATACACTCCTTATTACTGTTTTCATTATACCAAAAAACTAGCCCGGAGGCTAGCTTTTGTTATTTGGTTTCCGTTTCGGTGAGTTTTTCGGCTTTTTTCTCGGCCGCTTTGGCCAACTTTTTCGCCTTATTCTCGAGCGCAGCTTTCATCTTAGCAGCTTTCTCGGCGCGCGCCTTAAAGCGATCTACGCGACCTTCCGTATCGATAATCTTCTCTTCACCAGTGAAGAATGGATGCGAAGCCGATGAAATTTGCACCTTAATCAACGGATATTCGTTGCCGTCTTCCCACTTGATTGTCTCGTCGCTTTTTGCGGTAGACTTAGTCAAAAAGGAAAAACCAGCCGCTTCGTCAGAAAACACGACGTCGCGATAATCTTTAGGGTGTAACTCTTTTTTACTCATAATTGCCCCCTATTATACCAAACTTTTTTCAAAAAGTAAACACCTACGCCCTAAATCATCGCACGGCGACGTCTGTTCGATTGGCCCAAAGAATATCGTTTGTCGCTCCCGCGCAGTGCTAAGTGTTGTAACGCATAACCTAAACAGAGATAGCTCCAGGTCTTTACTTTTCTCTCCACTCGTGATATAATGAAGATATATATTAATCTAACGAAACAACTTCTGGGAGGTTTCCTGACCGCGGCTAAGGTTTAAGCGGTAGATTTCTGGAAGTGAAGAGAAAGGAAATATCGTGGCAATAACTGTCGATATGAAAGCTCTGCTCGAGGCTGGTGCGCATTTTGGGCACAAGACGAGCCGTTGGCACCCGAAAATGGCGCCGTACATCCATTCCAAACGGGGTGGTATCCATATTATCAACCTTGAAAAAACCGTGGAAGGGTTAGAAACTGCCCTGCCAAAGCTCACGGAAATTGCCAAATCTGGCAAAAAAATCCTCTTCGTCGGCACGAAGAAGCAAATCAAAGATGTCGTTAAGGCAACCGCCGAAGCGGTGGATATGCCTTACGTTACTGAGCGTTGGGTCGGTGGCACTTTGACTAACGTCGAAACCGTCAACCGCCAAATCAAAAAACTAAAAGATTTAGAGCGCAAAATGGCCTCTGGTGAACTCGAAAATCGTTATTCGAAGCTCGAAGTTCAACGTTTCCAAGAAGAAATCGACCTTTTGAACGAACGCTATGGCGGGATTAAAGATATGACCGAACAGCCAGTGGCAATTTTCGTCGTCGACGCCAACGAAGAGAAAAACGCAATTAAAGAAGCGAATATCTTGAACATTCCAGTCTTCGCAATGGTCGACACCAACGTTGATCCGACCGCGATTGACTACGTCATTCCGGCAAACGACGATTCGATTAAAGCGACCACGCTGATCTTGGACTACGTCGCGGAAGCAATTAAAGCAGGTAAAAACTAGGAGACAAAATGGCAAAAGCTGAAATCACAATTGAACAAATCAAAAAGTTGAAAGAACTTTCTGGCGTAGGTCTTACCGATGCGAAAAAAGCTCTTGTTGAGGCCGAAGGCGATTTTGACAAGGCTCTCGACGCTATGCGCAAAAAAGGTCTCACCAAAGCTGAAAAGCGGGGCGATCGCGAAACTCGCGAAGGTCTCGTCGATGCCTATATCCACGACGGCCGGCTCGGCGCCATCGTCGAAGTTAACTGTGAAACTTCGTTTGTCGCTAAAACTGACGAATTCAAGACCTTGGCACACCAAATTGCCATGCAAATCGCTTCCATGAACCCGCTCTATGTCAGCGAGGAAGATATTCCGGAAGAAGCTCGCGCGGCTAAAATGAAAGAGCTCGAAGCGAACTTTCACGGCCCGGAAAACATGAAGGAACAAATCCTAGACGGTCAAATCAAAAAGGCTTTCGCGGACAAGGTCCTCATGAATCAGCCCTACATTTTGGACGACTCCAAAACTGTGGCTGAGTTCATCAAAGAAGCCATTGCGCGTACCGGCGAAAATATCACCATTCGCCAATTCAAGCGCATCGAACTCGGCGTAACTGAATAAAGTCAAAATCGGGCACCCTCGCAGTGGCGCCCGATTTTTTGTAGAGCATTTTTTTGGTTCCCGGCCGATACTAACTTTTTACACGGATAATATCGGCTCGGAGTTGTTTAACTCTGCTTAGGTTAGCCGAGTTAGCGTCGTTTCTTGGCTGACTTAGCCGCCTTGGTCGACCTAGTTGCCTTGGCTGTCTTTTTCTCGCGCTTATTCGTGAGCATCATAATTCCCGCAATCGCAATCATGCTAAAAATCACAATTCCCGTAATCAGGTAGTCGGTTCTCGAAATATCTATCCCGGCAAACAGCCCGCCCGTATCCGGTAGCGGAATTTCTTCTGCCCCCTCATAGACAAACCTAAACTCATAAGTCCGATAAACTATATTCCCTTCCCCATCATAAGTCGTCACCGTAATTATATAGGTTCCCTTCGGCAAATCGGCATCGCTAAAATCTATCGTTGTGTCCGTAGCTGGCGGATAAACCGTGGTCGGGTCTAGCCCCTCAATCGGATTGCCGTTTTCGTCGCGCACCTCAATCACAATTTTTTGCACGTCGGTGTTTTCTGGGTTATAATCCAAGTCCACCTTTACGTCGTGATTTTGGTCCTCGGTCGCCGTAGCCTTGACCGGAATATACGAAAAATGTGTTACCTGTTCGTCATACACTCCGTCTAGCCCCTCGCCTTTGACCGTCAGCGTAAAATCGCCATAACCATAAAACGCCAAATCCGTGTCAAGCGTTTCGCTGCCCGGATAAAAATCTGGGTTTAGCCCCGTAAGGACGTAAGTATATTCTTCCCCAGCATTATCCGTATAATATAATGTTGCCGTCACCGTATTCGAATCCGAATAGTCAAAACTAACTTCTTGATTCGGATAGGTAAATTCCGATCCTTCTGCCGGAGAAATCATAATAATCTCCGGTGTATTATCTACCACCCGCACGGTAATCGTGTCGGTTACGGCCGTGGTAGCCTGGGTATTTGGTGTCGGCAATAGGGCTGCCACCACCGTCATAGCCGCAACGGCGATCAGCCCCAAAAAGCCAACTACTTTTTTATGTTTTCTTTTCATGCTCTACACTCTCTTTTTTATGTTTTATGTTTGTTTCGGTTTTGTAAAGGGCTTGATGTCGCTCGGTTAAATCGCAAGCCGAGAACGACGCTCTTTACGCTTCCTTAACCCCATTATAATCAAAACGATTATGATTGTCAAGACAATTATGAAAATAATTATAGCCATCGGTGGAATCAAGAAAAAGACCTGTTCGATTGTTTCGGTGCTTTCCCCGGCGGTCACCGTCCACATTACTTTATAGATTCCAAAACTTGGCGTCTCCGTCCATTCGTCCTCCACGACGCGCTCCGATTCCGGAATCACCGACGGCGCACTAGTATCCTCAGGCGTTTCGTAGGAACCAAACCCGATAATCGGCTCGACTTTGAGTTTGCCGTAAGCGAAAAAGTCGACATTGCCGGTGTTTTTAACTTTGGCGGAAGCTTTAAAGGTATTAGCCTTAGTGTTTTCAGCATTACTTTCGGTTGTAGTTTCGGTATCGCTGCCTAGAGAAAGTTTCATGTCCCGAATTTCCGCCGAAACATTAGTCTCGCCTTCGGTCGAATGTCCGTATACAATCATCCCCGCGCTGGCCTCAGCTTGGATTCCGTTGCCCGCGCTACTCGACATCGTCTGTACAAAAATCACCGCATATTGCCCGCCCGCCGGGATATTGCTCGGGGTGGTGATTTTGTATTCAATTTCTAAAGTCTCACCCTTTGGAATGCTAAAGGTCGGATTTTCGACATAATTCCCGCTCGCATCTTTGATCGTAATCCAACGTGAAATCTGCGTAAAACTATTTTCTTGGTTAAAACCGAGTTGGTATAAATCAGTTTCGCTGGAATAAACGTAAGAATACGGCGAAGCGTGTACCTCGACCTTAATGTCCGCGGTCCCGTCGTTGGTGACTTTTAAAGTCCCGTCATAAGTCGATTCCGATTTCAAAATCAAAGTCCGGCTCACCGGCGTCAAAGTTAGGCTCGTGCGTGGCGCTTCTTCTTCCTCCTCGGCATACACGCTCTGGTTGAAAAACGCAAAGCCGAGTACCGCTATTAGCCCCGCTAAACACACATTGATAATTTTTTTCATTTACCTCCTCGTTTGTTTAATTATAGCATGACAAGTTCAAAAATGCTATAATGATATTATTATGGTGTATTTAGATTATGCGGCCACGACGCCGATATTGCCGGACGTGCTCTCGGAGATGATGCGCGCGCATACGGACCTTTTCGCGAACGCCTCGGCTCTGCACACCCCCGGCCACCGCGCCATGAACACGATTGAACACGCTCGCCAACTATTAGCCGATGCGATTGGTGCCGACCCGTCAGAAATTATTTTTACTTCCGGCGCGAGCGAGTCTAACAACACGGTTATCCGCACTTTTGCGGGCCACGAAATCGAAACTTCCCCGCTCGAACATCATTCTATCCTCGAACCGGCCAAACAATTCGCGGGCAAAAAATCTCCCAAGTTATATTCATGCATGTTGGCAAATAATGAGACCGGCGAAATTCTAGGTCTTAGCAAAATTGTGAGCCGGGCCCACGCCGAAAAGGCCTTTGTCCACTCCGACCCAACTCAGGTACTAGGCAAAGTCCCGCTCGATATGCACGAACTCGGCCTCGATTACGCCACTTTTAGTGCCCATAAAATCGGTGGTCCAGCTGGGGTTGGGGCGCTATATGTTCGCTCGGGCGCACCGTTCTTACCCCTGATAATTGGCGGCAACCAAGAGCATAAGCGTCGGGGTGGCACTTATAATACCGCCGGTATTGCCGGTTTCGGCAAAGCTCTCGAAATCATGCTCGCGCAAAAAACCTGGCTTAAGTTCGACCGCGAGGTACGCGAACTTCGCGACGACCTAGCTCGCCGGCTCCTGCAACAAATTCCGGGTTGTAGCTTAAACACCGATATCGCGCCCGGCAAATCTTTGCCGAATATCCTCAACGCGTCGTTCCAGGCGGCCGAAGGCGAGTCTATTCAGCTCTATCTCGACGCCGAAGGTATCATTGTCTCGACCGGCTCCGCCTGTGCGGCCGGCGATACCAAACCAAGCCACGTCCTGATGGCGAAAACCGGCGACGCCGAAGTGGCGCATTCGTCGATTCGGTTCTCATTCGGCTTGAATAACACTCGGGCCGACGTTGACAAAGTCATGACGGTTTTGCCGCCGATTGTAAAATATTTACAACAAATCAGCACTATTAACCAGGAGGAAAAATAATGGAAAACGAAGATTGGATTTATTCAGAAATTGTAAAGGAGCATTTTTTGCACCCATGCAATTTTCTCATGGGCGACGAAAGTAAATTCGACTACGACGCAGTCGGCCAAGTCGGCAACCCGATTTGTGGCGACCAAATGAAAATGTATATCAAGGTAAAAGACGATAAAATCATTGACCTGCGTTGGAAAACTTACGGTTGCGCCTCGGCCATCGCCTCGACCTCGGCCCTGTCCGAACTCGCCAAGGGCAAAACTCTGGACGACGCTTTGAACATTACCGCCCACGATATCGACGACTACCTCGGCAACCTCCCCAAACACAAATTCCACTGTTCCGTCCTCGGCCACGAGGCTCTCGCCGACGCGATTAAAAACTACCGCGCCAAGCAGGCCGAGTAATCCCCCCCAGCGCCATTTTATAAAGATACTAAAGCTGCAATAAAAAATCGCCCCAAGGACAAAACTATAACCAGAAATTGGTGCGCGCGACTGGACTTGAACCAGCACAGCCGTAAATGTGGCCACTACCACCTCAAGGTAGCGTGTCTACCAATTCCACCACGCGCGCTTAATCCTATTATAACACAAAAATCTAAGTTTAGGGAGTTTTATTTTTGGTTGTTTTATTCACAGCCCAGTCCGCCACGTCGCCAAACCGGTCAATCGCCGTTACGAGACGCACATCATTGCTAAACGCCCGCACATTGCGATTGTAAAAATAGGTCAAATTCGGGCGATATAGCCCAATCGCCGGCACGTCGCTATTCCAGTATTCCAAAAAAGCCTGATATTTTTTCGCTCGCAGTTCACTATTGACGGTGTTTTGCGCCCCGAGCAACAAATCATCCACCAGTGCGTTCCGGTAGTTCGATAAATTCAGCCCCGCGCCCGAAACCTGTGACGAATGATAATATGGCAACAAATCCGGCTCGGCCCCAAGCTCGATCTCGTAAACCAAAATATCATAACTGCGCTGCGAAATTACACTATTAATAAACTCCTGATTTTCATTATACACCGAAACATTCACCTCGAACCCTAGCGCCTCAAGGTCTTCCGCGATCGCCTGCGCCACTTCTGGCAAAAAATCCGTCTCCACCGTTGCGATATCTAAATGTTTTTGCTCACCACCGCTAAGCTCCGCAATTTTAGCCTTGGCGGCTTCAAAATCCCGCTTCGGCAAAGTCGGATAACTACCGAGTTCAATCTGGGAACTAAGCAACGGAAAATCCAGCGCCTCCGTGTCTTTAGCTTCCGCCCGAATTCTCGTAAGGTCAATTCCCTGCCGAATTGCCCGGCGCATCTCTTTAGAACTTACAGTTTTGCGAGTTGTATTAAAAAACATAAACGCTCCCATATTCATCCCCGCGCTCCGCTGATTAAACTGCGTGTTGTTCACCTTCGCGATATCCGCGCCCGATAGCTCCGCCGTCCCCGTCACCGTCCCCGCATTGACCGCATCTATAATTTCATTTTTGTCGGCATAAGTATGTACCGCGAAAGTGCTAACGAGTGGCTCCCCCGCCAAATATTCACTATTCGCCGACAAATAAAACACCTTCTCACTGCCGGAATTACTCTGCATTGCATTAAACGTAAACGCTCCCGAAGTCACCGGCGCGTTCGAAAAACTATGTTCAACCAAACTTTGAGGTTCAGTCTCCCCAAGAATATGTTTCGGCACAATCGGAAAATTTAGCGCCGACATAAAATCCGCATACGGCGACGACAGAGTAAACACGATTTCCCCGTTTTCATTCTCTGCCACCTTGACATTTGTCAGATTTGTGTCATAAATTGTATTTGCTAGCGGATTTTTTAATAGTTCCGCCGTAAAAAGCACGTCCGCGTTCGTGATCGGCTCGCCGTCGGACCACTTCAACCCCTCGCGAAGCTTAATCGTCCACTCTTTGCCGTCCGCGGACGAACGCACCGTCTCCGCAAGCTCGGCCTTAATGTGTCCCGACCTATCTACCGCCGTCAGCGTCGCAAACATCAACTTACTCAGCACTTTTTCGCTATTGGTCGTTGCAAATAGCGGGTTCATAGAATTAACTTCGCCCACCGTCGCCTCAGTATAAGTTCCGCCCGATGCAAAAGTATCCGCCGCGTAGGAATCGCCAAACCAAAACGCCTGCGTCAAAGCGAGCATAATCAGCGCACTAACCAGCAAACACCATTCTAAAATCAACAGTCGCACATTGCGTACATTCATTAACCGGTCAATAAAATTCCGTCGAATCCGCTCGCTACTTTTGGCGCCGACCTCCACCGTCAACTGCGAGACCTTGCGTAATAATTTTTGCCCACTCTTTTTTAAGGATTTTGCCATGCTATACAGGGATAATTAATAGTCCTAGAATTGATACCACGAATACCACCGTCGTAACAATCGTCGTGACAAATAATGATTTTTCCAGTCCCCGCCGAGTCGTATATAATTCACTAGAGCTACCCGAGCCGGCTCCGAGCGTTGCCCCGCGCTGTTGCAATAAAATCAACAAAATCGTCAGAATCGCCGAAATGAAAACTACTACTTCAAAGAAATTTCCTATATTCATAATAACTCCTACAGCTATTTTAGCATGTTTTTTCGCTGGAGTAAAGAATGATAAGTAATCGCAAACCGATGCGCCTCCTCATCCACGCGTGCAATCAGCCGATCGACATGAGAACCGGGGATCAAATCCATAGAACATAAATCTTTTGTCTCGCCGCCGGCTTGCTGGACCACGGTATTGCCAACTTGCCGAGCTGCCTTGCAGCCGGTCTGCCGAGGCGTGGCGTCTAAGTCGGAACTATCGGTAGCGCTCAATCCAGAACTACTAGATTTTCTTAGCAACACCAATTTTGTTTTAGCATTCCGGCTATGATCCCCGGACTTATCTCGCCCAATCACCGGAATATTAAACGGCTGAAGTAATGGCAAAAGTGTCTGCACCTGCCCTTCCCCGCCGTCCACAATCACGAGATCCGGCAAGTCCCATTCCGCGTGCTTTAGTCGCCGCGAAATCACTTCTTGCAAACTTTTTAAATCGTCATTTTTAGAACTTCTCATCTTAAACTTCCGGTATTCACTCCGCGCCGCCGTGCCGTTAATAAACACCACCATACTCCCAACCGTATTTTCGCCGGACTGGTGCGAGATATCATAACCCTCAATCCGCCGCGGCGGTTTCTCGAGCCCGAGTAAATCCTGCAGCTGTTTCAAAGCCTGATCCGACGAAATATCCAAAAATTCCTTATCCGAAAACACGATTTTTTTCTGTAATTCTTTAAGCCCCCGAATTTGGTCGCGCGCCTCCGCCGCGAGTTCGTAATTCCCCACCTTCGCCTGCTCGGTCATAGTTTTTTCAAGTTCCCGAATTAAGCTTTCGCGTCCGCCTTCAAGGCAACGTATTAATTTTCGCAAATTTCGTTTGTAATCTTTCGGTGTAGATTTGCCGACTTCAATCCCCGGCGTCAGTCCAAGGTCCGTGTCGAGCGTTTTCTTTCCCGTGTAGGGTTTGACATAATACGGAAAAATCCGCCGGAGCGCCCGCACCGCTTTCTCGACCGCCGCCTTGCCATAAAACGGACCCATGTAAGTCGCCCCGTCATCCACGGGATTACGCGTAAACGAAACATACGGCACCTCCGACTTCATATCAATCCGCACATACGACACCGTTTTGTCGTCGCGTAGCAGAATATTCCATTTCGGCATGTAGCGCTTAATCATCTCGGATTCAAGAAACAGCGCATCCATTTCGGTCTCGACCGTGATCCAATCCGTATCCGCAATTTCCCGCACCAGCGCTTGAGTTTTCACGTCCTTCACCGAATTTTGAAAATACTGACGCACCCGATTTTTCAGCACCGCCGCTTTGCCTACATAAATAATCTCGCCCGCGGCGTTTTTATGAAAATAAACTCCCGGGGCAGTCGGGAGTTTAGAAAGTTTTTGTTTTAAGACCTCGTCCATTTCTTAATTATAGCACAGATTATCGCAAAAGTCAAATTCGCCTCTGTTAGCGTAGTGGTTTTAACTATGCTAGCTTCCGCTCTCAATCGCCTCTTTCGCTCTAGCTAACAGAGCGCGTACTTGGCGCAGGCTAACCTCAGTTTTTTAAAACCCCACTCGCGCTTTGATATCCGTCATTGCTTCTTCTAGAATTGTCGAAAAATCTTTGTATTCGACCGGCTCCGAGATATTCACGTTTCCTGGGTAGCTAAACCTGAGGTCGGCTTTGACGTTTATATTTCCGTCGCTCGTCTCGGTGTAAAACCTGGTGAAATTGTAGTTATTGTCAATCTCGACGTACAATTCCGGCAATCCCTCCACAATCTTCGTTGCCACTTCGGACGCGGATGCCATCTCTCCGGACGACTGACCGAGGCAATCGGTGTAATTTTGCGCCGCCGTAGTGATTACCGAATTCCCAAAGAACCCAGCCAGATTATCGGTATCAATTGTCAGCTGATAAATCGGGTTTTGTTCGCTCGCGACTTTCAGGTTCTCCGTCGTCGAGCCGATAAACGGGTTGCGGTTATATGCCCCGATCAAACTATTACTATTGTTGGTTAGCTCGGTCACAAACTTCGCCGTACAAACCGGCACGCTGTTTTCGCCTAGCCCCGCGATCGTCCCCACGTTGTCGGTCGGAATTCGGAGCCATTCTCCATCTACCACCTCAAACATTTTAACCATCTGCATCAGCATCCACTTCGACATTTCGGTTTCGACGCTCATTTCTGGGTCGATATCGGTTGCTGGGTTAGTCGTCTCTTCGGTGGTCGCTGGGCCAACCGTCATTTCAGGGTCAATTGCTGCCTCTGGACCGGCTTCGGTTTCTAGCTCAGCCTCCGCAGTCGTCTGTAAACTCACCTCAGACAGTAAATTCGTAATTCCGTCAAATTTCAGATATAAATCCCCATCCGCGGCATAGACTTCGCTAGCGCTTAAAGTGTAGCTTCTCCCTGTTACGGTGTTCAAATTGATTTTCGCGCTGGCAGTATTAATGTTCGAACTCGACGTCATTTCGCCTGTTAGCGCAATTTGCGCGTCGGTGATATAAGATTTTTCATTTAGCACGTCGATATTAATCGTCCCGTCCACGGCCAAATTAGCCGGAGCTTTACCAGAGAGCAACCGTTCGAAGGCCTGCGCCACCACGTCGCCACGGTTAAGATTTGCAATCACTACGGCCGCCGCCACCCCACAACCGAGCGCTAGCACTAAGCATGCAATCGCGCCAATAATCAGTCCAGTCTTTTTCTTTTTGGGCTTCTCCGGCGCCTCCTCGACCGCCTTCTGCATCGGGCGATTAAACGGGTCACTAGTTACTTCCGTTGGCACACCGTTCATATCCGTTACCACCCCCATCGGTTGCACGGTGTTCTCACTCATTGTTCTCGGCACCTCCATTCCGTTAATATTGGCGACCGGTTGTGTCGGTGTCATTGGCTGCACCGGTGTCATTACTTCAGATGGATTGGCATCTAATGCCTCTGTCCTAAAACTAGGGTTGAGCGGATTTGGCGTTCCAGCCGTCCCAAAGTTCGCGCCAGAACCAGGTTTTTGCTCCATAAAAACTCCTTTTATATTTTATGCTTATGTTTATTATATCATGTTATAATAAAGTTTATGGATAATTCGATAATTAGTAATATTAAAGCTCGGCAAGTTTTGGACTCCAGGGGTAATCCAACGGTCGAGGCGGAAGTTTGGCTTGAAAATGGTGGTTTTGGACGGGCAATTGTGCCTTCTGGGGCTTCTACGGGCGCCGGAGAGGCGTTGGAGCTTCGAGATGGCGATAAGAGCCGGTTCGGCGGAAAAGGGGTTCTAAAGGCCGTTTGGAACGTCAATTCTTCAATTTCTGACGTTTTAGTGGGCAATACTTCTGATCCTAAAACCGTTGATCAAATGATGTTAGATCTTGACGGCACCAAAAATAAATCCAATCTCGGCGCTAACGCGATTTTGGCGGTCTCGCTCGCGAATGCCAAGGCAAATGCGAAGGCTAACCGCATGCCGTTTTATCAATATATTGCCGAACTAGCCGGCACAGCTAAAGAAATGTCTCTACCAATGCCGATGATGAATGTAATGAACGGCGGTGCGCATGCTTCCTGGGCGACTGATTTTCAGGAATACATGATTGTTCCGCGTTCGGCGGAAAATATCGCCGAAGCGGTGCGTATGGGCGCGGAGGTTTTTCACACTCTGAAAAAAGTTTTATCCGAACGCGATTATCCGACCACTGTTGGCGACGAAGGTGGTTATGCTCCGCGAGTGCGCGAAGGCAATAACGAACCGCTAGAATGTATTCGGCTCGCGATTGAGCGCGCTGGCTACCAACTCGGCGCCGATTTTGCCATCGCGATGGATATTGCTGCCAGTGAATTTTACGATACCGACCATTATGTCTTAAAGACCAACGGCGACTGGAAAACAGCGGACGACATGATGAACTGGTACGATTGGATTATCAATAATTATCCGGTGATTTCGATCGAAGACGGCCTCGCGGAAAACGATTGGGAAAATTGGCGCAAAATGACCGAGCGGTTCGGGTCCAAAATCCAACTGGTGGGCGACGATTTGTTCGTGACCAATGTTGAACTGCTGAAAAAAGGTATCGACATGGGCGCCGCCAACGCGATTTTGATTAAACCAAACCAAATCGGCACCCTGTCCGAAACTATCGACGCCGTACTGACCGCCAAACAGGCAGGCTACAAAACCGTGATGTCGCACCGCTCGGGCGAAACCGAAGATGTCTCCATCGCGCACCTCGCCGTCGGGCTCGGCACCGGCCAAATCAAAACCGGTTCCCTTTCCCGCTCCGAACGCATCGCCAAATACAACGAACTCATCCGCATCGCCGAAACCAACCCAAGGTTAGGGCTGCAACGCTAAGGATATAGGTGGCTAAAAATAGTGCTTTTCGGAACGCTTTTTGAGTAGTACTAAAAGAAGTTTATAAATCTAAAAATGCCTCTTTGAGAAGCATATTTGGCAACGGGCCAAATACGAAGCGACCGAGCCCCATAACGATAGGCGCGAGGAAGCGTTTCGAAAAGAGGCGTTTCTTAGTTTTGCTAATTATTTCTTGCCTAGTTCCCGCGCTTCCTTAAACCCGTCGTAGAAGTTCTCCGAAATCTTCGGATGCCCGATTTTGTTGGCGGCTTTGACGACCTCGGTCACGTCGTTGGTGATGGTGAAAATTTTGGTGTCTCGTGCGCCGATAAGTTTTAAGTTCAGCATTTTTTGAATCACTTTCTCAAAACTTTTCCAATAGTCTTTGCCGATTAAGAAAACGGGCATTTTGGGCATTTTATTTTCTTGCATCAAGCATAAGATTTCTGAAATCTCGTCCATGGTCCCAAACCCGCCCGGGAAAAAGGCGAACACTTTTGACGCCATCGCAAGCGACACTTTGCGCGCAAAGAAATATTCAAAAGTAAGACAGTCCGTAAGATACGGATTTGGAAATTGTTCGTGCGCCAAAGTAATATTTAGCCCGATTGAACGCCCGCCAATCTCATATGCGCCGTGGTTTGCCGCCTCCATGATGCCGGGTCCGCCACCAGTAACCACTGCATGCCCGTTTTCAGCGAGTAGCCCCCCGAGTTTGTATGCCATCTGGCAGTATTTGCTGTCTTGTGGCAACCTTGCCGAGCCGAACACAGTCACCCCTTGCGGAAAAGTGCGCAGAGTTCTTAGCCCGTTGGTTAGGTCCTTAGCATAAGCGTTTGCCCGCTCTAAATCTTCGATGGTTAATTTTTTAAGTAATTCATCTTGTAGCATAATTTTCCTTATATTTTTTGAATTGGCATCGGGTGCAATTTTTCGCGTCCGGTGAGTGCCCCTTTATTGGCGCCGAGTTTTGAAATTACGGAGGTCGAATTGGCGGAGGCAAAAACCAAAGCATTTTTGAAAGTTTTACCCGCGACAATGGAAGCTAAAAATCCCGCCCCAAACGCATCTCCCGCTCCCGTTGCATCTTTGATTTTTTGGTCTTCGTAAATCCCAAACCGGTAAATCTCCTCGCCGTTACCGGCAATTCCGCCCATTGCTCCGTCTGTAATAATCACCGTCCCGACATAACTTTGCAACCGATACAAAAGCTCCCCGAGCGTCGTCCCGGGTACGAGTTTAGCCGCCTCGGACTTATTAACGATCAAAATATCCACATATTTAAGTAGCTGAATTAACTCCGGCGCTCGTTCTAGTTCTTTGACGCCAGGATTAAACATGATTTTGGCGCCAATTTCACGGGCTTTTTTGCCAAACCGTGCAAAAGTTTCCAAATCTCCGCGCAAAGTCGCAACATACAGCCAATCTGGCGAGATTAAATCTAAATCTGTCTCCGAAAAATTACCAAATTGTTCGCTCGCGCCCCGGCAAGTCAAAATTGTGCGCTCTCCCGATTTTGAATCGAGCAAAACCACCGATGTCCCCGTCGTTTTGCGCTCCAGAAAGTTCACGTAACTGTCGTCGATGCCCTCGCGCGCCAAGGTCTTGATAATTGCCGTTCCGGCTGGGTCATGACCAAGGTTACCCATGAAAATCGCTTCGTGCCCGCATCTCGCAAATGTAATCGCCGTATTAACACCGCCCCCACCTACTTCGTAAGAAATTTTATCAATATCGACTTTCGAGCCAACCAAAACTTTGCCAAAAATCGCCGCCTCGCCAATCGTGGTCGCAACCAAATCATCATGGTCGATCAAATAAATATCTTGTAATCCTGCGCCGAGCGAAAGTATCCGTGCCATTATAACACCACTCCACTTTTATCGATTTCGGCCACCAATTCTTCGAACACTGCCGCCGGATTTTCGGCCTGCGAAATCGCCGCGCCGACATTAATCACGTCCAAATCTGCGTGAGCCAAAGCCCGCACGTTGGTCTCGTTGGCTCCGCCGTCCCAACCGATTTCTACTTCGGGTTTCATATTGCGAATGAGTGCAATTTTTTCCATTTGCATTAAATCGGCCGGATTGCCCTGTATCCCGAGTTGCCCCGCAAAAATCAGCACATGGTCTGCCATGTCAATATACTGCTTAACGTCCCCAGGATAAGTCGAGGGTAAAAGCGCCACGCCAGTTTTAATTCCGGCATTTTTCAATCTTTCAAACGACGGCATTAAATCTTCGCTCGCCTCGGCATGCAAAATACACAGCGACGGGGTGAGTTTCAAAATCGTGTCTAGTTGTTCCGAAGGTCTCGCCGCCATCAGATGTAAATCCGCCTCCCAGTTTTTGGGCCACCAGATATTCGTAATATCGAGTGTCTGTGTTGGCGCGAACACTCCGTCCGTCACGTCAATCTGCACCCGCCGAGTAAATACGTTAATTCGCTCAACTTGCGCCCGAAAATCTTGCTTATTGTCGGTCAAAATTGCCGGCACAATCGACACCTGCCTAATCATAATCTTCCCTTTCGTCTAAACGATTGATTCGCCGCGCTCGGCGTTCTAAACTTTCAAACTTGGTTTCTAAAAATTGAGTCACAATTTCTTGCATCGCAGCTTCGTCGATAAAATGCGCCGACAGACATAAAACGTTTGCGTCGTCATGCTCACGCGCTAGCTTCGCCGACTCCGCCGAATCACAATTTGCTGCCCGCACGCCCTTAAACCGATTAGCCTGCATCGTCACGCCGTGTGCTGAGTCGCAAATCAGCACCCCAAATGCCTCGTGCTCACGGCGCACCGCCCGCGCCACCGCTATCGCCGGGTCGTTATAATCATCGCCCTCGTGATAACTATACGCCCCGACATCCATTACCTCATAATCTTTGCTCGCCAAAAACTTTAAGAGCTCATTTTTTCTCTCGAATCCGCGATAATCCGCCCCGACAAAAACTCGCATTACGCACCTTTCCCAAAATCAACCGCGAGTTCCACCAACCGGTTCGAATACCCCCATTCATTATCATACCACGCCACAATTTTGATTAAGTTCCCTCCAACCACGTCAATGAGTGGCAAATCCACAATACAAGAATGCGGGTCGCCGATAAAGTCCGATGACACTAATTCCTCGTCCGTTACACCGATAATTCCCTGATAATACGGCTCTTTGGCGGCTTTTTTGAACAAGTTTTGCAATTGTTCCTTGGTTACGTCGCGTTTTACGACTGCCGTGATGTCCGACAACGAAACTACCGGAGTAGGAACACGCACGGATAATCCGTTAAATTTGCCCTTCAAACTCGGAACCGTCAGCGCTGCCGCCTTTGACGCCCCGGTCGAGGTTGGTACAATATTTTCCGCCGCCGAACGTGCTTCGCGCAAATCTTTTGCCGGCGCATCAAGGATTTTTTGCGAGCCAGTATAAGAATGTACCGTTGTCATCATTGCCTTTTCAATTCCAATTTCGTCTTCCAAAACTTTCATCACCGGCGCGATGCAGTTCGTAGTACAAGACGCGTTCGAAATTATCTCATCGCTGTCTTCCACTACGTCTTCGTTGACCCCCAGCACCACGGTTTTTGCACCATCGCCCTTGGCCGGTGCCGAAATCACCACTTTTTTCGCGCCCGCCTTAATGTGTGCCCGCGCATCTTTCGGATTAGTGAAAAATCCGGTCGATTCGATCACGACATCCACGCCAAGCTCGCCCCACGGCAACTTCGCCGGATCTTTTTCCGCAATAACTGGGATTTCGCGCGTGTTGATTACGATCGCATTTTCTTTAGCAGACACTTTTTTATCATAAGTACCATACGAGGAGTCGTGTTTTAAGAGGTGCGCCAGAGTTTTCGCATCCGTAATGTCATTAATCGCCACCACTTGCGTATCGTGTCGCTCCAACAAAATTTTCAACGCATTCCGCCCAATGCGCCCGAAGCCATTAATCGCTACTTTTACCATTTTTACCTCCTAAATATACTTAAGCTCATTATACCACACTTCGCTTCAAAAGCACAAGCAACAAAAATCACCTCTTCGGGACAGTACGGAGGCTACGGCCGAGTAATAGGGCGCGAGCCCCGTAACGACGGGCGCGAGCGACCCGTGTCCCGAAGGGGTGTTTTTGTTGCTTGGCGGGTTAGCGAGCAAAATGCGCAAACGCGCGGTTCGCTTCGGCCATGCGGTGGCAATCCTCTTTCTTCTTGAACGCTGCGCCTTGTTCATTGTAGGCATCAACAATCTCAAGTTCAAGCCGTTTCGCATATGGCATCCCGCTGCGCGCTCGGGCAGATTGAACTAGCCACGAAAACGCAAAATGCAGTTGTCGGTGTCCCGAAATTGGGAACGGGATTTGGTAGTTTGCACCACCAACCCGGCGACTTTTCACCTCGAAATCCGGCGAAATGTTCGCAATTGCTTTTTCTAGAACTTCGACTGGATTCTCCGAATCCAATTTTTTCGCTGCACTCTCAATCGCAGCATAAACCGCACGCTCCGCAACTTGTTTCTTTCCATCTAACATTGACTTATTAATTAATCTTTGCACCAAAATCGACTGATATTTGCGATCTGGACTCACTTTTCGCTCTAGCGACTTAGTAGTTTTCCGTGGCATTTACTTACCCTCCTTCTTCGCCCCGTATTTCGAGCGACCTTGTTTGCGACCTTGTACGCCCTGGAGATCCAAAGCCCCACGCACGATATGATAACGCACACCTGGCAAATCCGGCACTCGCCCGCCGCGCACTAACACGACTGCGTGTTCCTGTAAGTTGTGACCTTCACCCCCGATATACGCCCAAACTTCTTGACCGTTAGTTAGTCGCACACGCGCGACCTTCCGCATCGCCGAGTTTGGTTTCTTTGGCGTCTTGGTAGTTACTTTAATACAAACTCCGCGCTTCAAAGGCGAAGCTTTCTCGTAGCGCTTAGTCCTCAGCGTGTTCACAATCGAACCGAGCGCCGGAGATTTCGACTTTTTCGCCGCCTTTTTGCGTGGCTTGCGAATCAACTGATTGATAGTTGGCATCTAATCCTCTTCCATATTATTATTTAATGATACGCTATATCTAGCGTCCGGGGAGCTAAAATCGCCCACAAAACACCATATCTAGCGTCTATTTGTCAGCCCGCCTACAGCAATCCGCGAGCCAACCGAAACTCTTGCCCTCATTATATCACACTTGACCTAAAAAGTCCAGTTTTTAAACCATCACAAAAAAATCTAAAGACCAATAAAAAGACCGCCCTCGCGAGCGGCCTTTTTATTGAGCCCCCTATTTAGTGTTTTCTTTAACCAAAAACTCCAACGCCTTTTCAATAGTCATCCGGTTTTTGATGTCCATTTTGACGTTCGGGTCTTTCAAATTCTTGAGCGCCTCAGGCGATTTTTTATAAACGTCCCGTAGCTCCGCGATTTTAGCGGCTACTTCTTCTTCGGCAACTTGGATTTTCGCCTCGACCGCCAAGGTTTGTAGAATCAGCGATGCCTTAACTCGTGTTTCTGCGAGTTTATGCGACTCTTCTGCCCACTCTTTCGGGTTTTTGCCGTTCATTTCCAAAAACTCATCGACCCCTAGCCCGCTCGCTGCCGCATTGCGTTCGATATCGTCGTGAATCATTTTCAGCTGGTCTTCGATCAAGATTTCCGGCGCCGAAACGGTTGATTTTTTCACCAGCGCCTTCAATAAATCATCCTTAAAGCCCTCGAGTACCTGATACTCTTTTTGGGCTTGTAAGTTTTTCTTAATGTCTTCCTTGAGCTCATCCAAAGTCTTAAACGGACCGCATTTTTGCGCCATTTCGTCGTCGATTTTGGCTTTCGTAACCTCGTTCACTTGTTTTAATAACACCTCAAACACGACCTTCGCACCGGCTAAATCCTTCGTGCCATAATCTTTCGGGAAGGTCAGTTCAAGATCAAACTTATCACCCACTTCGTGCCCGACAATTCCGTCCTCAAACCCAGGAATAAACATCCCAGACCCGAGCGTCAGTTTATAATCTTTTGCCGCACCGCCATTAAACGCCACACCGTCTTTCTTCCCCACAAAATCAATCACGGTTTCGTCACCGAGCTTAGCCGCCCGCTTCACCACCTTTTTCTCGGCAAAAGAATTCGCGAGATTATCCAAAACTTCTTTAACATCCTTTTCCGCGACCTTGACCTCTGGCTTTTTCACCCCGAGTTTTTTGTAATCCCCGAGCTTGATTTCCGGCACAATATCCGCCGTCGCAGTGTATTCCGCCGACTCGTTCGGTACGTATTTGGTCACATTCACGTTCGGAATCACCAGCGGAGCCTTAGACTCCTTGCGGAATGCCTCAATTACAGTCCCACGCACGGCAATATCAATCGCCGCCGCATTCACGTCATTTTCGGGAATAAATTTTTCCGCGATTTCGGTCGGGACTTTGCCCTTGCGGAAGCCCTCTACTTTGACTTCTTTGGCGAGCTCCTTAAGCGCTTGTTCCCGCGCAGGCTTCAAATCCGCCGCGTCCAAAGTTACCGTAATTTCTACCCGAGTATCGGAAAGTTTCTTTGCTTTAGTTTTCATCTATAACTCCTATTTTCTACATTATAACATAATTTTTGGCTGATTAACATCCCTAAAGTGGGTGAGAGTGAATTTTGAGTCCGCCCCAAGTTTAACATTCGGGTTCATGATATTGTTCGGATCAAAAATCTGTTTGATTTCGGCGTATAATTTTTTCTCGGCCTCGTTGGTTTCGTCCCCTGCCACCACGGCCTTAACTCGCCCTTCCGGCGTTCCGCCAGTGATTTTGCCGCCCTGCCGGTTAATCACGTACGCTCCGGCGCGCAGGAATGTTGTCGCTTTTTTGCGATAATCTTCCGCCTCAAGGTCGAATTTCGGTCTCAAACTATAAATCCCGGTCGCAAACGAGCCAAATAATGCCAAATCTAGCTCCAATTTACTCGCCAAAATCTCCAAATCCTGTAAAAAACTCTCCAAATTATAATACGGCAGGTAAAAATCCGTTAAAATCGGCACTCTTTCGCCATTTTTCACGTAACTTAGGTAATTGACCAGCGAATTTTCGAACTCGTTTAAAGGCGTCTGATTTTCGGCGGCTTCGAACACAAATTTCACACTCCGAGGCAGTTTTTTCTTCAGCGCCTGGATTTTCTTGAGTTGCCAACTCGCCCGTTCCGCAAAGCTCGCATACACCACGAATCCGTCCTCGAGCTTGCGAATTACCCCGTCCAAATTCTTGCCAGTTTCGCGAGCTTCGCGCACGATTTTTAAATCGTACAGGTCGAGTTTCTCCGGTCCCATACTCTTGACTTCGCGCATATATTTAATCGCATCGCGAATTTCCCGAAAAGTCGCGATCACGCGCTGTGGCTTTTCTT
This sequence comes from bacterium, assembly GCA_963626095.1. Taxonomy (GTDB): domain Bacteria; phylum Patescibacteriota; class Saccharimonadia; order Saccharimonadales; family Saccharimonadaceae; genus Nanosyncoccus. The sequence goes on along the minus strand of CAVFVK010000003.1, from coordinate 7,301 downwards.
TCATCGGCGCGGCTTTTAGGATCACTTCCGTAATAATCCCGAGCGTCCCCTGCGCGCCAAAAAACAACGGCATCAAATCGGTCGTTTCGCGCTCGCCTACCTCGGCAATCCCCGGATACCCCGCCAACACAAAACGGTTCGCCGGAATGCCATAAATCAAATCGTGCTTGTCGTGCAAAATCTTGGCGATTTTCCGATAAATTGTGCCTTCGGTTGTTTTCTCGGCGGCTTTTTTCGCCACGGCGTATTTTTTGAACCTATCGGTCTGCAAACAATCTCCGTTTGCTAGTACCACCTCGATACGTTGCACAAAATTTTCAATCCCGCCGTATTTTCCCGCATAACTGTCCGCTGCATTATTCGCAATCAGCCCACCAATTGTCTCATTTTCGCGCCCGTCAATCGGAATCGTCAGCCCCGAAACCGACAGCGCAGTGTTGAGCTCCTTTAAAGTTATCCCCGCCTGCACATGTACCAGCCTCTCCCGCGGGTCGATTTCGAGCAGATTATTCATTTTTTCCGTCGAAACAATCACGCCGTTCCCGATCGCCGCCCCAGTCTTGTCGCATCCCGCCCCACGCACCGTCACTGCGACCGGAATATCTTTTAATGCCAACTGATTAAAAAACCGCAACAACTTGCGAATATCATCCGTCGATTCCGGAAATGCCACAAATTTCGGCTTGATTTTGAGCGCCGACCCGTCAGTCGCATAAGCCTCTAAAATCTCCGGATTGTCAAAAACGTTCCCCACCATCAACTGATTCAAGTATTTCGCGATTTTCCCCATACTGTTTATCATTATAACATATATGTTAATCTTGTGGGCGAGAGAATGAAATCGAACTATTTATATTCATAAAAAATGAAAGCCCCGAACCTGTGCGTTGCAGCACTACCTGACGAGCTTTCGCTACTTTTATTCCACCATAATTATCAAATTTTGGTGCCCGGGACAGGACTTGAACCTGCACGCCGTGAGGCATATGCTCCTAAGGCATACGTGTCTACCAATTCCACCACCCGGGCTTCAAAACTATTATACCATATCGTCAGAATTTTTACGCTTCGTTTTTCGCTAATTTGCGCGAATACAGATACGCAACCAACGTTCCGGCGATTAAAGCGACCGGCAATAAATCTTCCGGACCGGTACTCGGTAAATTCGAGCTGGTTTCGGTGTTTGCTCCGCTAGTCGCCGCACCTGTCCCGCTAGCTGTCGAGCCATTCGTAGATGCCGTGCTGTCGGTCGAGAGGTTGCCAATTTTGGTGCTCTCAGTCGAGCTGGAGTTGTTATCTGCGGACGCGTCCGATTTATTATCCGCAGATGTCTCGGATTTTTCATCCGTTTCTTTGTCGGCGGTTTCCTCTGTCGATTTTTCCGCCGCTTGGCTCGTTTCGACCGGCTCCGCCACACTTACGTTGCTCCGCGCGGATTTTTTGGTCGCGACCACAATAATCGCCACAATCAAAATCAAAATTATCGCTATCGCAATCGTCGCCACCGCAATAATTTTCCGACGCTCCTTTTTATCCTCTTGATAATACATAAAAACTCCTTATCTTCCCATTATAGCACACATTCGGAGTTTTGTCAATTTTTTAGGGGACACTCTTCCCAGTCCGCCCAGCGGTACACTGAAATATGCGCCCTAGCATACTGCTGGCTCTTTATTTTTTTCATGCCTTTGATTTCAGGACCGTCTTCTGGGGTGGAAGTAACCAAGATACCGCCAGGCGCCACCACGCGCGACAGTCGGGTAACCATTTTGGGGTCATACTTATCATACGGCGGATCGGCGAACACAATCGAAAAACGGTCGGTCGCGGTGCGCACTACCACTGTCGTATCAGCCTTTATCGCTCCACCATGAAGTCCAAAAAGTTTCAGCTTTCTTAAATTCTCATCTATTATTTCTGCTGCGCGCGGGTCTTTGTCTATAAATAACGCGAATGCCGCTCCTCTTGAAAGTGCTTCAATCCCGAGTGCCCCACTTCCGGCGTAAGCGTCCAATACGAACGCCCCTGGCACCATTGCGCTAATCATATTAAATAATGCATTTTTTTCGCGCTCTCCCATCGGGTGGGTGCCTTCACCTGGGGTTTTTAACTTCCGCCCTTTAAATCTCCCGGCAACGACTCGCACTATACCAGGTTTTTCTTCGCTTTCGTGTTTCACTGACTTTGTATGTCTAAACATTTTTACCTCCTCTCACTTAATTTAATGTCGTTATCTGTTGATACTTCACAATCCCCGCCATCAGTTCTTTATATTCTACCATTTTTTCCGGCTCGCTGAGGAATTTTTCGACATCTTTTTGTGCCTGATGCACTAATTTCGTATCGCCAAGCGACGCAAATCTCAGGTCCAGCGCCCCGTGTTGCAAGGCTCCATAAATCTCACCCGGGCCCCGCAGTTTCAAATCCACTTCGGCGAGATAAAACCCGTCGTTCGACTTTTCCAGTTCCAGCAGCCGCCTAGACGGCTTAAATTCGCCCGCCGTCAGTAAAAAACAGTGCGATTTTTCCGTCCCTCGCCCCACGCGCCCCCGTAATTGATGTAGTTGTGCCAACCCATAACTTTCGGCATTTTCGATAATCATCAGCGTCGCATTCGGCACGTCCACCCCAACCTCCACCACGGTTGTCGAGACCAAAATCTCAATTTCACCCCTAGAAAATTGCTCCATCACCGCATCTTTTTCCGCCGGCTTCATTTTGCCGTGCAAAAACCCAATTTTCGCCTGTGGAAAATCGTTTTTCAGGCGCATAAACCGCGTTTTTACAGAGGTGGTTTCTGCCTCATTTTCGCCGTCAATCGCCTTACAAATCCAATAAATCTGTTGTTTTTTCGCCAGCGTCTCGCTAATTTTTGGAAACAGTCGCTCGCGCGTCTCGATTCCCCTTAAAATCTCGGTCGTAATCGGCTGGCGTCCCTTAGGCAGTTCATTCAAAATCGAAACGTCGAGGTCGCCAAACACCGTCAGTTGCAGCGAGCGCGGAATCGGCGTTGCCGTCATCGCGAGCAGGTGCGGAGCCTTGCCCACGGGCGATTTTAGCATCAATTTTTGCCTCTGTTCCACCCCAAAACGGTGTTGTTCGTCGATAATCACCAGTCCCAGCCGAGCAAATTCCGTGTCATCAGTCAGTAGCGCGTGTGTCCCAATCACCAAATCAACCTCACCACTCGCAACCAAGCGCTTTAATTCCGGTTTTTGCTTAGTCGCACCGGTAAGTAGCGCCGCCCGCACCCCCAAAGGCTCCAAAATCTTGACTAGCCCCTCAAAATGTTGTGTAGCTAAAATCGCAGTCGGTGCAAGGAACGCCACCTGTGCCCCGCCAAGAATCGCCTCATAAGCACTCATCGCTGCCACCATCGTCTTTCCCGACCCCACGTCCCCCTGTAAAAGCCGGTTCATCGGCGTCGGCTTCTCCATATCCTGAAAAATCTCCCACGCCGCTAGCCGTTGCGCATTGGTCAGCCGAAACGGCAATCCAGCCACAAATTCCCGAATTTTGTCTCTGTTAAACGGAATTTTATCGGCTCGCAATTTCTCATTTTCGCGCCGGTTCAGTTTTGACGCCAAAATCAGCTCAAACAGCTCCTCGTAAGCCAAATATCCCCGTGCGCGCGTAATTTTTGCCGTCGAATCCGGAAAATGCGCATTAAACAACGCCTCCGCCCGCGTCCCCTTTGGTACCGAAGGAAGTAGATCCGGAATCTCTGCAAACAAATCCCGCACATTTCTCGCCAAACGCGCGAAATCTCCCGACTTCAATGCGCCGTGTGCCACGTAGACGGGCGCCAGACCGTTTCTAGGGTCGATCCGCCCTACCTCCGCACTCGACGGCGAGACGAGGCTATAACGGCCATTTCTGAATTCAAAATTTCCCGTAAAGTAGTATTCTTTGCCCGATTGATAGAGGTTTTTGCGATAATTTTGGTTAAACCACACCACTTTTACCGCCCCTGTTTCATCCCTAATCACCCCTTCGGTCACCGACATATTGCGTCGCCGAGCCCGCCGGGTCTCTAGGCTTTCGATTTTCCCCTTAATCACGACTTTTCCGGGTCGCATTTCGGCAATCGTCCGTGGCGAGGCATAATTCTCGTAGTCGCGCGGCAGATTGTAGAAAAAATCCCCCACCGTGCGAATACCGTATTTTTTCAGCGCCAGCGCAGTTTTCATTCCCACCCCTTTTAGCGTGTCGACAGAATCCGTTAAATTCATGCTCGCCCCGAATGTTTTTCCCGCCACTTCGCGATCTCGCCGTGATTTCCAGATAGTAGTACCTCCGGCACCTTCATTCCCCGAAAATCCTCCGGGCGAGTATATTGTGGATATTCCAGATTATCTCCATCCGAAAAACTCTCAATCTCCGCCGATTTTTCGCCACCCAGCACCCCTGGAATTAACCTCGCTACACTATCAATAATAATCAGCGCCGGCAGCTCTCCCCCTGTTAATACATATTTCCCTAGCGAAATTTTATAGTCCACAATCGTCAAAATCCGCTCATCGTAGCCCTCGTAGTGAGGGCAAAGGATAATATAATGCGACTTCGATGAAACGCTAGCGAATTCTATTCCATCAGCAAACTTTCTCGCCATATCTTGATTCCAAATCTCTCCGACTGGGGTCGGCAAAATCACTTTTGCGTTCGGGTCAGATTTTTTGACGCTTTCAATCGCGGCAAAAATCGGCTCGCACCGCAGCAGCATCCCGTCCCCACCCCCATACGGCGTGTCGTCGACGGACTTATGCGGTCCCAGCCCAAAATCTCGCAAATTCACCAATTCAAACTCCGCTAGCCCCTTTTCAGTCGCCTTCCACATCATCGAAGCCTCCAGATACGGCTTCACCGCCTCCGGAAACAGCGTAATAATCGTAAATTTTATCATACTTCTATTATACCACAGCAAAAAGGAGACGTTGTGTGCCGTCTCCTTCCCCGCTGCTACGCGCCCACCCGTGGGGCACATTGGTTTGTTTTAATCCGCTGTTTGTTTTTAATGTAAGTCTCCACACTCCACTAAGAATCAGTGGAACCCCTGTGAAGCGTACCAGCTTATCTCAATAATAAAGCATAACCAAATAACTGTCAACCCCTTTTATTTCACAAAAAATATGTTATAATAATATTGGAGTTTTTTGAAACTTGTACTTTTAGGAAAGTGAGGTGAAATTGTGATAAAAAATGTAGGCTAGCAACACTAGAATAAGTCAAAGGAGGTGCAATGTTTTGGATTATTCTTATTATCATTTAGGTTTCCTTGCAGGGGGAGAAATAATAGAGGTTTCCCTATCTGCCGCAGCAAACGTTTGTCTGATGTCTTTTAGCAATTTTATGAGCTATAAGATGGGCAATTCTTTTAGATACAGAGGCGGTTACGTAACCTATAGTCCGTTTCGAATTACAGTGCCACATGGTGGTGATTGGTATTTAACAGTCGACCTAGGTGGCGCCTATGGCAGAGTGTCTTCTAGTTGTAACGTCATTGGGCCGAACGATTTTTTCGAAGAAGACTGCAACTACACTTGGGATGGCAAACCAGCAAAACGGTATCCAAATAGAAAAGACCCTGAGCATTTTACGGATATTTTATACGGAGGTAGCAATGGCAACAATGGCAATGATGGGCATGGGCATATTATCATAGAGAATTCAACCGGAAAAATTGTTTTTCATCGCGATTTAACCGGCAACATCGTCATTCTTGACGAAGAAAGATGTCCGGGCATCAATGAAAAGAAAAAATAACCACTTTCCACAATTTTAAAGGCAGAATTATTTCTGCCTTTTTCATCGCAATTCAAAAATCGCATACAAAAACAGCAAAAGATACTCCGTTCGCGGATCTTTTTTATCTTCCGTTGTTTCAATGGTCTCGGGCCTACGTAAAATCACCTTCTCAATATTAAACCCATTTTCTCTATAAAAATCAATCTCTTTTTCAAGAACTGGGTGCCAATACGAATTAACTAGTAGAAACCTTGCGTGTTCTTTCTTGTTTTTAATAACCCAGTAAAGCTCACTTTCACCAAATTCCCCACTCGCAATTATTTCATAGCCTCCTTCTGGTATTTGAAATTTAGAAATAATTTCGTTCAGTTTTGACTGATCCATTTTAAACATATTATATAAATCGTCCATATATTCCTTCATTAAAACGATGTCTAGTTGCTCCAAATAACTTTAGTTTTTAATAAAAATTTCTGCTTCTATTATACTATTTATCTGGCAAAAATCCAAAACCAAACCAGCGCCCTAGCTTCACCCCTTTTATTTCACAAAAAATATGTTATAATTAAGATATGTTTGTTGATGTTGCGAAAGTGAGCTTGAAAGCTGGCAAGGGTGGCGATGGCGCCGTCTCTTTTCGGCATGAAATTTACATCCCGAAAGGTGGCCCGGACGGGGGCGACGGCGGTAAGGGTGGCGACATCGTTTTTCGCGCCGATCGCAACACTAACACCTTAGTAGATTTTCGGTTCACTCCGATTTTGACCGCTCCGGACGGCAAAAACGGCTCCGGACAACGTTCCGCCGGACGTTCGGGCAAAGATTTGGTGCTAGATGTGCCGGTCGGGACTTGCGTCTATCGGCAAGAAAACTCCGATCGCATTTTAATCGCCGATCTAGACCATGACGGTCAAACCGCTATTATTGCAAAAGGTGGCACGGGCGGTTTTGGCAACGCGCATTTTAAAAGCTCCACTCGCCAAGCTCCCCTAATCGCCGAAGTTGGCGAGCCGGGTGAAGAATTCGAAGCCGAGTTAGAACTCAAAACCATGGCCGACGTCGGTTTGGTTGGGCTACCAAACGCCGGTAAATCGACTTTTCTCTCTGTTGTTTCGAACGCCAAACCCGAAATCGCTGATTATCCATTCACAACTTTGACGCCGAATCTTGGTGTTGCCACGATTGACAATCACGACATTTTAATCGCCGACATTCCAGGTCTTATCGAAGGCGCTTCCGAAGGCAAGGGTCTCGGCCACGACTTTTTGCGTCATGTCGACCGCACAGCGGTGCTTTTGCATCTCGTCGACGTCTATAACGACGACGCCGGCGCAGCCTATCAAACCATTCGCACCGAGCTCGAAAAATATTCGAATTTAAAAGACCGCCCCGAAGTGGTCGCCCTGACTAAATGCGAAGGCGTCGACGACGAAATTATCGCCATGCAAAAATCCGCCATCCTCGCCCAAAACCCCTCCGCCAACGTTTTCGCCATTTCCTCCTCGGCTCATCAGGGGTTAACCGAAGTGTTACGAGCATTAAATCAAGTCCGCCTT
>CAVFVK010000002.1:59131-60757 GCA_963626095.1 bacterium | reverse complement strand
GATACACCCCCGACTTTACGCACACCTCCGTCCCCGCCGGCACGTCCGGAATATTTAGCGTCATCTGTTTATTCACAGTTTCTCCCGCCAAATTCCCATTTGCATTCAAAGTTCCCTGCGCCGAAGCTTGATTTTCGTCGGTATCATGACAAAATTCTTTCCCGTCGCTATAATAACAAAGCCTCATTCGCCACTTCGCCCTCGGCACTATCGTCGCATAGGTCCCGTCCGTCGTTTTATTTTCTCGCGTGCCCACCTTAATCTCAAAAACAAACGTCTTACTCTCCCCCGCATAAACCGTCGCATTCTCATCCGTCGTCACCGTCGTCGTGTTCGTAAAATTATATGGCACCAAAATCTTCGCACTATCAGAAATCGCCGCAATCTCCATCATCGCCGCAAATCTCTCCGTATTTTCATCAAACGTAAACGTTACACTTCGTGGCGCCGTTTTCGTTTCATTCATATGATTTGTAGCGGCCCGTGCAGTAATCGCCCGCCCCGGATCCGACCGACCCACCGCATAACTATTATCCAATTTTTTAGTCATATTATCATACGCACCAGTCGTCCCAATCGTATTCGAAACTGCAAATTCATCAAAAGTCGCCGTATTTTGCTCAAGGTAAATCGAAAACGCATTTTTCCACACTCGCCCACAACTCACACTCGCTAGCATTGCCTGCACGCTACTCGTCCCCGCATTCGTCACTTTGCATTTCCAAGTCCCATTTTCATAAACCGTCAATGTTTTTTGTGATGTAATATTATATGCTTGCTGCACTTTCGGCGTATAAGTTCCCCTAAAATGCGCCGTGTCGCCGGGCTTCGCATAAATATCACTCTCCGTCCAGTCTCCGTTATTTTTTCGCACTTCAAGGTTAATCGCAGAATTATCATTCTCGCCATAAGTCCCTGTTGCATACACACAGGCTCGCGTGTATGCCGTTGCGATCGATTTTCCATTCCCTATTCTACTATCAAATTTCAAAGTACTGCACACAGCCTGCCCTGTATAAATCTTCGTCGTACTAGTAGTTAGCGGATCTTTTCCATTTGAACTTCCCGAGCCACTACCATTTCCACTCACGCTCCAGTTCGACTCATCTTGTCCTTGCGTCCTCTTTAAGCCATGTGTGAAAGTTACGTCACAACCGTCATTACACTTATCTTTCAGCCCTAACCATACCGTATTATCTTTGATCTTCCCACTACTTTTCCATCCAGTATTCACTTCAGCATCACCAACGGCCACCTGCGAATACCCCTCGAAAGTCGAATCCCCAGGCACGGAGACTATAAGCGGAGAAGTATCCGAATAACAACTGTCGTTATCCGGATATGGCCGCGCTCCCGCAAAACAACGAAATGCCTGCAGATTTATAGTATATATTTTTCGGCCATCTCTTAATTCATAATTATCGCCTTCCTCTTCAACTAGCTTCTTTACGTTTAAAGACATTGGATGTGGATAAGACCTAAGAACATTTTCAGATCGACTATTTCCATAACGCGGTAAACTAAGTGGCACACCGCTAAGCGGCGCATAGCTATTGTATCCATCAGCTGTGCCAAAAATAGTTTGATCGTTTTTTATGAACTTAATAAACATAGCCGCGCCAGACC
>CAVFVK010000002.1:48916-58368 GCA_963626095.1 bacterium | reverse complement strand
CCTGGGAATTTATCAAGTACTTGAACAATTTTCTCTCGCACTTTGCCAAGCTCACTACCCCCATTATCATCTTTTACCATCTTTAGTACCGCCTCCGCCGCCAGCGCCGCATCTTTCCTGCGCACTTCCCCCGCCAACTTAAACTCCTCCGGCAAAAATACCAACCCCTCCGGCAAAATCGCCGTCTCCCCCTCACGAATAACCGCCGAGCTCTGCCGCTCAAATTGCAAAAACGCCTCTCGATAATTCTCCTCGGTCGGATAAATATCCGGATGATCATAAGATACGCAAGTAATCACCGCCGTCCACGGCGAAAATTTCAAAAAATTCCGGTCATATTCGTCCGCTTCATAAATGAAATACTTGTCGCCCGCGTGATACGCCCCTGCCGGCGCAAACCCCAACGTCGTCCCAACAATATACGAAACCGGCAACCCCAGCTCAAGCGCCGCCCACACAATCATCGCCGTGGTCGTCGTTTTGCCGTGCGTCCCCGCGATCGCCACCATTTTTAGCCCCAATTCTTTCACTAGCCACGCCGTCAATTCATCTCTTTTCGAAACTTTCACCCCACTTTCTCGCGCCAACACTAACTCCGGATGATTTTCCGGCAGCGCCGACGTATGTACAAACCAATCCACCCCAGTTTCTAACTTTTCCCGCAAAAAATCCCCGTCTTGCTCACCAATTTTCACCTCAATCCCCGCCTTCACCAACTCATCATACACCGCCCCCTTCGCCAAATCCGAACCTTGCACCGTGCATCCCGCCTGTTTCGCCATTAATGCCAGCGGCCCCATCCCCGTTCCTGAAATTCCCGAAATATAGATATTCATGCTATAATTATATAATGAATATCAAATCTGAGCAAGAAATGTTAGCTTTTGGCGAAAATTTCGCTAAAACCCTCGAATTTCCTGCCGTTATCGAACTTATCGGCGATGTTGGCGCCGGCAAAACCACTTTCACTCGCGGTCTCGCCAAAGGTCTTGGCATCAAAGAGCCGATTACCAGCCCCAGTTTCACCATTTCTAAAGCCTACGCCCTACCCTCCGGCGGCAATCTCGTCCACTACGATTTTTATCGTCTCCCCGACCCCGGCCTCATGGCCGACGACCTCCGCGAAACTCTCGAGAACAAAAACAACATCGTCGTTATCGAATGGGGCGAATCCGTCGCTGAACTTTTGCCTAAAAATCACTACAAAATCGAAATCCGTTACGCCAAAGACGGTCGGGAGGTTATCCTATGAACCTCTATCTAGACACTTCCGCCCCTGAAGTTATCCTAAAATTAGACGACAACGAATACCACGAAGAACTCGGTCGCGACATGGCCGAAAAACTCCTCGGCTTTCTAAAAGGCAAACTCGCCGAAAACGGCAAAACTTTCCACGACATCACCAAAATCACTTTCATGAGCGGTCCCGGCTCTTTCACGGGCCTGCGCATCGGCGCCACTGTCGTTAACACCCTCGCCCACGAATTAAATATCCCCTTATATGACCACCACGGCAAAAAACACCCCCTCATCCTCCCCGACTACGGCCGCCCCGCCCACATCACCACCCCTAAAAAATAGCCCAGGAATATAATTTTAATTATCTAAAAAACATTCCCCACAGCCAAAAACACCAAAAAACACCAAAAATTCACAAGCCTCACCCTACTTTTCCCGAAAACCAACCGTTTTAGCGCAAAGCCGTCTTAGACTCATCATGAGCAACACCGCCGACACCACTATCACCACCCCCAAAATCGTCGCCATAATCACATACCCTCGAGTATTATCCGGCGAAAACACCGCGCTTTCACCTAGCGGTCCCACATACGACGGGTCGGTTTCATTATACGCCACGCTCACACCAGTTTTACCCGCCAGTTGCGTCCGTTCTACATTCAACTTCATATTCACAAGCTCTAAACCAAAAACCGAGCTCTTAGCGTCTCGGTCTGCATGGAAAATCCTTAAAACTTTACCCTCATTAGCGTTCACCTTTACCCCCGAAAACGCCAATTCCTCACCCCCAACCCCCGTTTGTACCTCCCCAGTTTCGCTAATCATCAGTCGCCCCGTCGTCGCCCCGTGAATTCCACCCATATCTAGTACCAATTTCTCCCCTAAATACACGAATGTGTCGTCATCCGCCGTAATCGCAAACCGCTCCTCTCCGTCCGCCGTCACCGTAAACGGAATATTCAGCGCCATCGTAAACAAATGATTTTTTCCATCCACATTTACTGTGTCCCCCTCGCTAAATTCAGTCATTCCTAACGGATAAAACTCTTCATCTAAAAACGCAAACTTCGCCGCCCCATCCGACGTATATTTTAGCGCCAACGTCCCCGCATATTTTTTATTCACTCCGTCCACCGCCGTCCACCACCGCGCAAAATCCGTCACCCCTCGGTTCGCAAGCAACCTCCCCGCCTCTGTTGCCACCGGCAGATAGTCCTTCGACAGTTCATATTCGGCTAGCCCCTCCTCAATCGTCGTATATTCATAACCACAACTCCCCCACTCAAATTGCCGATTTTTTATCGCCTTTTCCGCCCCAAAATCATACAAATTCACGCACGCATCCGCTTTTTGATCAAAATAAGTCACCGCCAAACTTACGTCCGCCCCATTTTCCACCCCCGCCGACGCTAGCACCGCCTCTGCCGTTTTCGAAACTGCCGTCTCGGAAATCCTCTTTACAGAGGTCGCCATGCCAATTATTGAGAGAGCCATCACCACCCCCAAAGTCATTACTACCCCCACAGTAATCATTTGCGATTTTACTCGCTTTTTCATGATTTAAGTATAAGTCTTTTTGGAAAAATAGTCAACTACCTTGCACTCCCTGCACTAAATCACTGTCCTACACTACTTTCCTAACCCCTCGCCAAATCCCAAAAATATGGTATAATATACTCATGCAGGTTCGCAACGACTACCACGAATGTCTCACCAACTTGGCTTGTTCGATTAGAAAATATTTCGGTCTACCAGTCAAGCACAACACCCTCAATTTTGTTGACGAATATCTCAAAATCTATCACCCCAAAAACGTCGTCGTCATCCTTTTTGACGGCATGGGTACTAACATTCTCGAACGCTCTCTACCCCCAGATGCTTTTTTCCGTCGCAACCTCAAAAAATCCATCACCACCGTTTTTCCTGCCACCACCACCGCCGTCACCACCTCTCTACGCACCGGCCTTAACCCAGTCGAACACGGCTGGCTCGGCTGGACCATGTATATCGAACCCATCCAAAAAATCATCACTCTGTTCACAAACTCCGAAAAATGTAGCCTCGACGGCACTTGTGAAGATTTTCTCAAAATCAAAGACCGTTTCACCCCTAAAACCATCGTCGAGGAAATCAACGCTCGCGGCAAATTCAGCGCAGTCGAACTAATGCCATTTGGTTCCGCCGCCTACCTCGATCTCGACGAGATGCTAGAAGAAATCCAACTCGAAACCAAAAAACCAGGTAAACACTACATCTACGCTTACGATTCCGAGCCCGACGGCATCATGCATCACGCCGGTCCCGACGACGACGCCGTAAAACGCGCCATCCTTGAGCGCAACGAAAAAGTCGAAAAACTCGCCGCAAAACTAGACGACACCCTCCTCATCGTTCTTGCCGACCACGGTCATATCAAAGTCCGCAATCTTTTTATCGCCGACTACCCCGATTTCCTCGCCCTACTTGCCGGCCGCACCTCTATCGACCAACGCGCCGTCGTGTTCAAGGTCAAATCTGGCAAAAAACGCGAATTCCGCCGCCTCTTTAACCAATATTTCGGCGAATTTTACGATTTATATTCCACCAAAGAAGTTATCGACGCCCAATTTTTTGGCGACGGCCCCGAACATAAATTCTACCGCCCCGCCCTCGGCGATTTTCTTGCCATCGCAAAAAGCGACGTTTGTCTCGTTGCTCCCGACGACGAAGTCCTCATCTCCCAACACGCCGGCTACACCGACGACGAAATTTTCGTCCCCATTATCATCAAGCCGTGCTAAGCCTTCTCATCTTCACGCTTCACCCAATTTCGCCCCGTTAACCCCGAGCAATCTCACCACTTACTCTCCCCGAGCAATCTCGCACCCGTTGCCCAAGTAGTCTCGCCCCACTACTCCCCCGCCGGAATCCCCAACCTCTCATCGCTCAGCGCCTCGCCCGAAAACGGATTTTCATACGCATCAATCGCTTTCACTTCCGCATCCAAATTCTCTAAATACTCCGTCAACACTTCTTCACTCATTTTCCCACTCTTATCCATCTCATAATCCGCCTCCGCCTCTTCTTTTTCCAGCTCCTCTTCCTCCGGCAAAAACCCCGGCCGCGACCGATCAATATAAATATCTCCCGAATTATGATAAATCGCTAGCGAAATACTCGTCGTGATAATCGCGATCGCCGTCGCCCCCACTCCGAGCAGCACCAAATTCCTCGCCCCATTCGATTTAACTTTTTCCATCACACTTTACCCCTTAATTCCCCCGCCAATTTCACGTGTTCCGAAATCAAATTCCTCACTTTCAGCACATCCTGCTCCACAATTTTCCGCTTCTGCCTCACCTTCACCAATTGCTGATAAAACTCTCCCGCCTTCTCCTCACAACTCATCGCCACCAAACTCTCCAACTCCTTCTGATAATTCACATAATCATTTATAAACAGCGTCCGCGCATCCGCCATCTTGGTCTGATTTTCCACCAAATCCGCCGCCGACAAATTATTTTCCACCAGCCTCAAATTCAGTGGCGTCACAAATTTTGTCAGCACCGTCTCATAATATCGCCCCAAATACACCCGCGCTCGCGCATCCGCCTTTTGTACTTTCGCCAAATTTTCCTTAATCGCCGTGCAGTTTTCACGAATCCCCGTCTGCAAAGTCTCCGAAATTTCAACTTTTTCCGCCCCCACCGCCTCCACATCCGTCTCCGCAGTTCCCGTCACGACCTCTGCTTCCGCCACTTCCGGAGCCTCCTCCGCTGCCACCATCCCCCCTGTCAAACCCCCTCCCACTTGACAAAGCATAAGAAGTGTGATACAATAGAAGATTAGCCTCTTTTTTCTCATATTTCTATTATAACACACCAATTAGTCCCTTTTCAAAAGCACCGTAAACGCTTCCGCCGGAATATCCACTTTCCCAAACCGTTTCAGCCGCGCCTTACCCTTTTTCTGTTTAGCTAGCAACTTCGCCTTTCGGTCTCGGTCCCCCGTGTGAATTTTCACCGTCACGTCTTTCCGGTACGCCCCAATCGTCTCCCGCGCAATAATCCGCGCCCCAATCGCCGCCTGAAGCGCCACTTCAAAGTTCTGCCGCGGGATCACCTCTTTCAACTTTTTCGTCACCTCTCGCCCAATCGCCTCCGCCTCGCTCCGGTGCGCCATCACCGACAGCGCGTCCATTTTCTCCCCCGCCACCAAAAAGTCCACTCTCACCAAATCCTCCGCCCGGTAATCACTCAACTCATAATTAAACGACGCATACCCCGAAGTCGCCGACTTCAACTGATCGTAAAAATCCGTCAGCAAATTCGCCATCGGCGCTTCAAAATCAATCACCGCCCGCTCCTCGATATACGACAAATTCGTCTGATGCCCCCGTTTTTCATTAATCAAATTCAGCACCCCGCCAATCATCTCTCGCGGCACAATGATTTCCCCCTTCACCCACGGCTCCCGAATTTCCAAAATCTCACTCGCATCCGGCAAATCCGCCGCCGACTTAATCTCAATCACCTCGCCATTATTCATCACCACCTCATAATTTGTCGACGGATTCGTAATAATCAGCTCCAACCCAAACTCTCGCTCCAGCCGTTCCCGAATAATGTCCATATGTAAAAGCCCCAAAAACCCAATCCGCAGCCCAAATCCTAAAACCGGCGAATTCTCCGGCTCAAATTTCAGCGCCGAATCAGAAAGCGCCAACTTCTCCACCGCCTCGCGCAAATCCTTATATTGGTCATTGCTCACCGGGAAAAATCCCGCATACACAAACGGCAACACATTTTTATACCCCGGCAGCGGCGTCAAAACCTCGCCCTTCGCATTCACAATCTCGTGCGTTTTCGCTTCCTCATTCTCGCGCACGAACAAACCTTTCGCCAGCGTCACCGTATCCCCGACCTTCGCCTCACGCGTCGTCTTCAAATTCGTCACAATATAACCAATTTCCCCCGCCGCAAGCTTCTCTCTTGGCGTCATTTTCGGCGTCAAAATCCCCACCTCAAGCGCCAGCCCCTTTTTCCCCGCCGCCATCATCAAAATCTCCGCATTTTTCCGAATTTCCCCCTCCACCACTCGCACATACAACACCACCCCCCGATAATCATCGAAATACGAGTCAAAAATCAGCGCCCGAGTTGCACCCGAGGATGCCGCCGAGGAACCAGCTGACGTTGTTTCGGCGCATTCCGGAGGCTGCTGCTCGGGGCTAATCGTATCGTTGGAGGAGCTAAGATTGGTTCGGGGGCTTCCGGAGGTTACGACCGAGGATGAGGGCGCGAGCCCCGTGACGACGGGCGCGAGCGACCCGTCCCCCGAACCAACCTTAGCTCCGACACCACATTCAATCACTCGATCAAGGATTTCATCAACCCCAAACCCAGTTTTCCCCGACGCTTCAATAATCTCCTCGCGTTTACATCCGAGCAAACTCATAATCTCCCCTGCCGTTTTCTCGACCTCCGCCGCCGGCAAATCAATCTTATTAATCACCGGAATTATCACGAGATCTTGTTCGAGCGCCAAATACACATTCGCCAGCGTCTGCGCCTGAATCCCTTGCGTCGCATCAACAACCAGCACCGCCATCTCCACAGCTTGCAAAGACCGCGACACCTCATACGAAAAATCCACATGCCCCGGCGTATCAATCAAATTCAGCGTATACCCCTTCCACCGCATCGTCACCGGCGCAAGCTTAATCGTAATCCCCTTCTCACGCTCAAGCTCCATCGAATCCAGCAGCTGCGACTGCATCTCCCGCTTCGCCACCGTCCCCGTAATTTCCATCATCCGATCCGCAATCGTCGACTTCCCATGGTCAATGTGCGCTATAATACAGAAATTTCGAATTTTATCCATAAACACCTGAACTCTCCATTATAGCACACTTTTCACATTTTGTCAACCGAGCACTCATTGCGACCCCTATCGACTCCCGTTTTACTGCTCCACCCCAATCATCGTGAGCGACAACTTTCCCCGATCATCAATCGCCACCAGTCTCACCTTAATCTCATCGCCTTCATGCAGCACTTCCGTCACCTTCGCCAACCGTTTTTTATCTGTAATCTGTGAAATATGGAGCATCCCGTCAATTCCCGGCAAAATCGTCACAAACGCGCCAAAATCCTTAATCGTCGCCACTTTCCCCTTATAAATCTTCCCGACTTCCGGCTCCTCCACCAGCGACCGGATCCATTCCATCGCTCTTTCAATCTTTTGTGGGTCCGTCCCCGACACTGTCACCAGCCCCGAGTCCTCAATATTCACTTCCGCCCCAGTTTCCGAGGTGATTTTGTTAATTGTTTCCCCACCTTTGCCGATCACCGCCCCAATTTTCTCTGGCTTAATCATCAATTTCTCAATTCGCGGCGCATATTCGCTCATCTTCGCGGGTTCCGAAATCACACTTTTAATATGCTCCAAAATGAACATCCGCCCCTGATGTGACTGCTTCAGCGCCTTTTCCATAATCTCCACCGGCAAACCGTGCACCTTCATATCCATCTGGAGCGCCGTAATCCCCTCTTCGGTCCCCGTTACCTTAAAGTCCATATCGCCCGCAAAATCCTCCGCGTCCATCAAATCCGTCAACACATAAGCCTTATCAATATCGTCCGTGGTAATTTCCGTCCCCTTCGGCACATCTACCATCAGCCCCATCGCCACCCCTGAAACCGGTCGTTTCAAAGGCACACCGGCGTCCAGAAGCGCCATACACGACGAACAAGTCGCCGCCATCGAGGTCGAACCATTTTGCGACATAATTTCCGTCACCGAACGAATCGCATACGGAAAATCCTCTTCCGTAGGCAACACCGGAATCAGCGCCCGCTCAGCAAGATACCCGTGCCCAATTTCGCGTCGCCCTGGCGAGCCCAACCGCCCCGGCTCCCCCACCGTATACTTCGGCGCATTGTAGTGGTGCATATACCGCCGAGTCCCCTCAGTCACTTCCATCGTATCCACCTCTTGCGCATAAGATAGTGGCGCGAGTGTCACAATATTCATCGCCTGCGTCACCCCACGCGTAAACAGAGAAGAACCGTGCGTGCGTGGCAAAATCGACACTTGCGACGACAGCGGTCGTACTTCGTCCAATTTCCGCCCATCCGGCCGCACCCCCTCCTCAATAATCCCCCGCCGCACTTCCTTATGTACCGCCAGCTCAAACGCTTGGTCATAAACATCTCGCAAATTCGCGTCATACCACTCGACCTTTTCATTGTCCGTCTCGCCCTGCCCTTTTGATAGCGCAAATTCATCGTGCATTCTATACTTCAAATCATCCAAAATCTGCGCCCGCTCCATCACATTTCCGCGCACTTTCGAACCAAATTTCCCCTCTGTCCAATCCGCCACTTCCTGCAGAACTTCCTCAGACGGCAAAATCAATTCATATTCCTGCTTCGCCGCCGCAACTTGCTCCGCCAATTTTCTCTGTAAATCTAGCGCCGGTTGCACATTTTTCACCGCCCAGTGCATCGCCTCAATAATCATATCCTCCGGCACTTCGTTCGCACCCGCCTCGACCATCATTACTTTGCCATCTTTACACGCCACCACAAGGTCAAGCGGCGATTTTTCCCGCTCTTCCGGCGACAAAAAGGCCTTGAATTCACCATTAATTCGCCCAATTCTCACCCCAGCTACTGGTCCGTCAAACGGCACGCCCGCGTTCATCAGCGCCGCACTCGCCGCTACCATTGCCACACAATCCGGCCGAAAATTCGGGTCCATCGACAGCACCGTACAAACCACCTGCACCTCTTGACGATATCCCTTCGGGAACAGAGGTCGAATCGGTCGGTCAATCAACCGCCCCACCAGCACCGCCTCGTCCGCCGGCTTACCTTCACGCTTAATAAACCGCGACCCAGAAATCTTCCCCGCCGCATAAAACTTCTCTTCGTAGTCAATCGACAGCGGGAAAAAGTCCTGCACCACCGGCTTTGTCCCGACCACTACCGAGCCGAGCACCACCGTATCCCCATAACTCACCAACACCGACGACGTCGTCCGAAACCCCACTCGGTTCACCTCAAGCGTCAGCTCCCGCCCCAGCCACTCGGTAGACATTCGCACCGTCTTCTTACCGTTAGGATTAATAATTTCCATAAAAATACCCTTTCTCGGGAAAACTTCAGGTAATTGTTTATTAATATTGCTTTCATAAAACCATTTTCCCGAAGTACAGTAGCATATTTTCG
>CAVFVK010000002.1:4371-48768 GCA_963626095.1 bacterium | reverse complement strand
CTAACTCTATTATACCAAAACTTGCATTTTTTCGCAAAGTGTGATATAATAAAAAGGTTGGGGTAATTTTATCTCAAAGTAACCACGAGGTTTTTAAAAAACCTCAAAAAATTTTTCAGTTCAAGGGGAGGTCATCACATGGACACTGAAGAAAACTTAACACTAAGAGCCGGTTATGAGATGTATCGCGTTGAGTGCGAGGGCGTACTCGAAAAAACAATCACCGAAATTAACGCCCTGCGTCGTAGCATTCTTTTGCGTTCACCTTACGCTCCGTTCGAACAACCGCGCGGCCGAATTAAAACTCTTAATTCCTGCCTACACAAGTGCGAACGCAAGGGTTTCCCGCAGACCATCGAGAGCATCCGAAGAAACATTTTTGACATTGTCGGCATCAGGATTATCACCCTGTTCCCTGATGATATCAAAAAAACCTTTCAGTTGCTCAAAAGTCTCCCGGGGCTGAACGTCGAAGAAGTCGAAGATTACGTCGCCGAGCCTAAGCCAAACGGTTATCGTTCGCTCCACGTTATGGTCAGAAGAGAAATTTTCTCACCAATTCTGGGCGCGACCAGGTTAATCCCGATGGAAATCCAAATTCGTTGCAAAAGCATGGATTATTGGGCCACCATCGAGCATCGCTTAAAGTATAAACGCGACCATGGCGAATATCCGCCCGAGGCCGAGGAAATCTTTAAGCGTGCTGCCGAGATGCTGATTCAGATTGACGACATGTTTGTTAATCTACGCAGTATCACCGACGGCGATGGGATAAACGGCAGCAATAATGATTGCTTCGATATCGAACTTAGCCGTGGCGCCGCCATCGAAGACGACGACAACGGCATCTGCTCAACCGATTAATCAAAAACCAGCTCTAGCCCGCCACCTTGGCGGGCTTTTTCAACTTGTCAAATCCATTTTTTTACCCGCTAAAATCCACCGCCCAACATTTCTGTTCACGCTGCATCTAGTCGTATCGACGAACTCAGCAAAATTATGCTCGAGTTTCGCGATTACGAAACCAAAGTAGACGCTAAACCAAAAAACTAAACTATCCCCAAAAATCCGCCAATCATTGGCGGATTTTCTCTTGCTATTATTTTCTCAACCCAAGTTTCGAAATTGTCTTCTTGTACAGCTCAAAATTGGTGTTTTCGAGGTATTTCAGCAGTTTTTTCCGCTTCCCTACCATCTGAATTAACCCTCTTTTGGCCATAAAGTCATGTTTATTGTTCTTCACGTGCTCAGTTACTTCTTTAATCCGAGCCGTTAGAATCGCAACTTGAACTTCAGGAGAACCAACGTCTTGCTTGTTTCGCGCGACACTGGCAATAGCCTTGTTCTTATTCTCTTTCGTAATCATTGCTCCATTATATCACATCTGTTATAATATTGCAATAATGAACGAAGATAAAATCATTTTAATCGACAAACCCACCGGCATCTCCAGCTTCGGCATCGTCGCCAAAGTCCGCGGCAAATTAAAAGCCGAGTTCGGACACAAAATCAAAGTCGGCCACACCGGCACTCTTGACCCCTTCGCCACCGGCCTCTTGATCTTGCTCTCCGGCAAAATGACCAAAAAATCTAACGAATTTCTAAAACTCGACAAAGTCTACGATGCAACCCTGCGGCTCGGCTACACTTCCACCACCGGCGACCCGGAGGGGAAAATTACTGAATATGTCGGTTCCCAGGCGTCAGGAAATACTCTTTCGAGGAGCATATTTGGCGACGGGCCAAATACGGAGCGACCGAGCCCCGTAACGACGGGCGCGAGGGAGCGTTCCGAGAAAGACGTATTTCTGACGCCCGACAACAATGATATTAAATTAGTATTATCAAAGTTCACGGGCGAAATTAAACAAACCCCACCCAAATTCTCCGCCATCAAAATCAACGGCCAGCGCGCCTACAAACTAGCCCGTGAGAACAAAGATTTCGAAATCCCCTCTCGACTAGTCACAATTTACAATATCGAAATCCTAAGCTACACCTACCCCGAACTCAAAATCCGCGTCCACTGCAGCTCCGGCACCTATATCCGCACCCTCGCCGAAGACATCGGCGAAACCCTCGGCACCGGTGCCTACCTCACCGCCCTCCGCCGCCTCAAAATCGGCAACTACGATATCACAAACGCCGAAAAACTTGTGTTATAATATAGTCATGCTAGTCTACCACTCTCGTCTCATCGGCACACCAGTACTCAGCGTTCAAGCCGGCGGGGCTGTCGCCAAACTTTCTGACCCGATTGTCAATCCCGACAACTTAAAAATCCTCGGTTTTTTCCTTGCCGGTCCGATGGTAGATGTCACCAACAACATTCTCGACGTTTCTTCCATCCGCGAATATTCAAATTACGGCGCCGTTATTGACAACGCAGATGAATTCGTCGGGAGCGAAGATGTCGTTAAAATCAAAAAAATCCTAGCTCTCAATTTCGATCTGATCGGGCTTAGAGTCGAAACTAAAAAAGGCACTCATCTCGGCAAAATCATCGATTTTACCGCCACTTCTGACAATTTCGCCATCCAGCAAATCATCGTCAAACGCCCAACTTTCAAAAGTTTTATCGATCCCGAACTCACTATCCATCGTCGTGAAATCGTCGAAATTACCGACGACAAAGTTATCGTAAAAGACGAGGAGAAAGTCCTGAAAGCTCGCGCCGAAAAGGAAGATTTCGTTCCGAATTTCGTCAATCCTTTTCGTAATCCCGAACAAGATTTTGCACCAGCTCAAACGAAAACCCCTGACGGCAAAGATAACTAATTAACTTCTCGTCATCATATCGCGCTCGTTTTTTGGCAATCATTTTCAAAATTTCTTCTTCATCATTCCGCCCGTCCAAAACTTCCGCAATAATCTCCTTTGCCACCCCCTTTTTCATAAGCTCAAGCGACAATCTCCGCCGCGAAATCCCCTTTTTCACAAACCGATTTTCCACATAATACTTCGCGAACACCAAATCATCCAAATATTTTTTCTCTTTCAGCCTCGCGACAATCAAATCAATATAATTTTTATCTAACTTCTTCTCAAAAACTTTTTTATACAAATAATCTCGCACTTCTTTTTCCGACCGCGGCCGAACTAACGCCCATTCCAGCGCCCGCTGATACAACTTCCCAAATTCCGACGCACTTTTTAACTCCGCTAACTTCTCCGCCGATAGCGCAAGTCCCACCTTCACCCCTAAATCCACCACCTGCGCAATATCAAGCGAAAAACTAAACTTTCCGTCCACAAACGCATTCACTCGATTCGGATTTTTTACCCCCTGTTTTAAATCCGTAATCACTAGCTCTGTATTTTTTTCACCCGACCCCCGAGCCTCATCCCCCAGCCTAATTATATCCATGCATTCTCGCCCATTCTCGCAGCGCCGCAAACGTCAACTGGTCATTTTTAAGCGGTTCTTTAGCAAATTTCTCCCGAAATTCCCTCATTTTCGCGCCTTCCACCCATCTCACTTCCGAAACTTCCCTGTCATTAAACGAAAACGCTTCCTCGCGCCCAGTCCAATCCACCGCGAACACCCACGCAAACCGATTTTTATTAAACGGCCGCATCGTTACAAACTTCAAATCTTCCGCCGTAATTTTTACGCCAATTTCCTCATAAGTTTCTCGAATTGCCCCCTCTACCACCGTTTCACCGAAGTTGATATGCCCACCCGCCGAAATATCATAATCGCCAGGATACCGACTCACCAGTTCCGACCGTCGTTGCCACAAAAACTCTAGCCCATGCTCGCCCAGCCGATACAAGAAAATCACCGCCACCCCGACAATTTCCTGCGCATCCGCACTCGCAATTTCCGGATTATCCTTCGCCGAATTCCAGCCGTGATCTTTTATCGGCTCGCCATTCGGATGATACAACTGCCAAATCTCGTCCGTATGCATTACATCGCAGCTTTCTCGCGCACCTTCGCCTCAATTTCCGCCATCAGTTCCGGTTTTTCTTTAAACAACTTTTTCACCGCTTCGCGCCCTTGCCCCAAAGTCTCGCCATTATACTTAATAAACGCACCTGCTTTATCCAAAATCCCATGCGCCACCCCAAGGTCCAACACGTCGCCCGCTTTCGAAATCCCCTCATTATACATCACGTCAAATTCCGCAGTCCTAAACGGCGCCGCAATTTTATTTTTCACCACTTTCACCTTAGTGCGATTACCGGCAATATTCTCACCGTCTTTAATCTGACCAATTCGCCGAATATCCACCCGCACCGAAGCATAAAACTTCAACGCGTTTCCACCCGTCGTCGTTTCCGGATTACCAAACATCACCCCAATTTTCATCCGAATCTGGTTAATGAAAATCACCGTCGCACGCGACTTCGAGATAATCCCCGTTAGTTTGCGCATCGCCTGCGACATCAGCCGCGCCTGCAACCCCATCTGCGCATCGCCCATATCGCCATCAATTTCTGCCTGTGGCACGAGTGCCGCCACCGAATCCACCACGATCAAATCCACCGCGTTCGATCGCACCAAAGTTTCACAAATCTCTAGCGCTTGCTCGCCATTATCCGGCTGCGAGATTAACAAATTCGCCGTATCAACACCGATTTTCTTAGCATAAGCCGGGTCGAGGGCATGTTCCGCGTCGATAAACGCCGCCTGCCCGCCTTGTTTTTGCAATTCCGCAATCGCATGCAAGGCCAAAGTCGTCTTACCCGAAGATTCCGGCCCATAAATTTCAATAATTCGCCCCTTTGGCCAACCCCCGCCCAGCGCCAAATCTAGCGACAATGACCCCGATGGCAAAAGTTCCACATCCATTTTCGGCGTATCGCCTAGTTTCATAATCGAACCGTCGCCAAATTGTTTTGTAATCTGCGCCATCGCGAGTTTCAGCGCTTCGCTTCGCCCGTCGCCAGCGCCTCCCGCCGTCGTTTCTGTTTTCTTATCCACCGCATCTTTTTTTGCCATAATAATATACCTTTCTGTATATATTATACCTTATTTTGATTATTTGGCATCCTCTTCTTTTTCTCTTATATCACACCCTAAAAAAATTTTCAACTTTGTGATACAATTTTAGTATGAGAATGAATGAAAATATTTTGATTTCCAGTTTAACCACTATACGCCTCGGCGGTCCGGCTCGCTATGTTCTCGAGGTCGAATCCACGCGCGACATTAAAGACGCCTATGGTTTTGCCCGTACCATGAAACTCCCGACTTTCATTCTTGGCTTTGGCGCAAACACTATCGGTCACGACGAAGGTTTTAACGGTGTAATTATCATTAACCGCATGCGTGGCATGTTCGAAGAGCCAATCGCAAACGGTCTCCGCCTTAAAGTTATGGGCGGCGAATATTGGGACCACGTCGTCGAATACGCCGTATCCAAAGGTCTCACCGGCATCGAAGGTCTTTCTAAAATCCCCGGTCTCGCCGGCGCTGCCCCTGTCCAAAACATCGGCGCCTACGGTCAGCAAATTTCCGACGTCTTAACCGAAATCGAAGTCTACGACATTGAAGCCGACGAATTCAAAATTCTCACTCGCGACGAACTCGGCTTTTCCTATCGCCATAGCATCTTAAACACCACCATGGCCGGCCGTTATTTCGTGGTCTCTATCACTCTCGAACTTCATGTCGGCGTCATGCCTCGCCCATTTTACACTTCTATCGAAAACTTCATGGCCGACCACAATCTTACCGACTTCAGCCCCGCCGGCATCCGCGCCGTCGTCTCTGCCATCCGCGCCGACAAACTTCCCGACCCCTCCGAAAAAGCCTCGTCCGGTTCTTTCTTCAAGAACATCTATCTTTCCGAACCCGAATCCGAAGTCGCCAGCAATCGTGGCATCCCTATTCGCAAAGGCCTAGACGGTATCAAAATCAATTCCGCCTGGCTTCTCGAACAATGCAACCTCCCCGGCAAGTCTTTTTACGGATTCCACGTCAACAAAAAAGCCCCCCTCGTTCTAATTAACGAATCATCCGAGTCCTATGCCGACCTCGACCGCGCCCGCGCCGAAATCGTCGGCAAAGTTTACGACAAATTCGGCTACTGGCTCGAACAAGAACCCGTCGAAATCCCCACCGGCAAAGGTCAAAGTAGCCTTGGCTTCACCAACAACGGTCAAGGCAACCCTGGTTTCACTAGCAATGGTCAAAACAACCCTAATCTCGCGAACCATAATCAACTTGGTTCTAATCCCGCTGGAGTCCGCTAATGAAAATCTTAAACGGTAGCGAACTGGCCGGCTTTATTAAGGAGCGCCAAGCCCACGAAGTTCGAGGGCTAAAATCCACGCCCAAACTTCTAATTTTGCGCGATTCTGATAACCCCGTCATCCAAAAATACGTCCAGCTCAAAATCAAATACGGTACCGATATCGGTATCACGGTTGAAGATTTTAAAGCCGAAGCCCCCGACGCTCTCGCCGCCAAAATCCGCGAGGCCAATTCCGACCCACTCATTCACGGCATCATCATCCAGCTTCCTCTAACCGACAAAACCAAAACTGACGAACTCTGTAACCTCATCGCCCCGGCAAAAGACGTCGACGGCCTCGGCGACAACGCCCAGTTTGATTCCGCCACCGCCACCGCGATTCTATGGCTCCTCGCTGGCTACGACATTAACCTAAAAACCGCTCAAATCGCCCTCGTCGGCCGTGGCAAACTCGTCGGCGCGCCTCTGTTTAAAATGTTCAAAAACTCAAATTACCACGTCGAACTCTTCCACCGTGGCGACGACTTGACAAAACTTAAGAACTTTGATATAATTATAAGTGCGACTGGCGTTCCCGGTCTGATTTCTGATGATCTCATTAAACCGGGCGCCGTTATCGTCGACGCTGGCACCGCCAGCGAAGACGGAGTCTTAAAAGGCGACGTCGCCGACACAGTTCGCAACCGCCACGACCTCACCGCCATCACCCCCAAAATCGGCGGCGTCGGCCCCCTCACCATCACCTGCCTCTTCGACCACGTCCTCCAGTCCGCCAAGCGATAATCCTTACCGCTAATGCCTTCTCCCGCGGCACCTCATTCCCTTACGCATTTTCAAAACCCCACCAAAAATCCCCCTTAGCATCACTGCCAAGGGGGATTTCTTAAGTTCCCGCCCTTATGAAGCGGTCAACTTACATCAATTTTTTACGGCTAGCAATATAGTAACCCAGCATGGTCACCACCGAACCTGCCCCCACCGCCCCAGTCACAATCGTCCCAGGACCAGTGTCGATAATTCGATCTGGCGTGTTGTTATCAGGCGTCGGAGTTGGAGTCGGTTCCGGCGTTGGCGTCGGTTCGTCCTTACATTCCTTAGTCACCATCACCGAAGCGTCATCTTTGTAAACGTTCCCGTTCACCGTCGCGCTCGCCCAGTTCACCAGTTGGTTGCTCCCACAAGTCATGGTTTTGTCTACAACTTTACCAGTAAACCGCACATACGCGTTCCCCTTCGCCGTATAACTACCAATGTTTAGCCCGGTCGTCGTCACGGTGTTATCTTTTAACAGCACCCCGCTCTGATATTGCGAGTTAAACAGATAGGTCGAATTCTCCACGTATTCCACGTTCGTCGGCAAAACGTCCCGAATCATCACGTTGTTCACTTGGTCCGCGAGCAAGTTCTTGTATTTAATCTGATACTCAACCTCGTCGCCAACCTTCGCGTCCACCGATTCACTCCATTCCGTCGTCCCTTTAATTCGTACCTTCTTCGTCACTTCCGCCGCAACCGATTTATGCACTTTCACATTAATCGTCACCACACCAGCGTATTGATAACAACCAGGAATTTCACCATTCATCGTGGTGTAACCAAGCGTCGCACCGTTAATGATGATGTCGTTCGAAAGGCTAAATTGCCCAATGTTGTTTTTATACACTGCCGAACCCGCCACATATTCAAGATAAAAGTCTTCGCTAGAAGTTAGCGTCACTTCATCCCAATACCGAGTCGGAGTCGCATTCGACGAATCGAGATACCCGACAATCGTTTGCGATTTTGCCACATTCGTCGGCAAGCTAAACGTCGCTTTCACGTTTTTCGCCACCGCGTCCGTGCCTTTCGGGCTGTTGTTGTGGACATACAACCGAATCGTGTACGTCTCACCATCTTTCACCTGGATGCTATCCGCATTCCAAGTGCTTACCGTCGCCCCCGCTACTTTCGCCCCCACGAAATTCTTTTCATCCCCGATCGAAACTTCTTGGTTCGAAATCGAGTTAAATGTAATTTTGTCGCCGAGGACCCCACTATTGATTTGGTCAAGAGTGTAGCTCGGCCGACCGCCCCCATTATCACCCCAAGCGTTCACTACCGCCGGGGTCAGCGTCGCCGCCGCGATCGTAATCGCAGCCGTCACGCCCATTAAACTTTTATAAACTTGTTTCATAACATCTCCTTTATAAAATATATTATTAATAATTGTATTGCTAGCCAAATTGTTAACCAAACAGTCAAATCATCTCAGAATTCAATCTCAAATTGGGATGAGCCCGGCGAACAATGCCGCCGGGACACTAAAAATGTACTAGGCTCGAATCTTCGCCCCCCTAGCCTCATCCACTTGCGCTATCGTAGCAATCATTTCGGATCTTCGTCGTCTCCCCAGGCGCCGGCCGGATTGCTTTCTGTATTTGAAATGCTCTCGCCATTACTGGTTTGAGCATGTTCTTGTGTCGGCGTTGCCGTATCGATACCGCCATTTCCGGTACCAGCGTCGCCGTTATTGTCAACATTCGTTCCCGCAGGAGTACTTGTCGATGGTTTGTTGGAGTCGCCTCCAGCACTTTGGGTCTCGTTAATAGACCGCTTATCTTCGATTTCCTGCACATATTCGTCATACGAATTGTAGGAATTCGAACCATCGCTCGTATCCTTGGACGAATGGTTAGGGTCGCTTGGGTTGATTGTATTCTCCCCAGTACCCGTGTTGTCGTTTGGTTCTGTATCTGCCTTTGGCAACTTGGACGGATCCTTTGTATCGGGCGTCGGCGTAGGGTTTGGTGTCGGACTAGGTGTCGGGTCTGAACCAGGGTTTACACTCGGGTTGGTGCTTGGATTTGTAGGTGTCGAATCTGAAGGCTTATCCTGTGCCGGAATGTTCATTACTTTCTCCACATTCGTCGGCTGAAAACCACATTCAATTCTATACGCTACTTCAAACACATTCCCTTTAATCGAGAACGTATACACCAGTTCATGACCGGAATGATCAGTTGTTTTATATACCACCACTTCCGGAATCCCAGAATTTGTGTGCGGGTTTGCATACATCTGATCCTCTACCGCCTGGCAATCTCTTATGCTGACTTGTATCGCCGAATCTAAGAACGCGAAGAACGGGTCCAAAGTTTCGTAATACTTCGTCTGAGACTGCGAAAAATCATAGGTCGCGTTATTGATTGCGCGCGCCCAATTATTCTCCGCTTGCACGTAGTAATTTCCTAGATACTGTGTTCCGACTTTTGCATCCAACCAAGAAATGTCTGCTGCTCCAAGCATCGGATCGGCTTTTAGCCTCTTACGAAACTCTGCGTCCGCCTGTGTCGCCGTGTAGTTTTCTGTCCAAGGGTTTGGTCCAAAATTATAGTCGTTATATAGACCATCATTTTGGATATCCAAGTTGTAGTAGTGAGGGAATTGTCCTACCTTGCCGGCCTCACCAGCCGGCTTGGTAAAATTTCCAAGTGACCCCCAAGCCACTCCAAAGCCAATGGTCAGCAGTAGTGCCAAAATTGTCAGCACCGTTGCTGTATAAAACCAGACTTTGTTGCGCTCGCGAGTATTCTTGGATAAATCCCTACGCTCCTCATAGCGATATTTTGCTGTTCCTGCCACCATCGTGCCAATTCCAGCAAATAACGCCACTCTCGGCAAAACCTTAACTACGGACGACCAGAACTGGTTTTCTGCAGTAAATACCGCTCCGGCCAGCGCTGCCTGTTTTGCTACGACAAATAGCAACAAGATTAAGATCAAAAACGGCCAGAGTTCCCTCCATTCGCTTCCTTCTCTTAACCAATGTGCCACCACCGCAATCATCAGCGCCAACATCACAAACGCCATGATAAGAGACAGCACCGGAAGTCCATTGTGCATGCAAAACTGAGAGAAAAAGTTGATCACTCCAGTCAACACACCAAGTCCTAGTGCCTTGCCCCATCCGTCGCTTGTGACTCCGCCAAGTCCAACAAACTTCTTGTTTCCATCCTCGTCTTCTTGCCTTAGATGTCCATTCGTCTCTAAAGCTTCCATCGCAATCGCCGTAAACATTGTCACCGCGAATGCCAATATTACACTTACAATAATAGTAGCTGTCATTTTAGCTACCCCCTTCCTATGATTTGTGTGGGGAGATACAATAGATAGCGCTCAGGTCTCATTGAAACCTGAGATGATTTGGCTATTAATGGTCTTCGTCGTTTAACACACCGGTAAACTCAGACTACTTTCATTGTATCACACTTTAGCTTTTTTGTCAATACTCTGACGAGGTTTTTGTGCTTGTGTCTAATTTATGACTTAAGCACAAACGGTTTGGGATGATTTTACCATGATTTTTAGATAATTCTTGAATAGTAAAACGCTCCTTGAAGTTTTTTGGAGCGTTAAAAAGGACCAACCGAAGTTGATCCTTTTTAAAGGTGCGTGTAGTTTTAGGAAAAATTGTAAATTTTGTCCATCTCTTCAGGGGTCAGCGGGTCGCCAATTGGCCCAGTAGCTCCGCCCCAACAGAGGCGTTTTTCTGCTTTGCCAACCGGCGAAGCCTGCTCTGCCAAAAACGGGCTCGCATACGCATGTCCCAGCGTCCCATCTGCCATTACTGGCAAATATGCTTTCCTGAACCTTCCAGCCGCCTTCGCTTCCGCCAGTACTTTCGCCTTAGCTTCCTGTTTTGCCTGCTCAGCCTTCAGCTTTTCTTCCTCAGCCTTTTTCTTAGCTTCTTCCGCTAATGCTAAAGCCTCTTCGGCTTTCTTTCTGGCCGCATCGGCCTCTTCCTGCCTAGCCTGAGCTTCTGCCAACAACTGCTCCACGGTTTGCGTCTTATTCCCGTTCAGTTTAGCGTCCGCTGTCGCGATTCTTCGCTTTAACTCCGGATCCGTTACTCCGCCGGCTACATCTGTTGCTGCAACGGTATTGATTGCTGGTGTCGTAGAAGTTGCTCCTGTCAATCTGTCATTCTTTTTGCTCATAAAATCGTCCTCCATTTTCTGAATTTTTGGTCTACGCCTGGGTTTCGTGGGTTGCCCCATCATTGTAAAAGAACTACAATACCCCCATTATAGCACACTTACCCAAAAATGTCAATAGTAAAGCCATATTCCATCGTCTAGCACAAAAAAACAAGCCCCTCGTCCTAGGCTTGCTTCAAAGGATTTGGTGCGGGTAGAGAGAATCGAACTCTCATCTCGAGTTTGGAAAACTCGCATACTAACCACTGTACTATACCCGCATATTATTATGATGTGCTTGCCATTTACGTGATAAAATCTTTCAGATCGGTGTTTTCTCCGAGCGAAGCGCGATTTGTCATCGAGCGAGCGAGGAAAAACGCCGAGATGGGAGATTTTAGCCGTAAATGGGGTGGGATAGCGGGATCGAACCGCCGACCTTCGGGACCACAATCCGACGCTCTAACCATCTGAGCTAATCCCACCAGAAAGTCACAAACTAATTATAACACATCTTATCGCGAAATACCAGGATTTCGCCTCGCCGGCGCCGACCCCTCCGTCCGCGACGCCCCACCAAACCGATCCATCGGAGTTCTCTTTCCGTCCACCCCTAAAAAATTCGCCCCATTTTCTCGTCCTTCACCACCAAAGCCGCCAGTCTCATTCCGCTGTCCCCCATATTTTTCCCGAACCGTCGCCCTCTGTTCTGCGTCCTTTTTCGCATCATAGCCCCAAGATTTTACCCCGCTGTTGTTATATGCTTCGCTTACTACCTGTGAATTCTTATATTTTTGAATTGCCTGCCGGCTCGCTTCCATCGCCTGTCTAGTTGCAAAACTCTCCGCCGAAGTCGTCCCCATATTCTCCGCGTTTTGAGCCTTGCTGTACACCGAAGAATGCAAAATGTCTTGTTTCTCTCCGTTTATCAGTCGCTCAAGCAAAGGATTATTTGTAATCTTGGCGTTTTTGCTCGAGTTATCCGCCTCTGTTCTGCCCGTCTTTTTTAGTCCTAAATCGTCCATTTTACGCCCTATTTCGGCAACAGCAAAAACGCCACCGTTCCGGCCGCCGCACCAAGAATTATCGTTAAAATTATCGTCACAATCAGCCCCACATGCGCTTGCGACTCCGGTTTACTAATAATCGTCACCGGCCCTTTCGGTTCCTCTGTTGCCACTGCGATTTTTTTCGCATAAACGTTCTTGGACAGAGGTCGTTTCTCTACCTTACCTTGGTTAATAAACGGCGTTTTCGGCATTTGATAAGTATCTGATTTCTCTTTTGCAGTAGCCTGCTCTTTTGGTTTTTCCACCGACTTTTTCACATAGTTTTCCACAGGTTTTTCCACCACTTTTTGGGCCTTAATCTTGGCAATTTCACTCTGTTCCGCCTTAAAATGTGGTTTGTCGCTCAGCGGTCTTTTCGGTACGTCCGTTTTAACAAATTTCGGATTTAACTCCTCTATCACCCCCATTTTCCCTTCGTTTGCAAAACTTACCTGCTCGGTTTTCCTAACGTTCGTCGCCGTCATCTTTGCCCGCGCTGTCGCCGGCTTCGCTACCTGAGCCGACCTAGCTGGCTTCGCCATCTCCATCGTCGCTGGCTTCGCCGCCCCAACCCTTGTCGCCTTCGCTTCTGGTCTCGCCACCGCTTTCCCAGCCGGCACAAAATCTATATATTGCTTTTTCATGACCTCACTCTCTTAGCCACCTCTATAATACTCATGAACTCCTCCAAAATCAAGCTCGCCCCACCAATAAGTAGCCCATTTACCCCTGGCACGGTCAAATACGCACCCGCATTTGTCGGTTTTACACTTCCGCCAAACAAAATCGGCACTTTTTCCGCAATTTCCGCCCCATAAACTTCGGTCAGATTCTTACGCACTAAATTAACCACTTCCGCAATCTCATCCGGCGTCGCCGCCTTAGCCGCCTTGGTCGACGAAATCGCCCA
The DNA here is from genome assembly GCA_963626095.1 of bacterium. Lineage (GTDB taxonomy): Bacteria > Patescibacteriota > Saccharimonadia > Saccharimonadales > Saccharimonadaceae > Nanosyncoccus. The sequence continues at coordinate 35,648 of CAVFVK010000002.1, read as the reverse complement.
CACCGGCTCATACGCAATAATCACTTTCTCCAAATCTTCCGCCGATACATCCACTAGCCCCGCCGACAATTGATCCGAAATCACATCCGCCGTCTCGCCGAACGACCGCTCACTCTCTGTCTCCCCGATACATAAAATCGGCGTAATCCGGTTTCGCAGCGCCGCCGCCACCTTTTTACCAATCATTTTGTCGTCTTCGCCAAAAATATGTCGCCGTTCCGAATGCCCAATAATACAATAATCCGCCACTCCGCGCAACTGGCTAAACGCCGTCTCCCCCGTAAACGCCCCCATATCTCGATAAAACGCATTTTGCGCCGCCAATTTCATCTTGTGTCGGTCAATCTGTAGCGATAATGGTTGCAACGCAATCGTCGAAGGTGCCACCACGACCTCCAAATCCCGATAATTCGGAATTTTCTTTTGTAATTTGTGAAGATAAATCGAAGCCTCTCCGACCGTGAAGTTCAGCTTCCAGTTGCCCATTATATACGTTTTCATATCTTTATTATATCACGCCAAGAATCCCACGCAAGGCAAAAGCCGTATCTTCGTGATTTCTCACCGTAATCGTCTCAATTCCCATTTTTACCACCGGATAATCATTCCCGCCGGGTTGCGTCATATCGCCAAAATACAGCACGTCCGCCTTCTCCACCCCGAGTTCCTCAAGCAAATGTGTCATCCCAAACTCCTTATTCATCCCAGGGGTAATAGCATTGATCGACGTCGTCCCGCCAATTTCATAATCAAACTCCGGCGCATATTCTTTGCACTTTTTCACAATCTGCTCACGTTTTTTACAATCCGGGTCCCAAGCATATTTCGCCTCTGTCCCCGCCTTTTGCCCCAACGCCGAAAACGTTACTTGCGACAGCCGATTTTCGATAATTTCGTCCCCTTCCGCCAACTTGTCCTCTTCCCAAAAACCTAATTCTCGCGCCGCTTTTTCGATTGTTGCCGAAATTTTCGCCACTTGCTCCTCTGTTAACGGATAATTATACACCCGCGTCCAGTCATTTTTGGCGGTGTCAAATTTATAATATTGCGTTCCTTGGGCCACAAACAGGTGCAGGTGGCTCAGTTGCTCCGGAGTAGGGTTAGGTAGCCGGTCCACAATTTGCACCAAAAATTGGTCAAATTTTTGCCCCGAAATCGGACAAATCTCAAAATGGTCCAAACATTTTACCAGTAGCTCCCCGATTTCATCCGTAATCGGCGTCTTCGCCACGTTTAAAGTTTGATCTATGTCAAATGCCAAAACTCTTTTCATACTTTTAGTATATCATAAAACCTGCATTTTATGATATTATATAGATATGAGCATTTTGGTTGTGGGCAATATCTTAAAAGACGTCTATTTAAATCTCGATTTTCGCACCGAAAAATTAGAAACGGACCGCCGTGGCGCCGAGTGGCTCGACCTCTGTTTTGACGCTTCTAGTCATCACTTTTTCCATCGCGACTCTTCCTTCGGTGGCGCAGCCGTCTCCTTGGAAGTTCTCCAGCAATTAGAATTAGACGCCAAAATCTCCGATTCTCATCTTGATTTTTCAAGCGACGACCGCTCCGTCCCCGCCTCTAGTTATCGCTACGTCCTCGTTTCCGAAACCGGCGTCTCTTATCTCACCCCGACCGACCCCGCTCCAACCGTCTTCAAATCCCCCGCCGAGGCTGTCGATTATCTCTTTATCGATCGCTCCGCCGTGCTTTCTACCCCTGTAATTAACCAAATTCTCGCCTATCTCGACCTCTCCCCCAAAACCAAACTGGTTTACTATCTAAAAGACCCCGAAAATCGCAATCTACAGCCACTGATCCAGCGCGCTTCGCTCATTTTTACCGAGCAAGACACCACGCTAGACCCCGCAAAAACCATTTTCTTGTCTGAACAGTTTTTAATCTACCAAAACCTCTCCGAGCCTCTCCACCCCGACCGTATCGACACCCAAACTCACCTCTCTTTCTATTCTATTCTTTCTGCCACCGTGCTCGGCTGTTTTCTGCTCGGTTTTTCGGTCGAAGACAGCCTTAAATTTGCTCACTTAAACGCCGAACATTCTCGCCTCAATGCCGTTTGTCCTCTCGCAAAACTTCGTCAACTCGCTTCCGAACCCACCAACAACGAAAATCTCGAATTAATTGCCAAAAATCTCGTCTTAAACCCTCGTGGCATCCTCGCTGCCGATGAATCTGGCGGGTCTATCCACAAAAAGTTCGAAAACCTAGGCATTCCCGACACCTACGACAACCGGCGAGACTACCGTAATCTGTTTTTCACTACCGACAATCTCGAAAATTACATCAACGGCGTCATTCTTTTCGACGAAACCGCTCGCCAATTCGCCGACAACGGTCAAAATTTTGTCGATTTCCTCACTACAAAGCGCATTATCTCTGGCATCAAAGTCGACCAAGGTCTCGAAAAGTTCGCCGATTCCTTGCCGCCAGAACTTTCCGAACTAGGTCTCTCTAAAACCTCGGTCGACCCCGACGAAACCTGGACCAAGGGCCTCACCAGTCTTGACACCCGTCTCGCCGAATACTATCAAATGGGGCTGCGTTTCGCCAAATGGCGCGCCGCTTTCAATGTCCGCATCGCTGCAACCGACAAAATCCTCACCCCCACCCCTTCCGCCATCGCCGTAAACTGCCAAATCCTTGCCAAATACGCCAAAAAATGTCAAAATCACGGCATCGTCCCCATTGTCGAGCCCGAACTCGTCTATGACGGCGATTATTCTCTCACCCAATCCGCCGAATTAACCGGCAAAATCCTTGACTGTCTCTTTGAAAAACTATCCTTAGGCCAAGTCAATCTCCGCGCCTGTATCTTAAAAGTCAACATGTGTCTCGCCGGCAAACAATGGTCCGAGCCGTCCACCCCTGAAGAAGTCGGTCGAGCCACCGCCGAAGTTCTTAAAAACCACGTCCCGACCGAACTCGCTGGCGTCGTATTCCTCTCTGGTGGGCAAACTGTCGAGCAAGCCACCGACAACCTCGCCGTCGTGGAACAAAACGGCCCTTTCCCTTGGCCTGTTACTTTTTCCTTTGCTCGCGCTCTCCAAGACCCCGCACTCTATGCCTGGGCCGGCGACAACGCCAACACCGACGCCGCCCGCGCCGCCTTCAAAGCCCGCCTCGAAGCCAACTGCCAAGCTCTCATCCAAAAATAGACCAGAAAGACTATTCTTTCGTTTCTTCCGCTGCGGTTTCTTCCGCTGGAGCCTCCGCCTCGGTCTCGCGCTTTTCCGCTTCCGCCGCCGGGTCATATAGCGACGCCACAATCTGTTCTGGAGCTAGTTCCTTATCAGCAATTTCCACCCCTTCCGGTAATTTAATATCCGCCAAAGTAATTTTGTCCTCCAAAGTCTTCATATCGGACGCGTCCACAGTCAATTCTTCTGGCAAATCCGCCGGTTTAGCCTTAATTTCAATCTCTTCCATCACCTGCGTCATCGCTAGTTTCAGAGTTTTCGACGCTTCTGACCCCTCAAAATTCACAATCACCACCGGGGTCGTCGCCGTCACCGTCTCTTTTGCCGAAATCGCCTGGAACTCAATATTGATAATCCGTCGCGACACCGCATCCGAGTAAATCTCCTTCACAATCGCCAACTTCTTTTTCCCGTCAATCTCTAGGTCGATCGGGGAATGATAGCCCGCTTTTTCCAGCACTTTTTCCGTTTCCACATATGCCGAAACAGTCAAAATCGGCTCTTTTCCGCCATACACCACCGACGGAATCAACCCCGCCTTGCGCAAACCCGCAGTTTTCTTGCCAGTTATCTCTCGTTTTTCTAATTTCAGCTTATATTCAGCCATATTACACTCCTTTTCTTAATTTTATCACATTTTCTTAATCTTGACCATCGCTGGGCGCACAACCTCCCCCTCATAACGATATCCCGCCCTCAAAGTCGCCTCAATCACCTCTTTTTCGCCGTCTCCCTCCACCATCACGGCATCTTGCTCGTCCGGATTAAATTCCCGCCCCACCTCAGAGGCGATTTTTTCTAGTCCCAGCTCTTTCAAAGTCTTAGTCAAAGTTTTTTCTAGCGGTTTTAGCTCCTCATAACTCGCTATTGCCCGCTCCATATCGTCTAACGCCGGCAAAATCTTCATTACCGTGGCATATTTTGCCGTTTTTTTCGCAATTTCCTTCTGCGCATCCACTTGTTTGCGAAAATTTTCAAAATCTGCCCGCGTTCGCTGTAAATCCGCCGTCAATTCCCCCACTTTCGACGTCAGCGCGTCCATTTTTGCCGCCTCGGCACCAGTTTTTGCCACAAAATCATCCATTTTTGGCGCCGCACTGCTCTGTTTTAGCATCTCCTTACCTTCATTTTCTAGCTCGCACCCCTGTTTTTCATTCTTTTTCATCTTTAAAACTCCTTTACAATATTTTTTCTAGCATACTGCCCGCCTGTTTCACCAGCGCCATCACTCGCGCATAGTTTTGCCGCGTCGGCCCTAGTACCCCGATATAACTATGGTCCGAATACGGCGACTTGAACCGCGAAATAATCAGCGACACCTCAGAATTTTTACCAATCGGGTTTTCTTGACCGATAAAAATGCTCAACGCTTCCCCTGGCGCAGCCTCTCTTAGCCACGGTTCTAAATTATCTAACAATTTCGCCACCGCTTGCACCCGCTCCGTACTGCCAAATTCCGGTTGCATAAACAGCCGCGACAATCCCGACAAATACAGCTGATGGTCGATTGTTGCCAGCCCTAGATTCCCTGTTAATTCCACCAATACATCCACCGCTCGCCGAATTGCCATATCCGCCTGCGACTGTGAAGACACCCGCACTTCTAACGCATGTGTCCCTCGTTCTAGCATTTTTTGTTTTTCCGGCGTTCGCTCGGATTCATCTGCCCCGTCCAGATGATTCACATAAAACCGATAGCCCGCGTCTGTCGGCACTCGCCCCGCCGAAGTGTGCGGTTGCATAATTAGCCCCAAAAGTTCCAACTTCGCCATTTCCGCCCGAATTGTCGCCGATGACACCCCAAACAACTTCGCTAGCGTCACGCTCCCCACCGGCGACGCCGTCTCCGCATATTCTTCTACTATCTGATAGAGAATTTCTCTCTGTCGTGCCGTGATTTCCATACTTTAATTATACAAAATTAGCACTCTCGTGTCAATAGTGCTAATTACTAACTTTTCACCCTATCTCTATTATTCGACCCTAAATCCGTGTCGTTTTTAGGTTTAATCCGCCCATTTTAAATCTCTCTTAACCCCGCTTTATTATGGTATAATAACTCCATGGACGACAAAATCTCTACAATCAAAACTTGGCTGGATACCGGCTCGATCAACATTTTTGGTTTGCCCATGTCTGGCAAAGACACTCAGGGTCTGCGCCTCGCCGAAGCCTTGGGGGCTAAATTTCTCTCTTCCGGCCTTATTATCCGCGCCATGGAAAAAGAAACTCGCCAAAATCTCACCTCTGGTGGCAATCTTGCCCCGACCAATCTCTTTTTCGAATGGGTGTTACCGTATTTTGAACGTAGCGATCTTCGTAATTTTCCCCTAGTTCTCTCTAGCATCGGTCGCTGGTCTGGCGAAGAAAACCAAGTTATGTCTGTCGCCGCCGGAGCCGGACACGAAATTAAAGCCGCTGTTTTGCTCAACATCTCTGAAGCAGATGTCGAAAACCGTTTTAACGCCGCCAGCGCCCTAGACGACCGTGGCGAGCGCGAAGACGACAAAAGTCTCGAAATTTTTAAAAACCGCCTCCAAGAGTTCCGTACTAAAACTCTCCCTGTTCTTCAGCATTATAAAGCCCTCGGTCTTCTAGTCGAAGTTAACGGCGATCAACTTCGCGACGACGTTTTTGCCGAAATTATCGACAAGCTCTACGCTCGGGCCACCTCTTAAACCCTACTTTTTTAACACTTTTCGCCAAATTCTCCCAATTTCCTCTCGAAATTCCCAGATTAGATAGATAAGCCCCACCGCCACCACTCCCCCTACTGCAACAATCGCCACAAACGCCGAATTTTCCTCGTATTCTTCCGCCACTACCCCATAATCCGCCCCTGTATTTTCCTGAATTTTCCGGCACCGATTCGTCTCCGGATTTAAATAATACCCTTCTTTACAAGTTTTTTCTTCCACCTCCTCATCTTTATTGCACCTCCCCGTCAAAATGTTCAAGTGATACCCCGCCTCACACACTTTTTCGGTCAACTCTACCACTTTTACACAATTCCCCGTCGCCTCGTTAATCACTTTCCCCTCGGTACAAGTTTTAAATCGTTGATAATTGTTCGCTTCCCCAGGGGTCGGGTCATAGGTCGTCGCCCAAATCTCTTTCCCGCTCTCATTATATCCCACCAACGCATACGCCGTCCCCTCTTTTTGTCCATTCGGATATTCCATCGTGTCCACCACCGTCTCGTCTATATCGACTAATTCCAGCGTATTTATATTTACCGGATTTTTTGTCAATTTAAACCCTATCGGACGATACACGAAATATCCATCCGCCTCCACCGCCCCAGCCAGCATATATTCATTATTTTTATACCTTATTTTACACCCATCCAGTTTTATTTCCTCTGCATTCGGATTATAAAGTTCGATAAACTGCTCCGCCGGGTCCGCTTCATAATAACTCAAAATCTCCGAAAACTCTAGCCCCACGCACTGTGGCATTTTTACTTCATCTTCCTCTGTTTCCTCGGTCCTAATCTCGTAATTTTCACTCATAAATTCCGGCTCATAATCACTTTCGTGCTTAAATTCACCGGTTTCTAAATCTCTTACCAGCGTTGTCGGCGCATCCGACACGAAACTCTTATAGCACCCCGTTTTCCCCGTATAACATACTTCATCAATCACCTCGCCATCCAAAATCAGCTCAATTTTCGCCCCCAGTGCCAATGTTTTCGTATACGTGGCGTTGGCTAGTTCTGACCCAGGCGAACTAGCCAACCGAAGGAGGATGCTCTCGCCGGTCATCCAGCTGTTCTCGGGAAATTCGAACAAAATCGAAAAGTTCCCGCTTGTATTAGTATAGCCTACAGCGGCCCCAGCGAGCAAAATCGGTGTGTCGGAGTTTTCCCCACGGGCAATTTCAATCATTTCCCCGACATTACTTATACCATCAGTCTTATATCCAGGATTTAATGCCTTTACAAATAATTCCGGCCTCTCCCACTCCGCCTCGTCGTCTTCGTCATCATTTTCATCATTTTCGTCATTTTCCACGTCGCTTTCCGTATTTTTATCACTATTTTCCGCACCGCTATCAACAATTTTCTCATCTTTTTCCGCATTTCCGTCGCCCCCGTCATTCCCAGCATTTTCATCAACGCCCCCACTTTCAATTCCTCCACTTGCGTCAATTCCGCTAGTTTCTTCCAAATCATTTTTCACCCCTTCCGCAAAAGCCGTTCTCATCTCGCCCAAACGCCCGCCCGTATAGTCCGCTAAAATCCCATCAAACCACCCGCCGATTATTCCACTAATCACCGCGAAACCAAGCACCAAATTCCGTAATCGTTTCTTCATGCGCCCAACCTAACACGTCCGAACTAGAATTGCAACCTTTTTCGTGCTATAATTTAAGCATGAGTGATTTGACCCCCGTGGGAATTTTATTATTGATTATGCTTATTATGGCCTCTCTGCAACTCGTTCCGGACATTTTTATCCTTTTTTCGCACTCCAAACTCGGCCAATTTTCCAAAACCAAAGCTTCCGATCTCAGCACTTTTTTCATTCTCGGCACCGAAACCGCCGTCATTTTATTTTCTCTCGTCATTTATTCGATTTTAAACAGTTCCCCACTCGTCGCAAGCTTCTTAAACACTCCTTGCTTTAGCTGGCTTCTCGCTGGCATTTTTCTCGCCCTCGGCATCCTTTTTTGCTCTATCTACTACCGCAAATCCTCCGGCGCCGAACTTTTTATCTCTCGCAATTTTGCCGCCCGTTGCCAAGAAAAAATCAGCCTCGCCAAAACTCGCTCCGACGCCTTTCTTCTCGGTCTTTTTGCCGGTCTGCCCGAACTCATTTTTACCTTTCCTCTCTACCTTCTCGCCAGCCTAACCATCATGAATTTCACCACCACCGCTGTAGAACGCGCCATTTTTACCCTCCTGTTCGCCTTTTCTGCCATTCTCCCTCTTCTAGTTTGCCATTTTCTGTTCTCGACCCACCACACTCTCGCCGACTTAATCCGTTTTCGCTTCAAAAATAAAGCCTTTTTTCGCTTTTTCATCACTTTTTGCTATTTTCTCATCGCAATTTTAATCGTTTTAGGAGTTTTACTATGACCCGCGAATTTTTGTCCGAACCTTTTGTCGAGGCCGACCTAAAAAAATCTCTCGCCCTTCACGCCAAAGCCTTAGATATTCCGACCGGTGCTGCCGAAATTTTCATTGACCGCGCCCTCTCCGCCGCCAAAACTAAACTCAAAACCAAAAACACTATCACTGAGTCCGACTTAACCCGCATCATTTCCAGAGAACTTAAAAAATATCACAAAGATTTTGCTTATGTTTATGAAAATCGTGATAAAATAATATAAAGATGGGCAAAAAGTTTGATTTTGAATATATTATTATTGGCAGCGGTCCGGCTGGTTCCGCCGCAGCTTTAACTCTCGCCAAAGCCAAAAAATCCGTCGCCTTGGTCGAAGGTCGGTTTTTCGGTGGCACCAATCTAAACACTTACGACCTCCCCTACGCCGTCGCGCTCAATTTTTCTCACGCTTATTCCCGCATTCAAACTTTTCCCGCGCTCAAACACCAAGATTTCCACTTCAACCTTCCCACTATCCCCGCTTGCGAACTCAAAACCGTCATCGAAGCCGGCGGCAACAATAAAAAAATCTACGAAGATGCCGGCATCACCTGTCTCAAAGGTTTCGCCAATTTTCTCGACCCTCACACTATCGCTATCGCCGAAAAACGTTTTACCGCCGCGAACTTTATCCTCGCTACCGGTTCCAAACTAAAAACTCCCGCCATCGCCAATCTCGCTTTTGTCAAACATTTAACTCCCGAAACCGCCGTCAAAATCGCCCGCCCGCCCAAAGTTGCGGCTATCATCGGCGGTGGCGCCACCGGTTGCGAAATTGCTTCCTACTACGCCGAACTCGGTATTAAAGTTATGCTTTTTGAAGCCGAAAATCATCTCCTCCCCCAAGAAGATGCCGAAGCCGGCAATACTTTATCCGAATACTTCTCACAAAAACTCGGCGCCACCGTCTTAACCGGCGCCAAAGTTGTCGCACTCGAAGAAGACGAATTTTCTAAACGCGTCATCTTTAAAGACGGCAAAGATGAAAAAATGGTTCGCGTCGATTGCGTCATTCTCGCCACCGGCAGTCAGCCTGCCCTCGATTACGGTCTCGAAAACGCCAAAGTCAAATACAAATCCTCTGGCATTATCGTCAATAAGTATTTCGAAACCTCCGCCAAGCATATCTTTGCTATCGGCGATTGTCTCGGTCAAGCCTCTTCCACCGATCGCGCCGAAGCCGAAGGCCTTACGCTTGTCAACAACTTAATAAACAAAGTCAAAAACTCTGTCGATTACCAGGGCCTCGTCCGCACCGTCAAAACTTTCCCCGAAATCACCACTCTCGGCTTCACCGAAAGAGAACTCATTCGCAAAAATCGCAAATATCGCAAAGCTCTCGTCAAACTTTCCGATACCAAAATCTCCAAAATCGCGAATTTCGATTACGGCTTCGTCAAGCTGCTCGCTGATCGCTCCGGTCATCTCCTTGGCGCCACCATTGTCGCCCCTAACGCCGAACTGCTGTCCGCCGAACTCGCCCTAGCCCTCCGCCACAACCTCACCGTTCTCGAACTCGCCAGCACCCCTCACCCCATCAACAACTACAACCACCTCATCAAACTCGCCGCCCGCCAACTCCTCACCAAAAAATCTTGACTTTTTCCTCAGTCCTTGATATAATAGAAAGATATCGTGGGGTAGAGCAGCCTGGTAGCTCGTTTGGCTCATAACCAAAAGGTCGCTGGTTCAAATCCAGCCCCCACAACCAAATTCGTAATTACCTCTTAGGAGCCGAGTAGCTCCCTTTTTGTTGCAATTCATAAACACCATCAAAATCGCCTTTTTTATTTCATATACCAATTATTCGTAAAATTCCACTCTCTCGTCACCGCCTCGGTCTTTTGCAGCACGTAATTTCCACTTCCATTCCCCGAACCAGTCGAACCGGCCGTCAATTCTAGCGGTCCCATCACCGACAAATTCGCATCATTCGCCGCCGATTCCAACCTCGTCTCCACTCGCCGATACAAATCATTCGCTCGCCCCGTCGAGTCCACCTTCACCTGCACCCCAGACAGATTCACTCGGTTCGTTTTTTGTATCGTCTCTTTCCCGGTCTCATCCGTATAAACCTCCGTCGCGCACTCGGTGTCACAATAAAATTCCAGCGCAAAATCCGTCGTCGGCTTCCCATACGGCAAAGACACCACAAACATAAAAGTATCATCATTACGCGCCCCGCCCACCGGTTCCGGAATATCAATCAAAGTTGAACACGCAAACGCCCCCGCAAAATCACAATACACCGTGTATGGCAAATTCGTCGCCGTCTTGTCGTTAGAGCTCAAAAACGCACTCGTCCCAATATGGTTTTGATTTTCTGTCGTATTCCAAGCCCCCTTTCGATTATCCGCCACATCGCTCGTCGCTTGCGTCGTCGTCGAAGCCGGCACCAAATAAATCATTCCCCGATTCGTCGTATTGCCTTGCGTCATCGTAAATTGGTCCAGTGTAAACGACTGCGCCGTCTGTACCAACGCTACCGAAATCGTCGGTGGCACCGCCGGCAAACTTACTCCCGTCATTAGCCCCGGAAACTTCACCGTTCCATTCGTCCCCGAAACATTTTGCCACCGCCTCGTCGCCGCGTCATCATCCGTATACCAACTAACTTTCATTTTTTTAATCTGCGACGCGTTCACTCCCTCTTGGAACTTTACTTTCACCACTTTATATTGCACCGAACTTGACAATGTCGAGCGATAATCCTCTAGCTCCGTTTCAACTTTCACGCACGTATACGCCTGCTGCATATTATTTTTCGCCGTCGTCGTCTCTTGAATCGCGACTTCCTCATTGTCGCTCGCATCAATCCGCCCCAAAATATGTCCCACCATATCGCAGTCCGCATTTTTCATATAACTCACAATTTCTTGGCATTTCGCATTCATCGAATCCTGCGCCAAACAGTTTTGGTAATTATAAAACGCCAATTTCGCATCTTCCACCCCGGCTAGCGCCGAATCATACGCCGATTGCGACAAATCATCGTTCGACGCCCGCTCAATCTCCGAAATAATAATCGTCGCAAAACTCGTCGCCACAATCAGTAGTACCAACGTCGAAAACACAACAATATAAAACGATGCCGCCCCTTGCTTAAACTTATTTTTCAATTTTTTCATTCTAACCTCCACTTGCCTGCGCAGCAAAATTAAATTTATTAACAGCACAATAATCAAAATTTTCCACCGCCGAATTATTATAATCCCCCGGCGTCACGCAATAATTCCCGCTCGCCATCACATTAATTCCACCCTGCAACGTTCCAAGAATAAACGACGCCGAATAAAACAAGTTATTCGTCCCCGCACTGCTCGCCGACGCCTGTACCGACAAATCATACAACGCCAGCCCGCCATAACCCAGATTTTCACCAATCAGTTCCGTATCCAAAGTATTTTCATCCATCGCCCCACAAATTTCCGCCGACGCATTCGCCACGTTTTTACACGCCGTCTCAAAATTAAACACCGTGTCACTATTTAACGTCGTCTCGGCTTGCAAATCACTTCGATACACCGGCGCGGATTCTCCCGCCCCCGCTCCCAGTTTACACACCGCTCGGTTCTCGTCCTTAATTTTCAGCAACTTAAAATCGCTCACAGTCTGATATTTCCCACCAGAATTTTTAAACACCAGTTTCGACTTGCCTCGAATCGACGACGAAGTCTGCACCGCAAAGTCATCGGTATTAAAGAAATACCCCGAATTCCAAATATACGAATACTCACCCGTGCAAAACGCCCCAAACACCGGCGCATCTTCGTTCAGCTTCGTCCCTCCGCGCCACACCGTCGCGTATCTCCTCAGCAACATAAACTTCCGTCCCTTATCATCCAAACAACTTTTTAGCGCCGCTTCATTCCCTGTCCCCTCATACGCCGCCTGACACTCACTTTCATAATCGAACCGCCCAGGCGAACTCTGCACCGCCGACCGCATATCATCCACCAGCCCCATCCCCACCGTATTTACCTGATTTAAAACCAGCCCCCGGTGATACGCCGACACCGCATTATTAATCATCGAAATCACAATAATCGACAACACCGCAATCAGCACAATCGACAGCGACAACTCCACTAGTGTAAACCCAGCTTTCATCGTCATTTTTTCAGTCTTTTTCACCATTTCCTATCTCGTCGCCCCACAATTCGCTTCCGTTTCCGCCACCTGCATAATCCCCGACGCGTTTCGCGCCCCAGTCACCCGAATATCCGTCCGATTATCCGCCATATTTGTCGCCGTCGGATTCACACAAAAATCCACGCCATTAGCTAGTTCACCCGTCCCCACCAATTTAAAACTTCCGTCCGCGAGCGCACTCGAAAACGGATTATTCGTCCCCCAACTCGTTTTTCGAGTCTGATTCACCTCAATCGTACTGCTCCGATAAAACGTATATACCACCCCCGAATCCGGATTTCTGACCACTAAAAGCGCCGCCGAAAGTGGCGTTACATTTTGTAGTCTCCCCGCTTTTTCAATCACCGCCCCCCATTTTGGACTATACGTTTCCGGATATCCCGCCAAATTCCCATCCGCCCCCACCACATTCGCCTTCAACTTCGACAGCAGCGCCAGCGTACTATCCGACCCACTCCCTACATTCCCCACCACCGTATACACAAAAATCTTTTTCTTGTCCGTCGCCTCCCCCGCTAAATCATACGCCTCCCCAAACGTCACCAATTTTCCATAAATCGCCTGTTCACTCCGCCCTTCCGGCGTGGCATTTTGCACATTTTCCACCCCCGAATACACACTTCTCAAAAATTCTACAAAGTTTTGCACCGAATCGCTCCGTTGTTGCTGATACACCGAATTTTGCACCCCCGCCACTACGCCAATAAACAGCAACCCAGTCAACGCCAAAAAGATTGACACTTCAATCAAGGTAAACCCACGCTTCAGCCTAGTCATACCTTTTATTATACCATAAGCTCAATTTTTCATTAATATTTTGGAAATAAATATAGCATCCATTTTTCAAAATTCGAATATTCCCGACTCGCGCTCTCCTGTTCCTGCGTTTTCTCAGTCTCTGCGTGCTTATTTTTTGCCACCTCCGAATTTTCCGGCATCACCACCATATTTTCCCCCGGCAACTTTTTATCTAGCAGTTGCCTCGCCATCAGTTCCTGATATTCATCAGTCTTATAATATTCATTCGCTAGCTCCGCCGTCTCCACCTCAATCGTTAACAGTTCCAACTTTTTCCGTTCAGTCGTCAGTTTTTCTGATAACTCCCAGTTCCGATTCATCGCCACAATGGACTGATATGTCCACACCAAACACAGAATAATCGCCAGCGCCAGCACCACATTTTCTATCGTCAATAAATCGTGCCGGGTTTTATACCTTAGTCGTCTCAAACTATTTTTTATCTTCATGTTCCACCTTGGTAGGGATGCTAGGATTCGAACCTAGGACCCTGCGTGTATAAGACGCATGCTCTAACCAGCTGAGCTACATCCCCATGTCCTTATTATAACACAAAAAGGTGTTGTATTTTTTACAACACCTTTTTTAATTTTTTATTATTGCTTCTTGCGCAAAGTCAAGAACCCGTTGCGTGGGTTTTCGCAAACTTCACGATCTTCCGGCAAATCGCAAGGCGTACCCTTGCCACCTTCCGTGTTCTTTGTGAAGAAATAAATCGTTTGAGCTTTGCCACCGCGGAGCGTCACTTCAGATTTGTGTAGATAGTATTTCACACCCTTACCGTTGGTATGTTCGTAAGCCATTTAGCTTTCCTCCTTAATTAGTATACTTCTATCTTATGACCCCAAGCCAAAAAAGTCAAGAGGTTTTTACACAAACATTAAGGATATTCTTAAAAATACCCAAATAATCCCCCTAATTATTAGCACCATTATAATTACCGCCGTCACCAAAATCATCCACCCCGCCGCTGTCGGCGCCCAAATCGGCGACGCATAATTATGCCGATACAGTTCCGTCGACGGCAAACTCGCCGCAATCTGGCTTTCAATATTATCCGCCGCCGGATATTTCTGAATTTCGCCCACCATACAATTAATATAGTTCGCATTATCCCACGTCCAACCATTCTGAATAGCCTGCACTTTGCACGTCGCACTCGCCGCCGCATAAATATTTCCGTTCGGATTCGTATCGTCGGCAAACTTTTCCTCCGCCGCCGCAAGCGCCCGGTTCGCCGCCCGAATATAAGTATGCTCCAAATAAAACGGTCCCGTCCCAAACGTAATTTTCTGCGCCCCATTATCATCCACCACATTAATCACGATATTATTGAACGTAAAATCTTTTAGCGTCACCAACTTTTTCGCAATCGTCGTATCGTCTTCCTCCGCCTCATCCGCCTCCAGCACCGCCGTCCTGAGTTCCGTCATTTTTATGTGGTCTAACCTTAGCAAAGTCGCGTCGATAAAAAATAACGGAATTAATAAAATCAACAACTGCCACGTTTTAATCTTGTGAAGCTTCACTTGCCCACGCTTTTTCATATTCTCATTATAACACGAAACTCCGCCACTAAAACACCCTTAAAAACTAGCAATCTTGCCCCAAATTCTGCTTAGAGCCCGCGCGTAGCGTTTAAAAACCATTCCTAATCCACTCCTGCTCCACCCCTGCTCCATTCTTTTTATGCTTGCGCAAAATCACGACCTTTGCTAAAATGGTTTCTATCGCTCTTCATTTCCCAAGCGAGTGGGCTTAAAGGTCGTCTGAGCGAAAAACATTAAGGAGAAAATCGGATACATGCGTATCAAACGGCTTCGTCGCTCTCCGGAGCGCAAGCAAAAGATTGCCCCTGCCTCTTGGCAAGAGTATATCGAAATCTAAAAATCCCCCTTTAAGGGGGATTTTTACTGTTTTTACCGATTTTTCACCGTTTTCACCAGAATTTGACCAAACTTAACTCTATATTTTCCGAGTTTTATTCCCCTAATTTCGCCGCTACAATGTCTTTCAGCAATTTCGCAAACTCATCACCAGACCGCGCCGACGACCACGAAATCGTCTGCCCGTTTATCGTAATACTCCCCGCTTCGCCCCAGTTAATCAACTGGCCATCAATATAAAACGCCGGCGTCCCGCTCACGTCCACTCTTTTACCTACCCCCATATCAAAATTAATCTTTTTCGACACCGCCTCGCTAGAAATATCTGCGTTAAACTTTTTCAAATCGCCTTTACCGTCCGTCACTTCTTCAAAATATTGATTAAAATATGTCGTCCTCTCCGACGCCGTCGCATATTCCCATTCCGATTGCTCCGAAAATAGTTTATCCGCATACTCTTTCCAATAACCCTGCAACCCTGCCGCTTCCGCCGCCGATGCCGCCGCCGTGCCGTTCTGGTGGTAAGACAACAAGAAACTACGATACACCACCGCCAACTTCCCGTCCAACTGCTCAATCACTTTGTTCACTCGTGGATTAATCGAGGCACACCCCGGACACTGATAATCCGCATACTCAAAAATCAATACCGGCGCATCTGCCGACCCCTTCACATGGTCGCCAATATTTCCATTATCCGCCGTCGGCTCAATCACCGAATAAAAATCATAATTATCATAATTTGTTGCTTTATTATTACCGTCAATTACCGCATAAGTCGCAATTCCCAAAATTGCTGCCACCAGCACCCCAATAATTATTCCTGCAACCGAAAAACCTTTTAACTTTTTCATATAACTCCTTTAGTGATATAATAAATATATCATGTTCGAAAATTTTATGCAAAATTTCGTCCGCTGGCTCGATCCCAAACTCGAAAAATACCGCCCCAAACGGCCGGCTCTAAAACCTCCAAAATACACCCCCACCTCTCTGCAGGATTTTATCGACCTCTTAAAACGCACGCCTAAAAACATTTTGAACGACACCGCTCGCGCCCGCATTTCCGCCGTCATGAGTTTTGATGATCGCCTCGTCGCAGATTTAATGATAAAGCGTTCCGACATGGTTTTTGTTAAATCGTCCGAAATCCTCGGGCCTCTTATCCTCGACAAGCTCTACAAATCTGGTTTCACCGTTTTCCCCGTGGTCGACAGCCACAACAAAGTCAAAGGCATTATCCGCACCGAAGCCCTGAACACTCTCGAAATCAAAAAAACCGACCGCGCCGACAAATATCTCGACAAAAATTTCAATTTTCTCCACGCCACCGACTCACTTTCTACCGCCATTCAAGAAATCGAAGCCAAAAACAGTTCCTATTTCCTTGTCCTCGACAACTCCGATACCCTAGTCGGCTTTTTCACTATCGAAATCCTCCTCGACTATTTACTCGGAAAATGATATAATATACTCCATGAGAGTTTTAATCGAAAAATCTGACAGTTTTTTAGGCAAATCTATCACCGTAGCCGGCTGGGTTAATTCCCGTCGCGACCATGGCGGTTTAATTTTTATCGACCTGCGCGACCACACCGGTATCTTGCAGCTCGTCGTCACTCCCGAAACTGCCGAAACTTTCAAACTCGCCGAATCCGTCCGCGACGAATTCGTCTTGCGTGCCACCGGCAAAATTCGTGAACGCGAACCCGACTTAGTTAATCCTCATCTTGCCACCGGCAAAATCGAACTCGTCGTCGAAAATCTCGAACTTTTAAATAAATCCGCGCCTCTGCCGGTCAATACTCACGACGACGGCGAAAAATCTTCCGAAGAGCAACGCTTACGGTATCGTTATCTCGACCTGCGCCGCCCCAGCATGCAAAAAATCTTAAAACGCCGTTCCGAATATTATCGTTTCATTCGTAATTTTATGTATGACCACGATTTTACCGAAATCACTACCCCGATTCTCGCAAATTCCTCACCCGAAGGTGCGCGTGATTTTCTTGTTCCCTCTCGACTGCATCCTGGCAAGTTCTACGCTCTGCCCCAAGCCCCACAACAATTCAAACAACTTTTAATGGTCGGCGGCGTTAATAAATATTTCCAAATCGCGCCTTGTTTCCGCGATGAAGACCCCCGAGCCGACCGGCTTTATGGCGATTTTTACCAACTCGACTGCGAAATGTCCTTTGTCGACGACGGCGAAACCGTCCGCAATGAAATCGAACCTTTGTTCGTCGCGCTCGCAACTGAGTTCTCCGACAAAAAACTCGTCTTAAAATCCGAACCAGCCAAACAATATCTCATCCCCGGCTCCAAAATCCCCCGCTTGCCTTTTGATTTTGCCATCGAAACCTACGGCGTGGACAAACCCGACCTTCGCTATGGCATGGAACTTATCGAACTTACCGATGCATTCAAGAACACCGAATTCAAAGTCTTCAAAACTGACTGCGTCAAAGCCCTTTGCGTTAAAAACGGCGCCGGCCTAACTCGCCGCGAAATCGACGAATTCACCGACAAGGCCCGCAAACTCGGCGCCGGCGGTTTGGCATATATATTATATACCGCCGAAGGCCCAAAATCTCCTATCCTTAAGTTCATGTCCGACACCGAGATCGCATCAGTCCAAAAACTCACCGGTGCCACCACGGGCGACGCCGTATTCTTCGGTGCCGACGACCGTACCAAAGTCAACAAAGTTCTCGGCGAACTCCGCATCGCCTTTGCTGACCATTTCAACCTCAAAAACCCTGCCGAAGTGGCTTATTGTTGGATTACCGATTTTCCATTCTACGAATGGGACGAAAAAAATCACAAACTCGATTTTGGTCACAACCCCTTCAGCATGCCTAAAGGCGGTCTCGCCGCTCTCGAAAGCGCCGCCACTAACACCGAAAAATTAGCTCTCAAAGCCGACCAATACGACATGGTCATGAACGGCTACGAAGTCTGCTCCGGCGCCGTCCGTAATTACAATCCCGACATTATGTACAAAGTTTTCAATATTCTTGGCTACAATAACGAATATGTCGAAGCCCGTTTTGGTGGCATGCTAAACGCTTTCAAATTTGGCGCGCCTCCACACGCTGGCTGCGCTCCTGGGCTTGATCGCATTTTCATGGTTCTCGAAAACACCGACAACATTCGCGATATCGTCGCCTTCCCCAAAAACGGTTCCGGTGTCGATTTGATGATAAATTCTCCTTCCGTCGTCGACCCCGAACAACTTTCCGAGGCGCACCTTGCAATTTTGCCGGAAGAAGACTAACATGTCCAAAACCTCGCTCACCAAAACCGCCATCGAACAAAAGTTCCTAGAGCTTCTCAGCGAGAAATCCCTCAACCAAATCTCCGTCAAAAGTCTCACCGCCACCGTCGGCATCAACCGCAATACTTTTTATTATCATTATAAAAGCATTCCCGACCTACTCGAAACCGTGGTCAAAAACCTCGTCGACGAACTTTTCGAAAATTACCCTCCCGCCGAATCGCTTGACGACTGTCTTACCGCCGCCACCGATTTTATCAAACAAAACGAAGCCGGCATCCGCCACATTTACGAGTCCACTTCTCGCCCTATTTTTGAACGCTACCTCTGGCGCATTTGCGACTATGTCGCCAACGCCTATCTCGACAACTCCGAACACCATCTCGACGCCCAAGAATTTTTGAGTTGTATCTGCTTTGGTCTCGCCATGAATTATATCCGCCGCGGCATGTCTTTTAATTTTAATCCCCTTCACCAATTTATAGACATTTCAAGCAATTTGCCCAAAAATTAGGCATTTGCCCAAAAAAGCCCATTTAATTACCGCTAAAATCCACTATAATAACCCTTGTAAGAAGGTTTTATATGGAAAAATTTATTGTCAAACATCATAAACTTATTGTCGTGCTGGCGTTCGTGCTGATTATTCCCGCCCTCATCGGCTTTTACAACACTCGCGTCAACTACGACATGCTTAATTACCTCCCGGACAGCATGGACACCGTCAAAGGTCAAGATGAACTCCTTAAGGACTTCGGCAAAGGCGCCTTTTCGATGGTTATCACCGACGGTCTGTCCGATTCCCAAATCGGCGAACTCGAAACTACCATTAGAAACGTCGACCACGTCGACACCGTCATGAGTCTCGGCACTCTCGAAAACGCCGGTCTACCCGCCCAAATTATTCCCGACGACCTTTACGACACCTTTAGAAACGGTGATGAATCCATCATGGCAGTCTTTTTCGACACTTCCACTTCCGCCGACGAAACCATCGACGCCATCAACGAAATCCGCGACATCGTCGACGGCAAAGCCTACGTTTCTGGTATGTCCGCACTAGTCACCGACATGCGCAACCTCGCCGAATCCGAAGAATTCATCTATATTATTATCGCCGTCGCGCTCACTCTCGCCGTCATGCTTATCTGTCTCGACAACTGGGCAATTCCATTCATTTTTCTCGTCAGCATCGGCGTGATGATTTTAATCAACATGGGAACCAACCTCTTTCTCGGCGAAATTTCCTATATCACCAAGGCCCTCGCCGCCATTCTCCAGCTCGCCGTCACCATGGATTACTCAATTTTCCTCTGGCACTCCTACCGCGAACACCTTGAAAAAGACCCTAGTCGCTCCCGCGCCATGGAAAATGCAATCAAATCCACCTTCTCATCAGTCATGGGATCGTCCGCTACCACCATCGCCGGCTTCATCGCCCTCTGTTTTATGTCCTTTACCCTCGGTCTCGATCTCGGTATCGTGATGGCCAAAGGCGTCCTCCTTGGCGTTATCGGTTCGGTTACCGTTTTGCCGTCGCTCATCTTAATTTTTGGCGACAAACTCGAAAAGTTCGACCACAAATCTCTTTTCCCGGGTTTCCGTTGGCTCGCGCGCAACATCGTTGAGTTCTTCCCAGTCTTTCTAGTCATCTTTGTCGCAATTATCCCGCCTGCTTTTTATGGTTATCAAAAAACCAACGACAGCGTCTACTACACCATCGGCGACAGCCTGCCAGACACCATGGATTTCGCCATCGCCAACCGCAAACTTTCCGAAGATTTCGGCTTGTCTAACGTCCACATGATTTTAACCAAATCTAGTCTGAGCGAATCTGACGCTCGCGCCATGACCTCCGAACTCGAAAACGTCGCCGGCGTCAAATCCGTCTTGAATCTCGAAGCGCTCGTCCCGGACACCGTCCCGCTCGAAGCTTTGCCCGAGTCCGTAGTCGACGTTTTAAAGAGCGACAACTGGGAACTCACCCTCGTCATTTCCGAATACGCCACCGCCACCAACGAAATCGGCGCCCAAATCGACAATATCAACAAAATCATCAAATCCTATGACGACACCGCCCTACTCGTCGGCGAGGCCAGCACCACACAGGACATGATTGACCTCACCTCCGTCGATTTCCAAGTCGTAAACACCGTTTCCATCATCGCAATTTTCGTCATCATCATGATTGTGACCAAAAGTTTCTCGCTCCCGTTCATTCTTATCGCTGTTATCGAATCCGCCGTGTTCGTCAACCTCGGCCTGCCATTCTACACCGGCGACCAACTCTCCTTCATCACTCCAATTTGTATCAGCACCATTCAGCTCGGCGCCACCGTCGATTACGCCATTCTGCTCACCACCCGCTACACTCGCGAACGACTAGACGGCAAAGACAAAAAACAGGCCGCCATCATCGCCATCCGCACTTCCGTTCCGTCAATTCTCGTTTCCGGCCTTGGCCTCTTCGCCGCCACTTTCGGCGTCGCCCTCTACTCGAACGTCGACATGATCGGCTCGATGTGTATGCTTATGGCTCGCGGCGCCATTATCAGCATGGCAGCCGTCATCTTCGCCCTGCCGTCCCTCCTCATCTTCGCTGACCCTCTGGTCATTCGCACCACCATTGGTATGAAAAAATTAACGAAAGGAACTAACAAATGAAAAAATCATTAATCTATACTTCAGTTTGCGGACTTGCGCTGTTTGCCGGTAGCCTCACTACCATTCTCGTAAATAACGTTTCCGCTGAAACCACCCAAAGCAATCCTGCCATTGTTCTCGAACAAAC
Source organism: bacterium (assembly GCA_963626095.1). GTDB lineage: Bacteria > Patescibacteriota > Saccharimonadia > Saccharimonadales > Saccharimonadaceae > Nanosyncoccus. The sequence continues at coordinate 14,418 of CAVFVK010000002.1, read as the reverse complement.
TTTAACCACCACAAACAAAATCGCGTCCAAAAACGAAACGATTTATGCTATCACCGACTCGGCCGGTGAAGTAAAGAATGTTTTTGTCGGCAATACGCTCGATGCGGATAATGCCGAGCTTCCGCTTGAGCTCAGCATCACCTACACTCTAGACGGCTCCGCAATTTCCGCCGAAGATTTAATCGGTAAATCCGGACACGTCAAAATTAACTACCATTTTACTTCAACCAAAACTTTCAGCGGCACAAAAGTTCCGTTCCTAGCCGTCACCGGCACGATTTTAGACGGCACCAAATTCCAAAACGTCACTATCAAAAACGGTAAAATCATTTCCGAAACCGATGATAATATCACCCTCGCGGGCTACGCCGTAGTGGGCTTAAACGAAAATCTCGGCACCGACGTTTTGCCAGCCGACTTCACCATCGAAGCCGACGTCACTGATTTTGCCATGAGCGAAACTTATTCTCTCGCGACCGACGAATTATTCGCCGATATTGATACCTCAAAACTCACTTCACTCGACAGCCTAATCAACTCTATGAATGAGCTTTCCTCCGGCCTCGACCAACTCATCGCCGGCGCCGGCTCTCTGTCTAGCGGTCTTGATTCCGCAGTTTCCGGCATCGCTAAACTTCAAACTGGTGCCAACAAATTAAATTCCGGTGCTGCCGAACTTTCCAGTGGTCTTGAGCAACTTTCCGCCAGCAACGATACTTTAAATAGTGGCGCAGAGAGCATTTTCTCTAGCCTGCTCTCCTCGGCCGAAAGCACTTTGAATTCCAACACTACTTTGACCACTCTCATTCAAGCCTACGGCCAAGCTTACGGCATCACTACCCCGATTAAACTTACTTCCGAGAATTACAAAACTACTTTTGAAAGTTTAATCAAATTCTTGACTGCCGTGCAGTCCATGGTCCAAGACGAAACCCAAAAACAAGTTATCGCCTCCGCAATTGACACCATGAAAGCTAGCCTTGCCTCCCTTTCTCAGGTCGAAACCTTCGTCTCCGGTCTCGAGACCTACACCACTGGCGTCGCTTCCGCTGCCGCCGGTGCGACCGAACTCTCCGCCGGTACTGCCGAGCTCAAAGCCGGCGTCGATTCCCTCGCCTCTGGCATGACCGAACTTAGCGAAGGTTCCAAAACTCTTGAAAACGGTCTCACCGCTCTCAAAACTTCCGGCATCGACAAACTAGTCAGCTTTGCGAATAACGACCTAAATGGCGCCTTGAAAAATCTCCGCGCCTCCGTCTCCGCCGCAAAGAACTACCATTCCTACAAAAATTCTTCCGCCGAATCGGTCAAGTTCATCTTCAAAACCCCATCTTTGAAGAAATAACTTGTAGTTCCACTAAAAAGTCCCGCCTTCTCCCGCGGGACTTTTTGATTATTCAGCATATGGTAGGCCCGGCTGGAAGAAGAATCTCACGCTTGAGGCGTGAGATGCGAACCAGCATATGGTAGGGCCGGATGGAATCGAACCATCATTGTATCCTTAGAGGGGATATGTCCTATCCGTTGAACGACGACCCCATATCCCCTATATTATACCTTAATCCTCCGGTTTTCGCAACTTATAGTAAATCGACGGCGCAAACCGAATTCCGGCGAGCATTTGCTGCACTTTAGTCTCCATTTTCACTAAATTGTCTGTTCCCAAAATCTTTTTCAAAGCCTGACTACGAAAATTCGACACCGACAAAACTTTTTCACACACAAATCCCGCCCGCTCAAAAATCTCTTCCGCATATTTCGGATGATAATTATAGAATCCATTTTTCGAAATTTCTTTATAATTCGCCACTGTCCGATCAAACGGATTAACCTTACTCCGCCCCGTCACAAATCGCGCCATCTTTGGCAACGTCCGCTTGTTCGCGACTTCAATCACCGCCACCCCACCCGGCTTCAGCACGCGATACAACTCCGCCACAGCCTTATCAAGATGCTCCAAATGATGTGTTACTCTTACCATCATCAGCCCGTCCAACTCATTATCCCGAAACGGCAACTCATAAATATCCCCTGCCTTCGTCTCGATTTTGTCGCCATAAACTTCCTTCGCCTGCTCGAGCTCAGTTTTCGAATAATCAAACAAATAAACTTTTCGCGCCCGCTTCAAATATTCATTCGCGAGCCGCCCATATCCCCCACCAATATCCGCAAACTTCTCCATTCGTTTCGGCAACAATTTCCGAATCGCCATCCGGTCGGCCTGGTCTTCGTATTCGCGCCCAGTCCCCTCCCAGAAATCTTTTTTATAGTCATATCCGTTATAATCCGAAACTATTTTTTCACTCATACCCTATATTATACCACACTTAAACTACTCTTGAAATTTCTTCCAGCGTCGTCTCACCTCGCAACACCGCCAGTATCCCTTTCTGCTCCAAAGTCAGCATCCCATTTTGTTTTGCTACTTTTTCAATTTCATCCGTATTAATATTCGCCACTTCCCCCCGAATAAACGCCTGAATTTCTTCCGTCACCACTAACTGTTCCATCAGCACCGTCCGCCCACTATAGCCAAACGGGTCCGTTTCCGACGGCACCGAATCGTATAAAGTAATATTTTCCAAATTCACCCCCGCCAACTTTTCTTGTGGTACCCCCGCCAGCACTTCGCGAATATATTTCGCTTCCGCTTCCGTTGCCGGTCGCGCTTTTTTCGTAGTCGATAACTTCCGCACCAATCGCTGCGCCACCACCAGCCGAATCGAAGACGAAAAAATCGGATTCACGCCAATCAAATCAATCATCCTAGCAAACGCCGCCGCTGTCGAATTCGCGTGAAACGATGACAACACCAAATGCCCCGTGATCGAAGCCTGAATTGCCGTTTTCGCCGTGTCTGCATCCCGAATTTCCCCCACCATCACCACGTCCGGGTCTAAACGCAGCACCGACCTTAACCCTTCCGCAAACGACCCGCCATTATTCGTCTGAATCGGAATCTGTGAAATCCCCGTAATTCCGTATTCAATCGGATCTTCCAAAGTGATAATTTTCCGCTCCGACGTATTCAATGCATTCAAAATCGAATACAAAGTTGTCGATTTCCCCGACCCAGTCGGCCCCACCATCAGCACCAGCCCACGCGGATGCGAAATCACTTCGTTAATTTCTTTCCGCTCCTCTTTCGATAGCCCGAGCAAATCCAAATTTAGCAAACTCTCGTCAAAATTAAATAACCTCAGCACCGCGTCCTGTCCATACATTGTCGGAATTGTTTCCACACGAATATTTAGTAGATGCGTCGCGCCGTCGCGCGTAATTTCTTTTTGCATATGTCCCGACTGTGGCTTATTCGACGCAATCGATACGTTCGCCCGCGACGACAACTCACCCATAAAAATCCGATATTTATCCCGATCAATATTCGCCACCGGATGCAAAATCCCGTCCACCCGCATCCGAATCCGAATTTCATTTCGCAAATTTTCAATATGAATATCGCTCGTGCCGAGTTTATCCGCCTGGTCTATCAAAAAATCAAACACTTTGTCCGTCGAAACCGAATTGAGCGTTTTCGATACACTCGCAATCGTCTCCGAATCCCCCTCGCCCGCAATTTTAATATCATCATAATGAATTTGTCGCGGCGGGTCGTATCTCAGCATAAACACCTTAAACGCCGAACCCGAAATCAAGAAAAAGTCCGCCTTTTCACCCTCGTCCGTATATTCTTGCCGAGTTTTTTCAATCACCGACCGCGGCGTCTGCGAAGTCACCATAAACTGATAATGTTCCTCGCCGCCTCCACGTTGCAGCGGCACCATAAAATTCCGATACATTTCTGGCACCTCGATCAGGTGCGGTACCAACGCAATTTCTCGCTCGAACTTCCGCGTGTCTAAATACGGCAACCCCAAAATTCGCGCTCGGTCCGCCGTCGCCCGCTCCTCATTGTCGCGTCGCCTAAACTGAATTTCAGCTTCATCCATACTTTTATTATACCACAAGCATTAAAAAACGTATCCATAACCAAACGGGCATCAGCAAAAAGGCTCACAAATATAGATTACAAAATTATACTATTTCAAACTTTTCACAAATTCATAAAACAGCGGATGCACCGCGAGCGGCCGCGATTTAAATTCCGGATGCGCTTGCGTCGCCACGAAAAACTTTTTCTCCGGCGCTTCGATAAATTCCACCAACTTTCCATCTGGCGAAGTCCCCGCGACCTCAATTCCGCCCTTTTCCATTTCTGGCAAAAACTTTTGGTTCACTTCATAACGATGCCGATGCCGTTCCACCACTTTCACTTTCCCACTTTTCTCAATCTGCGTCCCATCAATATAGTCCCCATCGCGAAACGCCCGCGCATACATTTCCGCCGTCTTCGTCCCCTTCGCCAGCACCGCCTCATAATCGCCTAACCTCATCGTCCCTCCCGTCGATTCCTTCCCCTTTTGTCCCTCCATAATATAAATCACATTATTCCCCGCCTTTTCGCTCGCGCCAAATTCCTCCGAACTCGCGCCTTTTACCCCGCCTTTTCGCGCCGCCGCAATACACGCCACCTGCATCCCAAGGCACAGCCCAAGATACGGCATATCATGGTCCAGCGCATACCCCGCCGCCATGATTTTCCCCTCGACCCCGCGCTCACCAAACCCCCCTGGCACCACAATTCCATCCATCTTCGCCAGTTGTTCCTCGGTTACCTTTTCTGCGTTCAGCCACTTCAAATCCAAATTCACTTCGTTATACGCCGCCGCAGCTTTCAGCGCCTCCGTCACGCAAATATACGTATCATCATTCCCCACATATTTCGCCACCAGCCCAACTTTCACCGTTTTTTCATGTTCCATTCCGCGCAGTTTCGAAAACTTTTCCCATTTCGACATATCCGGCTCGCTCTCGTCATCCACAAACTTGTTCAAAATATTCAGCACCCCACTTTTCAGCACATTAAACGGCACGTCATACACGCTGTTAATATCCGGCAAATTCAGCACCGCCTCCCCTGGAATGCCCGAAAACGCCGCAATTTTTTCACAAATCGCCCGCTCGCACGGCTCTTCCGTCCGCACGCACACAATATCCGGAATAATTCCAAACCCCCTCAAATCTTTCAGCGCATTTTGCGCCGGCTTGGTCTTGAGTTCGTTCGACGTATGAATAAACGGCACATACACCACCGAAACATACAAACAATTTTCTCGCCCCACCTTATTCGCAAACAACCGAATCGCCTCGATAAACGGCAACCCCTCGTAATCCCCCACCGTCCCCCCGATTTCCACAATATGCACATCCGATTCCGCCGAAGCCTTTTCGATTTTTTCACACACCAGCCCCGTAAAATGGGGAACCAGTTGCACCGTTTTACCATGAAAACCACCCGCTCGCTCTCGTTCAATCAACTCCTTGTAAATCGAACCCGACAGCGTAATCGAATATTTCGAAGTCTCAAAATCCAAAAACCGCTCATAATGCCCGAGGTCAAGGTCCGTTTCCACCCCGTCATGTGTCACAAAACATTCCCCGTGTTCCACTGGATTTAACAGTCCCGCATCCACGTTTAAATACGGGTCGCACTTCTGCATCGTCACTTTAAAACCCTTGGCCTTCAAAATCGCACCCATACTCGCCGCGGTAATTCCCTTACCCACGCCCGAAAGCACGCCCCCAGTTACAAAAATGTATTTACAATTTTTATTTTTCATCTCGGGCAACCTCCTCCCACCCGTTAAATTTAATGACCTTATGTTTACACCCATTATAGCACAAAAAAATGTCGCCGTCGCGACTTTTTCAAAATATTTTTTATTCTATGGCGGAAAGGACAGGATAATTATCCTCGCCCTTTTTTTCAAAATAGCCCCGCGATAGCAAGCTATCTCGGGGACTATTTTTGGCGGAAAGGACAGGATTCGAACCTGCGGAGGTTTCCCTCTCTGGTTTTCAAGACCAGTGCCTTCAACCACTCGGCCACCTTTCCGCTTTTTATTATATCACGAGACCACTCAAAAACCAACCCTCTATTTTCATTCTATCATACTTTTCTATTTTTGTCAAGAATAAGCTCTTTCCTGCCCTTACCGCTTAGTCTCTTCCATAAATCCCCCGAATATGCTATAATTACCCCATGGCAAGAAAAATCACATTAAAACCGGTCAGCAAACAAAACCGGAATAATAATCACAAACACAGCGACAAGCGCCGTCATCCGCGCCTCAAAAACGGTCGCTAAATTCTAAAACCCCAATCATCATCGGGGTTTTATTTTTTTGCCTGCCAAAGCCCAAAAAAATACCCACCAAATCCCAAACCCAAAAATTCAACAACCAAAAACCCGAGATCAAAAACCCAAAACCTAAAACTTCCCCAAAATCTTTTTCAACCACCCAGCTTTCGACTGAGCCCCCTTATTTTTCACAATTTTCTTAAAACTCTTTTTCTCCGCCCCAGCCCCATAATCCACATCTTCCGCCGCCAGCATCGCCAGTCCCACCGCCGTCGCAAATTCCGGTCGGCATACTTCTTCCGAGACCCCATTTAGCCCCGCCGGCACACCAATTTTTACCGATGCCTCCAACACCTTTTTCGCAAACAAATCAATATCACGCATCTTCGCTCCGCCCCCGACTAAAACCACGCCCTCCGGCAACCGCTGATCGTATTTCGCCGCTTTCAACTTTTTCCGCACCTCACCAAAAATCTCTTCCAGCCGCGCCCTCACTACTTCTTCCACTTCCCGCCGGTCAAACGTCCGCTCCCCGTTTTTACCAATTTTAATCGCCGGACTTTTTTCCGTCTCAAAATCCCCTGTCACAAACCGCGTCTTAATCTCTTCCGCAAGTTCCGGGTCAATAGCCAACACAATCGCGAGGTCATTCGTAATATTATTCGACCCCGCCGGCACCACGCCAACATATTGCAAATCCCCCTCCTCATACACCGCCACCGCAGTCGTCGCCGCGCCCATATCCACCACCGCCACGCCGTTTTCCCGTTGCCGATCAGTCAAAACCGCTTTCGCCGCCGCCACCACCGACGGCACCAACCGTTCCGCTTTTACATCCGCAGTCATCGTTGCCCGTTTCAAATTCTCACAATTCGGCGCAAGCGCCGACACTACGCATGCCCGCATCTCGAGCCTCGCCCCCGCCATACCGAGCGGATCCTTAATTCCGCCCTGCCCATCCAAGGCATATTCCAGCGGCACCACATCCAAAACTTCCCGATTTGCCGGCAATCTCCCCGACACCGCCACATCTTCCACTCGCTCCAAATCCCCCAAATCAATCTCGTGTTCGACCGTCCCCACCGCAATCATCCCCTCAGTCATCGTCGACATCACCGTCGAACCATTAATCGAAACATAAGCATTCCGCACATCCACGCCCCCCATCCGCTCCGCGTCCCCAAGCATTTTATCAATCGCTTCCGCCGGCCCAGCCAAATTTGCCGGAATCCCCTTTCGCATCCCCAACGACTTTCCCTCATTATACCCCACAATCGCCAGCTCGCCACTTTTCGCCACCGTCGCGATCACCGCGCGCACGTTTTCCGTCCCCACATCTAGCCCAGTTACGAACCGCTTATTTTCATCCATAAGCTTATTATAACACAATTATCACAAATTATAAAAGTTAACCTAATTTATCGTCTAAAACCAGTCAACAATGCCACTCACAACACAACTATTCCGCATCCGGCAAAGTCAAAACCTCATACCCGTCCGCCGTCACCAAAATCGTATGCTCCACATGACAACCGATCGAACCATCTTTCATCTTCACGCTCCACCCGTCATCTTTGTCCACATAATTCGCCGGCTTGCCCAGGCACGACATTGGCTCAATACAAATCGTATCCCCCTCAACCAACTTATACCCCGTCCCTTTCCGACCATAATTCGGCACCTCCGGCTCCTCGTGCATTGTCGTATCAATCCCGTGTCCAATATAATTTTCAATCACTCCAAGATGTCCACTTCTTAGCACTTTTTCCACCGCATGCCCAATATCACCAATTTTCGCCCCCGGTTTCACTTGTTCAATCCCCTCCCACAACGAACTTTCCGTCACCGAAATCATCTTTTTCACCGCTGGCGACCCCGTCCCCCCAACCAACATCGTAAACGCCGCGTCCACATAATACCCCTTATACTTAATCACTTCATCAAACGAAACTTTGTCCCCCGCCTCCAAAATCTCATCAGTCGGCGCGCCGTGCACTAATTGATCATTTACCGAAATACAAATCGCCCCCGGAAACTTTTCCTCTAGTTCATCATATGCCACCCCCGCTCCGCGCTTAATAATTTCTTTTCTCACCCAAGCGTCAATTTCTCGTCCCGTCATCCCCGGCTGCACATATTTTTTCAAATCTCGTAACAAATTCCCCAAAATCCGACCCCCCTCACGCATCGCTGTAATCTTTTCCGTCAAAACTTTCGCCGAACTATTCTCCTTATTCACCATAACTACGCTCGATTTCTCCTCCGTTCACATCATCCGCTTGCTCCGTCGCGTCCGGATTTAATTCTTTCACCACCTTAACCAATCTCTCCGTCACCTCTTCAATTTTCCCCGTGCCGTCCACTTTTTCCACTCTAATCCCCGCCTGTTCAAACAATGCCAAAATCGGCGTAATATTTTGTTCAAAAATCTCAAATCGCCGCTCAATACTCTCTATTTCTTTGTCATCATCTCGTCCTCTCAGCTCAAGTCGTTGCAGAAGCTCTTCTTTCGGTACATCTAGAATAATCGCCCCGTCAATTTTGCCCTGATAATGCCGAACAATATACTCCGCCTGCGCCACATCTCGCGGATAACCGTCCAAAATCACCTCAAACCCCTCGTCCTCCGCACGGTCAATTTGCGCCCCCATCAATTTAATCACTTCCTCGTCCGGCACCAGCCCACCCCTGTCGGTCAATTCCTTATATTTCCCAGTCTGCCGAATTACCTCCCCCACCGACATCCACCGCCAACCAAAAATTTCCGCCAGCGCCTTGCCTTGCGTCCCCTTACCAGACCCCGCCAGCCCAAAAAGTATAATCATATTTCTCCTTTGCTTGTATTATATCATAAAAAATCCCCCGCTCGGGGGATTTTCCTATCTGAGACCCAATTTAATTCGCTCAGTTTTTTCCGCCTTGCGTTGCTCGCGGATAATCGCCTTTAAACGTCGCTCCCGCTTCGAAATTGGTTTCGAAAACCGCATTTGCGACTTCTTCAGCGGCATCATCCCACTCTGCAAAACCTTTCGGTTGAAGCGCCGAATAATATTCTCATTCGCCTCACCCTGATCTTTTCGTGTAACTTTAATAGCCATATTAACCTCATTATATCACACTCTGTATTTCTTTTCAAGCCTTCCATTCTTATAAAAATGGCGGAACCGACGAGACTCGCACCGAAGGTCCGATGTCTCGCTTTTTCAAGCATTTCGTTAGAAATGTGGCGGAACCGCACCGGAGGTTCGGTGAAGCCATAAAAATGGCGGAACCGACGAGACTCGAACTCGCGACCTCTGCCGTGACAGGGCAGCGCTCTAACCAACTGAGCTACGATTCCGTACTTTTATTATACCGCACTTCTTGAAAAAGTGCAACTACCTTACACTAAATCACTACCAAAACTTGGCAAAACAATATCTTTTTGATATAATTAAACTATAAAAAGAAGCCCTCTAGGAAGACTTCTTTTTATAAGGGTTTTCTGCTAAGTTTCTTTACTTAGCAGATTTTTTCTTTGGTTCATCATCTCGTTTATTACGATTAATGATAAGCAGAGCAATCTGTACCATTTATCCTTTCTGAGGCAACTTTAACGCCTAGAACGTCGTTTAGTGAACCTCTCTCCGCCCACGAACCGAGAGCAGTTCATGGATTTTCGCTCACTAACCCCAAAGAACAACCCGAGCATATTATTAGCACAGGTTGTAGCAGAATGCAACCCCCTACTCTTAAACTCACCGAATATATTGTTGGCTAAACATACAGATGAGAATTTTCTTACACCCCCGGCAACTTAAACGCACTCGGATCGGCCGCCTGCGGATGATAGACTTGGTCTTGCA
>CAVFVK010000002.1:0-3776 GCA_963626095.1 bacterium | reverse complement strand
TTCTGGCGCGCTCGTCTCGGTAACCACCTCTGGCGCACTCACCTCAGACATCGTCTCTGGTGTGTTTACCTCTGGCACCACCTCAGACATATCTACTTCTGGCATACTCACTTCCGTCGCATTCGCCCCCACCACCCCTGGCACCTCTTCGCTCTTAATCTCTAACGGTTTTTCTGGCTCCTCCTGTACCGTCTCTGCCCCCGTCTCCGCAAGACTCGCCTCCGCCGCCTTCAAATCATCCAACAAAGTCGACTTCTTCTCTGTTATCGTGTCGCTCACTTCTTTCCCCGCGTCCATTTCCACCTCATCTTCATGCGCCACATTTAGTTTTGTCGGGTCCCCATCCACAATTTTCTCGTGTCCATTCAGCCCCTGAAAAGTCGCCATCTCATTTTCCACGTCCGGCGTAATATTTTTCGACACCAACTGCTGATTCGCCCCCGAGTCAATCAGCCGCGATGCCAACTTCATCGTCTCCGAAGTCGTTTTCGCATTCGCAAACCGATTCGTCGCCGCCACAATCCCCGTCAAAAACGCCGTCGCTTCTTCTTTTTCAATTTTTGTGTCGCCGCCAGTCTTATATAACAATTGCGCAATCATCTCCGACACCGAGCTCGCATTTTTATCACTCCACTCAACTTCTCCCAACTTCCCAGGATTCCCCGTCGTAATATTCACAATCACCGCATCATGCATAATCCGCCCGTGTTCTCTCAACGCCGAATCAAGGTCCACCCCGTTCGCCACATCCAGCGCCAACACCAAATCCACATTATAATCCCCATACGAAAAGTCCAAATCCTCCTCCCCAATTCGCGACTTATACGGCGTAATATAAATTTTCACAAAATCGCCGTCCAACTTATACCGCAAATGATCAGCCTTTTCCTTGTTCAAAGCCACCACAAAATCCTGCAACGTATCCACCGACGGCTCAAAAGTCTCTTCTGGATTCAAAAACTTCAATGCATTCGGCGTCGAACCCGAATAAATCGCCGTCGCCCGTTTACCAGTTTTTTCCAAAAACAATGATAGCCCAATCGCCGCCGCCATCTCATCCACCGACGGGTCCGACGACAACGCAATCAAAACATTATGCGCTTGATTAATTTTTTGCGCCACTTCCGCCTGAATTTCCGCATTATCAACCGTCTTCACCTCTGGCGCAGCCACCACCGCCGGATTAGTCGGCATTACCGGCTCCACAATCGGGCTCGTCGCCGAGTCTGTCGCTGCTACTGGGTTTGTTGCATTTTTTTCTTCAGGCATCAAATTCCTTTCTGTCTAAATCTTAGCATAAGCGCCGAAAAAATACAAGTATTTACCTCTTTACTTTTTTAAGAAAAAGGGGTATAATAGCTAAAAGTCATTAATTTTTAATCTATATAGGAAGAAAATGCCGATTATCAAATCTGCCAAAAAGGCTGCTCGACAAGCGCTAAAGCGCACCGAGCATAATAAAGAAATCAAGAAAGATATTAAAACCGCCGTCAAGGCTTTCAAAGCCAACCCTACGGTCCAGGCTCTTAGCAAGGCTCAGTCCGAACTCGACAAAGCCGTCAAAAAGAACCTCCTCAAGAAAAACACTGCTGCTCGGCGCAAAGCCAGCTTGCATAAATTCGCTAAAGAAGTCGGTTTCAAACTCGAGGCTATCGAGAAAAAGACCGCCAAGGCCGTTTCTGAAAAAGTCGAAACCGTCAAAAAAGCTACAGCGAAGACAACCGCAGCAAAAAAGTCTGCACCAGCAAAGAAGGCGACAAAGTAGACTCGCCTTTTAAGTCCATATCTAGTTTAGAGAGTTCTCGAAGGGCTCTCTTTTCTTTTGCCCCTGGTCGCGCCACGTAATCTCGAATCGCCTGCCCCGCCAAAAGCCCAACTAGCGCCATCGGCGCCGTCGTCTCCTCAATTTCCCGATACATCGCCACCGCTCGCGCCCCGTCCCGTTTTGCTACATTATAAATATCAAACACTTTTTTCGCGTTCGCGTCTACCGGCATCACAAATTCCCGAAACTCCACCGCATCTTTTAGCTCCTTATACCACCCCGCCCGCTTGTCCACTTTCGTTTCCAGAAAAATAATCTCATGCGGCGAATTCAAATATTTTGCCATTTCCCCCGCAATCTCCACTTTTTTCAATCCATCACGAATCAAAATCCTCCGTTTTTCCGCAAACAACGACTGCCCCAAACACAAATTCGGCAAATCATTAACCTCCAAATTTTCCCCTTCTAACGACTCGTAATCCGCCCCCAAAATCTTCCGAATTTCCTCCATCGCCGTCACCCGATTTTCCCCATAAAATACTCTTATCATTTTTGGCACCTCGGACAATAATGCGTCCCTCTCCCATTTACTTTAGTTTTTAAAATCGCCTCGCCACAATTCATACAACTTTTTCCCGCACGATTATAAATTTTGGCAAACAAATCCAAATAATCCCCTCGCGTCCCGTCCGCTTTTACATAGTTTTTTAGCGTCGAACCGCCCGCCTCGAGCGATTTTTCCATCACTTCCCGCATCGCCACCAACAATTTTTCAGCTTCCGCAAGGCTCAAACTCCCCGCTTTCCGCATCGGCAAAATCCCCGCTGAAAACAGCGACTCATCCGCATAAATATTCCCTAGTCCTGCAACCACTTTTTGGTCCAAAATTACCGTTTTTACCGCTGAGTTTTTTCGGCGTTGCAACTTTTCTAGCAATTCTTCCGCACTCATTTCCCACGGTTCCTTACCTAGTTTCGCAATAAACGGCTCTTTTTCCACCTCTACCGTTTTTAGCACTTTAATAAACCCAAATTTTCGCTGGTCATTAAAATATAGCACCCCTCGCTCAAACTCCAAAATCACCCGCGTCTGACCGTTCGGCAACTGCGCCACAAAATTTTCATTCGGATGCCCCGCCGCAAAACGTTCTGTTTTGCCTAGCTTCACTTCCTCTTGCCCCGCCGCAAAACGCCCTACTCCGTCAAAAATCAACTGCCCCGTCATCCTAAGATGAATCATTAGCGAAAACCCATTGTTAAAATCCACAATCAGCGCCTTCCCAAACCGCCTTAAGTCCGCCACCTTTGCCCCCACAACCTGCGCAAAATCCCCCTCCGCCGACCCATCACAAATCACCTCCACTTTTTTCAATTTCGCACCCAAAATAAACCCCTTAAGCCCCCTTCGCACCGTCTCCACTTCCGGCAATTCTGGCATATTCCCATTTTACCATACTTTCCCCTTTTCAAAAAGTTTTCCACAACAAAACGCTACATATAGCGTATTTTTGGGCTTGACACCCCCACATATAGCGTCTATAATCAAAATAGGTAATACTTATAATTCATGAAACCGAAAGGAATAACATGCAAAAAATCATTTACAGAAGTCAAGACGACGCCGAAAATTTCGATCTAAAGCGCTTCACTGACTCGCTCAAAAAATACGCTAAAATTTCCGAAAAGGACGCCGAAGAAGCGCTCGCCGATTTCAAAAATTATGACGTCTTGCACGTTTCGTGTCTCGTCGAAGCCGGCACTCAGCTCATCGCGAAAAAAGCCGACCAAAAATCCGCCGAGGAATACTTCAACGCCCACGCCGAGCATTTTGACGAAGGCAAATTCGAACGCCTACGCCGCATCACCGGCTACCTCGTCGGTACGTTGGACCGCTGGAACGACGCCAAAAAAGCCGAAGAATCCGCTCGCGTCAAACATTCTGTCAATTCTGCCGTCGACGACGCAACTCGCCTAGTCATGCTCGAAACCCAGGCCATGGAACAAAACCTCGC
>CAVFVK010000001.1:0-63041 GCA_963626095.1 bacterium | reverse complement strand
GAGCGCACGCCCTGGTGAATGGCGGTAAGGATGGCGGTTTCGAGTTCGGTGTCGCCGGTGAGTGCTCTTGTCTTTGCGGCGGATTTTTTGAGGAAATCCTCGGGGAAAAGCTCGCGCAGGACATCGTCCGGACCGGTGTAAACCAAGGCGCCTTGTTGGAGGAGTTTGTTGCACCCTTGAGAATAGGGGTTAGTGATGTTGCCAGGGACGGCAAACACGGTTTTGCCCTGGGCAAGGGCGTGCGTGGCGGTATTGAGCGACCCGGACCGCTCGCCCGCCTCGACCACGACGACAATATCCGAGAGCGCCGAGATTAACCGGTTACGATAGAGAAATGAGCTTTTAAAACAGATTTTCCTGCGTCCGCGTTCGTCCAAAAACTCTCCTGGAGCTAGAGGCTCCCTAGAGTCGGCCGGCGGGTATTCCGAGATGATCGCGCCACCCTGCTTAACAATTTCGGCGGCGAGAGAGGTGTGGTAGCTAGGCTGGATTTTGTCGATTGGGTTACCAAGCACCGCAACCGTCGTTCCACCAGCTTCTAGGCAACCTCGGTGACCAATGCTATCAATCCCGTAAGCCAGACCCGACACGATAATGACCTGTTTTTTAGCAAGGCGAAAAGCCAAATCGCGGGCAATTTCCTCGCCGTAACGGGTGTTGTGGCGAGAACCAACAATTGCTACCGCTAGAGGACGGACAGATTTACCAGCTTTAACCACATTTTCTGGCATTTTACCACGAAAATACAATGTTTTAGGCTTAAGCGCAATACTATCTAACACCTCTGTAAAATCGGCTTCCAGAGGTCGAATTTGGTTGATTTTTGTAAAAAAGTGTGAAAAAAGTGTTGACATTTTATTTCTCCCGTGCTATAATTAAGACAGTTGGTACACAAAAAGTGTGCCACACCGCACCTAAATAAGTTATAATTTCAGCTATACTACTTCTAGTATAGCAGAAATTGCGAGCTTTTGAAACCCTTTCGGGCTTAAAATTTCTTTACGGTTTTAAGTCTTATAAGTATTACCTCCACTTTGAAAGGAATCTTTCGAAGGCTTAGCAATCCCTCTAACCGGCGGGCCCCAATTTGTGTGAGGTGGGTCGCGCTTCCGGGGTCTCTCCCGGTATAGTGAGAAGCGTTGGAGGGCCAAAACAGCCTCAGGTGATGCCCACCCTTACCTGAGGCTATTTTTGTGGGGAAATTATACGGTTTTCACGGTTATGCTTGACGGGTGTGGTATGATTATATATATGGCGAAAAATTTGGTAATTGTGGAGAGCCCGGCGAAGGCGAAAACGATCGAGAAGTATCTGGGGGCGGATTTTCGGGTGCTGGCGTCGGTTGGGCATATTCGAAAAGATACAAAAGTTAATAAAACTACTTTTGATGTGACTTATGAGATTGACCCAGGGCATAAACAGATTATTTCGGAGCTGAAAAAGGCGGCGAAAGACGCGGAGCGGATTTGGCTCGCGACGGATGAGGACCGCGAAGGGGAGTCGATTTCGTGGCACTTATGCGAGGTGCTGAACTTACCGAAAGATACGGCGCGGATTACTTTTCACGAAATTACCAAGCCGGCGCTCGAGAACGCGATCAAAAATCCGCGGACGGTAGATATGGATATGGTGGCGAGCCAACAGGCGCGACAGACGCTAGATATGTTGGTGGGGTACGATTTGTCGGATATTGTGCGGCGGAAAGTCCCAGGGGCGGTGTCGGCGGGGCGAGTCCAGAGTCCGGCGCTACGGCTGATTGTGGAGCGAGAAAAAAGTATTGAAAAATTTGAGTCGAAATCTGATTTTAAGGTGAGCGGGAAATTTTTGGCGATGGGGGAGCAGGTCGGAACCGTGAAAAATCCCGAGGCGGTGTTTGTGGCTAAGGGGGAAGTGGTGGTGTTTGATGGATTTTTGAAAATCTATGGCAAAAGCAAGGATTTGGACCTGCCAAAAGTGGTAACAGGGGACTTGGTGAAACTCGAGGGGCTAGTGGCGAAGCAGAATTTTGCCAAACCGCCTGCGAGATACACCGAGGGGTCGCTAGTGAAGAAATTGGAAGAGCTGGGGATTGGACGGCCGTCCACTTATGCGTCAATTATGACCGCGATTCAGGCGCGGGGGTATGTCGAGAAGGGCGAATCTGAGGGGGAGGAAAGAGAAGTAGTCGAGTTTAGGGCCGGAAATGTGGAAAAAGAGGGCGCGAAGGACTTTCTGGCAACGCTTGAAGGCGAGGCACCGGCGGATGAGAAATCGGCACGAGAACTTTTGGAAAAATTGGCGCGAGACCGGTTTGTGGTGCTAGAAGTAGAGGAAAAAGAGGGCGCGAAAGCAAATCCGGTGCCGTTTACAACAGCGGCGCTTCAGATTGAGGCTAACTCGAAGCTCGGTTTTTCGTCGCGGACGACAATGAGCGCGGCGCAAGGGCTGTATCAAGCGGGGCTGATCACCTATCACAGAACTGACTCCTTGAATTTGTCGTCGCAAGCGGTGGCGGCGATTGCGGGGTATATTGAGCAACATTTTGGCAAAAATTATCTCAAGGTGCGTACATTTAAGACCAAAGACGCAAACGCGCAAGAGGCGCACGAGGCGATTCGTCCGACCCATATAGAGACAACGAGTGCGGGGAAGAATGATTACGAAAGGCGGTTGTATCAGTTGATTTGGGCGCGGACAGTAGCGACCCAGATGGCGAATGCGAAAGTTGCGAAAACGACGATTAAGATTGGGGCGGAAGGCGCTAGTTCTAGCGTGGTGAGCAATGCGGGGGGCGTAAGTTCGAGCGAAAATGGCGCCAAGAATGCGAATTTAGGCGCGTCCGAAATTGCCGAAAAAACAGAGGTAGAACGCGCGGTGGTGAAAGAAAAATTTGGCGCGAACAAAGGCAAGCTCGTCCCGACTCCAACTGGGGAACTTGTGGCTGGGTTTTTGACTGATAATTTCAAAAACATCGTGGATTATAAGTTTACGGCAAATATCGAGAAAGACTTGGATTTGGTCGCGGACGCGAAATTGGAGCGGGTCAAAATGCTTAGGGATTTTTATGGACCGTTTCACGATACCGTGCTGATTGCTAACGGGGTGGAGCGATATAATAACGCGCGCTTGCTTGGGCATGACCCTAAAACTGGCAAGCCGATTTATGCCAAGGTCGGGAAAACTGGCGGATTTATTCAGTTAGGTGATAACGAGAAGGAATCGGGCGAAAAACCGCGGTTTGCGCCGTTACCAAAGCGAAAATCGGTAAAAACGGTAAGTTTAGAACAGGCGCTGGCGCAGTTGGACTTGCCGGCGCTACCTCGGTCGCTGGGAAAAGCGCCGGACGGGACGGAGCTGATTGCGGCGAACGGGCCGTTTGGACCGTATCTAAAGGGCGGGAAGTATAATGTGCCGATGAAAGATTTGGACCCTTATACGGTGACGCTCGAGGAGGCATTACCTCTGTACCAAAAGAAGATTGACTCGATGATTGCGGATTTTGGCGAGGTGCAGATTATTAACGGAGCATATGGGCCATATGTGAAGGGGCCGGGGCGACGCAATAATGTGAAGATTCCGAAAGAGACCGACCCGAAGACGATTACGCTGGAAATGGCGCTTGAAATGTTGAAAAATAAGCCGAAAACGGCGCGGCGAGGAGTGCGGGGGAGAGGCGCTACTAAAACAACAGCTAAAACTGCCACGAAAAAGACAGCGAGCAAAAAATAGCTCCTTAGTGTTTTGATACAGCGCGCAAACAAGTTATGCTTTGTATAATTTTTTTCGAACTTTGTAAAAAATGTGATACAATAATAATAGAAAAACAATAATTTCATAGTTGACATTAGTGAAAATCTATGATATTATAGTATGAATTGATATTATTAACTGGGGTGGAATAAGGAGAGTCTTGATGGACCAAAATGCGGAAATCCTCAAAAATGCAATCTCGGGCAGTTTAAAAATTATTGAACAAGAACGCGAGAAGGAAATTATTTCCCGCAGGTTTGGTCTTAAAGGCAATAAAGAAACTCTGGAACAGATTGGCGAAATGCTGTCGATCACCAGGGAACGAGTGCGACAACTGGAGAAGGCAATTTTAATCCGGCTGCAGATTTGTGCCGAAGAAGGACAAATTCCAGAACTTGCCGCCGCTGAAAAGATTTTAATCCGCAATTTAACCGAAACTGGGCGGGTTTCGAAACTGGGCGACCTCGCCGACAAGATTTACGGTCGAGAAACTACCGCGTCCGAAAGGGCCGGCATCTATTTTATCGCGACTTTTTCGAAAAATTTGACTATTGTCGAGGAAAATGACCGCTATAATGTCGCGGTGGGGATTGCCGAATACGGGGATAGCAAAAAAATCCGCGAACGTGTGGACGAGATTGTAAAAGTCGTGCGCGAGAATAAAAAGCCGATTTCGCTAGAGGAACTTGACGAAAAGCTAAATTATGAACACCCTAGCCATATAAAAGCCGTGGCGTCAATTTCTAAGTTGCTTGCAACCTTAAATGGGATGTGGGGACTGGCTAAATGGCCGTCTGTAAACCCGAAAAATATCCGCGATAAGATTTTTGTGATTTTGGAAGTCAAAAAAGAACCGATGCATTTTTCGGACATTGCCAAAGAGATTAAAGAGTCGAATTTTAAGCGTAAAAATGTGACCGTGCAGGCGATTCACAATGAACTAATCAAAGACGCGCGGTTTGTGCTGATTGGGCGGGGAATCTATGCGCTCTCGACCTGGGGATATAAGAAGGGGACGATTTCGGAGATTATCAAGTCGGTGTTAGAGAAAGCGGGCGGACCTTTGACTCGCGAAGAAATCGTGAAACAAGTCTTGAAAGTGCGCAAAGTCAAAGAAACCACGATTTTGCTCAATCTCCAGAACAAAGATTACTTCAAGAAAGTCGATAAAAACTCTTATACGTTGGCTTAGATTTTTTATGTTATAATAGCTGTATGGAAAGCGTCATACATTTTATTTTAATGCCGATATTTTGGATTCCAGTGGTGGGGGTGCTGGCGTTTTTAACCTATCGAAATTATCGCAAGCTAAACAATTTGAAGGTGTTAAACGTCGATTCGGTGCTGCTGATGCTCGAAATTCCGCGCGAAAACGACAAAAAAGAGCTGGCGGCGGAGCAGATGTTCGCGTCGCTCCACGGGATTTTGCGCGACAAACAGGAACTGAAAAACTCTGGCGGAATACAGGAACATTTGTCGTTTGAAATTGTTTCGACGGCGGGGCAGATTCGGTTTTATGTTTGGGTGCCGAAAATTTTACAGAGTTTTGTCGAGGGGCAGATTTATGCTCAATATCCGACGGTGCAGATTTACAAGATGAACGAGGATTATGCTGATAAGCGGGGTGAATATCCGGTGACCTATATGAGCGAGCTGACTCTGACCGAAAACGAGGTGCTGCCGATTAAAACTTTTGATACGTTCGAGGTGGACCCGCTAGCGGGGATTACAGGGACGCTGGCGAAGTTGAACGCTGAAAATTCGGAGGAAATGTGGATTCAGATTTTGGCGCGCCCGATTCCGGATGATTGGCACAAAAATACCACTGATAAGTGGGTAAAACGGATTAAATCTGGGCGTAAATCTTTGTTTAACGGGGTGGGGATTGATTGGACTTGGATCGTGGAGGCGCTCGGGGCGCTGTTTCGGCCGCCGGCCGGGGGAACTGGGTCGGAAGTGAAAGTTGAGCTTTCCGAACGGGCGAAAACCCAGATTGCTAAAGCCGAAGAAAAGGCGACCAAACTGGGATACGAGGTAAAAATTCGGTTGGTGTATCTTGGCAAAGACCAGACCGACGCTAAACTGAATATGCAGGCGTTGGTGGGGACGTTTAAGCAGTATAATTCGACAAATCTAAACGGTTTTCGGCAACTAGGCGGAACTTTTAACCCGGCTGACCTTGATGCTTATAAAATGCGTCAGTTTACTAATCGTGGCTTTATTTTGAATATTTCGGAGCTGGCTTCGGTGTACCACCTGCCTCACACTTCGGTGGAGACGCCAAATATCGTTTGGGCGACCTCGAAAACGGCGGAACCGCCGGCGAAATTGCCGGTGATAACAGGGGTGGCATCGCACGATAAAGACATTTCAGCGTTTGGGTTGACGAATTTTCGAGGAATTAATCACCAGTTTGGGCTACTCCGACGAGACCGGTCGCGCCACGTTTATGTGATTGGGCAAACTGGGGCGGGGAAGAGCGGGCTTTTGGAACTTTTGGCACTCTCGGACATTTTTTACAATCAGGGGTATTGCATTGTAGATCCGCACGGGGATTTTGCGATTGATAACCTGCGATTTGTGCCAGAGTCGCGCATTAAGGACGTGGTGTATTTTAATCCGGCCGATACGGCTTTTCCGGTGGCGTTTAACCCCTTAGAAGTGACCGATCCGGCGAAAAAACCGAACGTTTGTTCGGAAGTGATTGGGGTGCTAAAACGGATGTTCGGCGACTCGTGGGGGCCGAGGCTTGAGCATATTTTGCGATATACTTTGCTGGCTCTATTGGACAGACCAGAGGCGACTTTGCTTGATATTTCAAGACTGCTAACAGATAAGGATTTTCGTAAAGAGACGCTGGATTATTGTTCGGATGTGACGGTGCTGCAGTTTTGGAAGCACGAGTTTGGGCAATGGAATGATAAACAAGTGAATGAGTCTATCGCGCCGGTGTTAAACAAGGTGGGGGCGTTTACTGCCAATCCGATTATTCGCAATATCATCGGTCAGCCGAAATCGTCGTTTGATATTCGAAAAATTATGGATGAGGGGAAGATTTTAGTGGTAAACTTGTCTAAAGGGCTGATTGGGGAAGACAACGCGGCGATTCTTGGGGCGTTTATTGTGACTAAGGTCCAGCTTGCGGCGATGAGCCGGTCAGACATCCCGAATGTGGCTGATAGGCGACCGTTCTACCTCTATGTGGATGAGTTTCAAAACTTTGCGACAGATTCGTTCGCGGTGATTCTGTCGGAAGCGCGGAAATATGGGCTGAATTTGACTGTAGCCAACCAATACGTCGCCCAGATGACTGATAATGTTCGCGATGCGGTGTTTGGCAACGTAGGGACGACGATTTCGTTCCGAGTTTCGCCAGAGGACGCACCGGTGTTGGTGAAGCAGTTTGAGCCGACCTTTAGTGAGGGCGATATTATCCAGCTCAATAACCGCCACTTCGTGATTTCGATGATTATCGGTGGGGAAAAAGTGCCGGCGTTTTCGGCGACGACTCTGTCGCTTCCCTCTTCGCCGATGGATAATTTTGACGCTATCGTGGCACATTCGCGAGAATATTTTGCCCGGCCGCGGTTAGAGGTGGAGCAAGAAATTCGTGAAACTATCGAGCAATCAGAGAAATATAAGAGGGAATTAGCCGATTCTGGGCGGCAGGAACCCAAACTCGTGATCGACGAGACGCCTCAGGCCGAATTCCGACGTCAAAACATAAGCCCAAACGCCGCAGAAGGCCGTGAGAGCCTAGGGTTAAAAGATTTGGCTAAGTTAGTCGAATCTAAGGCTGGCGAGGCTCCTAAGGTCATTTACGTGGGTTCTACGGCAAAAAATGCTAGGCCTGCAGGCAAAAATGCTGGTTCCACGACTACAAGCGCGAGTTCCACGGCTACCGAGACAAAGTTTGTAGTCAAAAACGCGGGGTTCGCAACTAAAAACACGTCCAAAAAGGGAACGAAAACAGCCAAAAAGGCTAAAAAGAACGCCAACAAAGTTGCCTCCGAAAAATCAACAGGGGAAAAACAGGGAAAGAATGTTTCTCCTGAAGCCCCTAAAAAAGCGGGCGCTTCTTCCCCTGTTCGCCCAGAGGTGGAATATCAGGAAAAATCGACCGTGGAAATCCGGCCGTCTCATACTGCCCTACCCCTGGAAAAACCGGTCAAAGACCCTGGGGATTACGCTGAAAAAGACAATTCGGTGGACGGATTTTTGACAATTCGGCATTAGGTGGGTTGGCGATCGACGACTGAGCGGTCGCCAAAATCAAAATGATAAAATCGGAGACAAATTGGATTTTGACGGTCGTGGGGGAACAAAAATCAAAGTTTTGGTGGGCTAGTGGGTTTTGGGCGGTTTTTTGGACGATTGTTGGGTCGACAATTTTAGTTAGGTTTAATGTCGTACAATACATATTTTACGACATTGCAGGTAAATTCAAAAGATGGTTAGTTGGTTGTCCTGCAGCCTGTTTGTAAAGGAAGCTCGCGGTCCGTTGTCCCACAGCCGGTTCGTAAAAAACGACCTATAGGTGACCTAGATGACATAGTCGTCCACTAGTGGCTAGCCCCAAGAACTCTTTCGCTGGCGCGCTAGGAAAAATCCTCGTCATTTAATCAGGACTGCGCCGGGGACTTTCCCGTGCTCGTCTTGACTAAACTCCTCGGATTTTTCTTAGGCTGGCGAAACGTTCTTTGGTCTAGCCCCAAGCGGTTCACCCGTAGCCATCTTGAGCCGCCTGCGGTCAATTCGTGACTGCCCACGGTCAGTTTTGCGGATTTGACTTTTTCCCCATTTTGTTTCCCCACTTCGTATTTTTCTCTTGGCGAGCTAGCGAGGGCTGTATTTCCCCGTTTCTTTAAAACCCTACTTTTTCTTTCCCCGAACAAAAACCGAACTTAATTCCCTAGCTTCTGAATCCCTCTTGGTAAACGGTCCCGAAGAGGATTATTTCCAGTAAGCTTTGCCGGGGAGGCGGACGTCGATATAGGTGAAGTCGGTTGTTCCCTGCCCTGTTAGGTAGCGGAGCATGCGGTCGGCGTCTTCGACCGAAACGGCGGTGTCGCGGTCGATGGTGGTCTTGATAAAGCCGGTGTAGCCGTCGATGTAGAAATCGACCTCGCGAACAGAGCCGGTGGGGATGACGGCTTTTACAGGGGTGTAACCGAGGTCGCGGAAGTCTTGTTCGGCTTGCGCGATATAGGAGGTCATGCGGTTGGTGATTTTGCCGCCGGCAGAGGCGTCTTCGTCGATGATTTCGATTGTTGGCTCGGCAGAGGTGGCGTTGTCGGCGGTGTTAATCGGCATTGGTTCACCGCTACCAACGAAGAAAAAGGCCAGAAAAATCAACAATGCGATAAGGGCGACAAAACCCAAGATAGTTAGCCATAAACGACGAGCCTGACGTTTTTTGTCTTGTTTTCTGGCAAGGTTGCGTTCGTTTTTAGTTTCGAGTTTTTCGCGTTTTTCGCCGATGGTGCGCCCCATTTTGAAGGTAGAATTGCGATTTTCGCGCCGACGGGCTAGTTCGGGCGGTTTGGGGGGTTCGGGCGCGATTTGAGGGGAGTTTTTTAGGGATTTTTTCTTAAAAACCATATTAGGCTTCCTCGAGGATAATTTCGGCAAGGCGTTTTGCGGCATCGGCCCTAGCCTCGCCATGAAGGCGATCGGCCATATCAGCGCGCAGGCGCGGAGAGCGGACTAGGTGGCGGATTTCCTCGAGAAGTTTGGTCGGGTCGGCGACCATGTCGACATCGCTCACGACCACGGCGGCGTCGGCAGTTTTTAAGCGTTCGGCATTTTTTTGTTGATGACCGCCAGGTAGACGCTCAAACGGTACTAGAATGACCGCTTTTTTAAGAGCTGCCATTTCGGCGATGGTGGTGGCGCCCGCCCGAGAGACAACCACATCGGCTGCGCCCATGAGTTCGTTCATGGTGGTGTTAAATTCCCAGAGACGGAAGTTGGATTCTAGCTCGGTATGTTCCCAATTTTCGTATTTTTTGAGATCAATCATATCTTCGTAGTGTTTGCGCCCCGCCACTAAGCCGACAGAGGTGAATTTTAACAGTTCGAGCAAAATGGCGCGAGTGGCTTCATTTAAGTTTTCGGAGCCTTGGGAACCACCAGTGATGACGACCAGCGGGCGTTCTGGGTTGAACGAAAAAGCACGTTTTAAAGAAGTTTGGCGGGCTGGAGTAACGGCGCGAAATTCTGGTCCGACCGGAATGCCAGTCCAGACGTAATTAGGGTGATTTTCTTGCATAACTTCGGGGATGGGGGTGCCGAAAGCGACTTTTTTGGCTTTTTTCATCAAAATACGGTTGGCTAGCCCCGCGACAGCGTCAGATTCGTGAATAATATAAGGGATTTTAAAGAGACGGGCAACGAGGCCGACCGGCAGACAAACGTAGCCGCCTTTTAAGAAAATGACATTTGGTCGGTTGCGACGAGGGCAAAGACGCCAAAAACTGGTGAGAAGACCCGTGAGAAAGCCCAAAAATCCACAAATATTGCCGAAAATCAGGTCTTTTAGCGTGATGTCGAGATGCTCGAAGTAGTCCTTAAAATGCCAGTTGGCGTAGCGGTGGAATTTGCCGGCGGGCAGACGACGAACGCGGATGTAGGTGGTTTTGCGACGACGAACTTCCTCGCCCCAAGCGACACCGATTTCGGTGGTGAGTTTGGTGACGTTTTTGTAATATTTGGGGTCGGTCCAAAATTCGACCTCGGCGCGGGGTTTTTCTTTTAAGATTTCACGAACTACGGCGACGGCTGGCGTGATGTGTCCCCCCGAGCCGCCCCCGACTACTAATATTTTCATTTTTTACATTAACCTCTCTACTAGTATAACACGAAAGTTGCAAAACTAGACCTAAAGCAAAAGCAACAAATATCATACTGGTGCCACCATAAGAGAGGAGTGGGAGCGTAACCCCTGTAACTGGCACAAGCGAAGTCATGGCCATAATGTTAACCACGGTCTGCACCGCAACCCACGAAAATACGCCGATGACCAGCAAGCGATTTTCGGTATCGGGAGTGTGGTCGGCGACTCTCAGCATGCGAAGAAGCAGAGCGGCGAAAATGGCGATAATAAGGCACAGGCCCACAAAACCGAAAGTTTCGCCCATGATTGCAAAGACGGAGTCGTTGATAGATTCAGGGAGGTAACCGGTTGCTTGGACGGAATTGCCGATGCCAACACCGAAAAATCCACCCACGCCGATGGCGAGCATGGCATTTTCGACATGATAGGTAGAATCGGAACTTTCGCCGCCGGTCAGAGTGGTGAGCCAAGCGTCGACACGTTCGGCGCGGTGGCCGGTTGTAGATAAGACGCCGACACCACCGACGATAAGCGCGAGGAGAATAAGAAATTGTTTAGTCGAGACGCCAGAGATAAATAACATGCCGAGAATAATAGCGATAAGCGAGACGCCCGAACCGAGGTCGCCCTGGGCGACAACCACGAGAAATAGCGAAAGACCGCAAACGATGGCGAGAGGCAGCCAAAACTCTTTAAAATCACCAATTTTGCCTGCTTCCCTTTTTCGGGTGAGGAAATCGGCGAGGTAGATGACCATGGCAAGTTTTAAAAATTCGGCGGGCTGGAAGCTGGCGAAACCAAAATTAAACCACCGACACTCACCGAGTTCGCATTTGGCGAAATCGGACTGGGCAAGCGCGAGAATCCAAAGCATGCCTTGGAGGGCTAAGGCTACAATCATAATGATTTTGGCATATTTTTTGAGATATTTAGCGGGAATACATTTAAAGGCTAGGAAAAAAGCCACTAGTGCCAGCCCGACCGAGCGCAGTTGACCGAGGAAAAAGAAATTGGAGGCATAATTCGTGCCGTAAGTGCTGTTCAAAACGTTGGCACGCATCGGGCCGATGGCATAGATGACGATCAGACCGATAGCCATCAGTACTAGTGTCGCGAACAAAATCACGAGATCGGATTTGTGCTTGCGAATGGACATTTAAATGGCACCCCCAGTAGTGGCAAGAAAGACGCCAACAATTGCGCAGACGCCGGCGACAATCCAAAACCGCATCACGATTTTGGCTTCGCCCCAGCCGATGGCTTCGAGATGATGATGCAGAGGCGCGGAAATGAACAGTTTTTTGTGGAAAACTTTTTTCCAGAAGAGTTGGAGCAGACTAGAGCCAGCCTCAATGACGAAAGGTAGGCCAATAATCGGCAATAGCAAGAAGGAATCGGTCATCATCGAGACTACGCCAAGTCCGGCGCCGAGGGCAAATGAGCCGGTGTCGCCCATCATGAACCGGGCGGGCGGAACGTTGAACCAGATGTAGCTTAAAAGCCAACCGACGACCGTAAGACAAAAACCAAAGAGCAAAATGTTACCCTGGAACAGCGCAATGACGCCGTAAGCGCCGTAGGCCATCATGGCGAGACCGCCAGAGAGGCCGTCGAGACCGTCAGAAATATTCACGGCGTTCGAAGTTGCGACCACGGCGAAGGCAAAAATCAAAATCATGCCGACGACGCCGACCTCGACATCGCCTAAAAACGGCACTAAAATGGCTGTCCAACCGAGTTTGACCGCGAAAAACCAACCTAACGCTAGCCCAACCACGGTGATGAGGAAAAACTTAGTCGGGCCACGAAGTCCGGCCGCGCCCCGACCCGAGCCGAAAATATTGATCACGTCGTCAATGACTCCGACTAAAGCACCGCCGAGAAAACCCGTGAGCGGAAGCCAAGTCTGCCCGCGGTCAAGGTTGAAAATCCAGGTAACCATGGTGACCGAAACGACGCCGATAAGCCCCGCCATGGTCGGAAATACGTGCTTGAATTTGTGGGCGTGGAGTTTGCGCATGATGGGTAAATCTTTGCCGTCGACCGTGGTGGTTTTTTGCTGTTTCCAAAATTTATATTTGTAGGCGAAATGGGTATAAAACGGGGTTAAAGCCATCGAAAAGAGGAACCCCGCGAGGGCTAGAATAAGTCCGTGAAAGATTTCGTCGCCGATTGTTGCCATATTATGCTCCTGGTTTAATTTTTAGATAATCGATTAAGTAGTTAGACAGCTTATCGAAGAGATTCATGGCATCGCCCGAGCCAACGCCTTGCCCCTCTCCCCACATTTTAACCATTATTACGTATTTTGGCAACTCCCCACTTGGCCCGACAAAGCCAATATAAGATCCGACTAGATTAGCAAAAGTATCGTCATAGGCACCGTCGACCACAACTTGAGCGGTGCCGGATTTACCACCAATGGCGTAGCCGGCGCGGTCGATGCCGTATTTGGCTTTGTAATCGCGGTTATAGATTAGCATGTCGCGCATCGCGGCGGAAGTCTCGTCGGAGAGGATTTTGGTTTCGACCCGTTCTACCCCTGTTTTTTCGGCAATTTCGGACGCGCTGGGTTCCACGATTTTGCCGTTTTCGAGAGTGCCTTTGACCACGGTTGGAGTACGCCAATAACCGCCGTTTACAACTGCGGAAAAGGCCGTGGCGGTTTGAATCATGGTGATACCGAGGTTCTGGCCGAAAGTCATGTTGGCGTAGGTGGAATTGCGACCCCAGCCCTCGTTCGGGTCTTCGATATAACCCACGGCTTCGATGAGTTCGATACCGGTGGCTTGGCCGAGGCGGAATTTGTTGTAATAATAATCGTAGAGTTTTTCGCGACCTTGCTGAGTGATTTCGGTAGTACTACCGCCGAGCAGGCGCAGAGCTTGGATGGAACCGGTGTTTAGAGACCAGTACAGGGCTCGTTTCATAGTAATGGTGCCGTAGAGCGAGCTACGCTGTTCGGCGTTTTGGATTTTCCAGCCGTCCACGACGGTGTAGTGTTCGTTGAAATAAGTGGTGTCGGCAGTCATGACATTTTCGTTTAAAGCTGCGGAAAAGGTGAAGGTTTTACAGATTGAAGCCGGCTCGTAGGGGACTTCGGTGGTGTAGTTGGTGTAGGCCGAGGCGTCGACGACATTGCCGTAGTTGGCAGGGTCGTAGTTCGGGAGGTTTGCCATGCTGATAACTTCCCCGGTGTTAGGATTCATGATTAGCACGCTAGCGTTAGTGGCGGCGGTTTGCTCAATGGCCGCGGCGGCGAGTTCTTCGACGCCCTGCTCGAGACCACGGTCGATAGAAAGGACGATATTGTCGCCATCCTCGGCTGGGATTTTGACGTTGTCGTCGCCGATAGAAAGGGCTACTTTGTTCACGTCGGCAGTGGATTTGACCAGACCGTCTTTGCCGGCGAGTTGTTTATTAAGTGAGCCTTCGACGCCGTATTGACCTAGTCCGTCGGCATTCACGAACCCGAGCAAACCCGAGGCGAGCGTACCTTCGGGATAGACGCGTTGGTTGGTCTTTTTGAGCCAGATGGCAGAGATACCGGAGTCGGCGATTTGTTCGGCGATGGTTCGGGGGACGTTTTTGGCGACCACGGCATAGCGCAGGCCCTCGATGCTATAAATGTTGTCGAGGTCGACCACGGTGTAATCTTTGACAAAATCTTTAACTACGGTTTCGATGTCTTCTTTTTTGGTGATGGTGGGGTCGATAACGACCTGATAAGTGGTTTGATTTAATACCACTGGGACGGCTTCGCCGTGATCCATCATGTAAATCTCGCCGCGCTTGGCGGTGATGGTTTCGAGTAAGGTGTGTTGGTCGTCAGCCTTGGCGACCCAAGAATCGTGTTCGATGATTTGAATGAAAAAAAGTCGGATAATGATAATTCCGAGCAGAGCCAGAATGGCGAGATGCAAAAATTTGAGTCGCTGATGCGAGTGTTCTACAGGGGTGGCGGAAAGATTAT
The DNA here is from genome assembly GCA_963626095.1 of bacterium. Taxonomy (GTDB): domain Bacteria; phylum Patescibacteriota; class Saccharimonadia; order Saccharimonadales; family Saccharimonadaceae; genus Nanosyncoccus. The sequence continues at coordinate 48,504 of CAVFVK010000001.1, read as the reverse complement.
TCCGTTGCATAGCCAGATACCGTGGCATCCTCCATGGCGGCCGCGACAGTACTGGTTTTGGCGGTGGCGACAGAGGTTAGACGCGCTTTCTCGACCGCTAAATCTTCTTTTTCGGCGGTCATTTCAGTAATTTCAGATTCGACAGAGGAAAGTTCGTAATCAAAACTGGTAGCCTTGGTGCCTTCGGCGACGTAAATCAGACCAAAAACTAAAGTCAGCATGCCGACAATGACGATTTGAGAGATTGAGCCGAGACTACGGCGGGTATGGCGAACGGTGTTGCGATTGCGCGCGAAGCTCGTGGTAATCGTGGCACCACGCCGGGTGGTGTAAGTTTGATTGAACATTTTTTTATTTTTCCTCGCTGGTTGTTTGTTTTTATTTTTTTGATTTTTGACCTTTTTGACTTAGTTTTTTAACTTAGTCCGGAGACCGCCGATTAGCAGAGCTATAAGTGACTAATCGGGGTCGTTCCGGGAAGGTCATACACTTCACACTCTCTGTGAAAACTCTTGTTGGTAGGCTTTATCAGCCCATGTGTTTGTAAAGTTCGTTTGACGTGGTGCTACCGCACATTGCATTCTCGAGCCTTCTCGCTCGCGCCTGTCGTTACAGGGCTCGCTTCGAAGTTTGCTCCCGTTGTCGCAAGTGCTCTCGAATCGCAATGTTCGGTAGCTCTCCTCCCTAGCGGAAATGAACTTTCACGATTTGCTTGCGGGATTTGTTCGCAACTACGATTTGTTTTGGCATTTTGCCTCCTTTTTTTGTTTTATGTTTTTATTTTTATCAATTCCGCTTCCGAGCCAGGCGCAATTTAGCGCTGCGCGATCGCGGGTTGATAACTAACTCCTCACTCTCCGCAACGATAGGCTTTTTGTTGATTAGTTCCAAGGGGGATTCTTCGCCGAGGCTGGTGGCCGCTTTGAAGTAGTCCTTGACTAACCGGTCTTCTAGACTGTGGAAGGTAATGATTCCGAGTCGGCCGTTTTTATTTAGCAGTTTGGGGAGCAAGGGGAGAGTCTGTTCGATTTCGCCGAGCTCGTTGTTGACTGCGATGCGGACCGCTTGGAAGACCTTGGTGGCGGGATGGATGTGTGAATAGCGAGATTTGGATTTGATTAAATCCGCGAGTTCGCTAGTGGTGTTTAGCGGGCGGTGATGAACGATTTCGCGAGCCAACATCTTGGCGCGTCCGGGCTTTTCTTCGCCGAAGTTAATGAAAATTTCGGCTAGTTCCCGTTCGCTAGCTTTGTTGATGATGTCGGCGGCGGTTCTTCCCTGCCTGCGATCCATCCGCATGTCCAGAGGGGCGTCGTTTTTGAACGAAAAGCCACGCTCGGCCATGTCTAGTTGCGGAGAAGAAACTCCAAAATCCGCGAGAATTAAATCAAAAGTCGCTCCACACTCGAAAAGTTGCAGCACTGCACTATAAAAATCCGTATGTTTCAGGCTGATTGCGGACGGAAAATGCTGTTTCAAATATTCAATAGCAAATTCGTCGCGATCAACCAGACAAGAATCTTTATAATTCTGTGTCACAGCCAAAATTTCGCTAGCGTGCCCACCATAACCTGCGGTTAAGTCAAGATAACTTTCGCCGGGTTTTGGTTCGAGCCCCGCTAGGACTTCTGATAATAACACTGGGATATGTAGTTTCTCCATGTGTATATTATACACTGTTTTTGTTCGTTTGAGACCGTTCAACTAGAAACTGAGGCGGGTTTGTGTTTGCTTTATTTTTTGTTTAGCACAATAGAGCCACCACGATGCTTGATCGTAGCCGTTGAGAGACTTATTGTGTGATAGACCATAGAGTTTTTATTGGGAGGTGTGTTTTGAGGAAGGTGCGCGCGATTGTTTTGTCGCATCTCGCTTAAGTTTTAATGCGCGCCAAAGCTCCTAGTTGGTCGGTCTCAAACTTTGTTAATGTGCTTTTGTTTCGCGTTTTTGTTGTTGTATTCGCTTAACATTAGTTTATGATATTTTTTAAATTTTAGCAAGAGCTTTTTTGGACTTTTTTGTACTTTTTAGTTTTCAACAATTGTGGAAAACTTCCCTGTTAATTTACCGAACAAAGCGCGTTGAAAATTGCCGAAAATGTGGTTTAATAACCGAACACTTGAAGAATAGCCCGTAGGGCAATCAAAATGCCTTTTTCGGACACACTCAAGGCCGTTCGGCCAAGCTTACGGTCCTCAAAAGGCATTTCTGATTGCAAAATACTGCATAGGATGTGGTATAATGGGTAAAAGATAAGAGAGGTAAAAATGGAAGAATTTGATGTGTTTCTCTGGGCGAACGAGATTGACGAGGTAAAAAATAATGTTTCCGCGGAGTTGTTTTTATTTAATAAAAACTATACACCATTTAAGATTAAGTATTCGGACAAGCTGACAGGGGCGGTGAAGGCGATGTTTATGCAAGAGGCGGCGAATTTTGTGAACGAGGAGGCGGAAAAGGGGTTGGAATGCCGAGAATATGAGAAGGCGGACGGTGAGGAAAAGGTGATTTATAAAACTTCCCTGTCGAAAGTCGGGCGGGCGGAGACTTTGATTCATTTGATTGAAAATGAGTATAAAGACATTGATTATTTTTCGGAAAATGAGTACGATTTTAAGAAGGTGAAGGGGATTATTGCGAAGTTTACCTATCCGGGCGGCGAGGACGGGACGAAAACTTTTTATATCGCGAAACTACTGCCAGCGTCGTCGGCGCTTAAGGGTGCGACGTCTTGGGAGATTAATGGCGAGAGTTTTGAACCGTTTTCGGCGGAAATTGCGCTAAAAATGCCGGAAGACAACCAAGTGGCGATTGTGGACAAGACGATTATCGTGTTTAATCAGGCGAAATTCGAGAATTTGTTTCAATACGATTACAAGTCGCAGGTGATTGCTGAGGCGAAAGCGAAGGAATTGTGTGAAAAATATAAATTGTCATTTGCGGAGGGGCTGACGCTGGACGCTTTGCTCGCTGACAAAAAGCCGATTTTGAAAAAAGTGCAGGCGATGGACATTGCCGAGGAGATGCCCCAAGAAAAATTGTTGGATTATGCGGATGAGATGCAACTAGAGCTGATGACGGACGATGATGGGTCGATTATTATTATGGATGATAAAGATTTAACCATGTTTGTAAATTTGTTGAACGAAGATTATTATGTTTCGCCGGTAAATGGGCGACGATACGAGATTAAGTCGAAAAAGTTGCTCGGTGAGCCGGATGGAGAGCCACCTAGAGGGTAATATCCCAAATTTTCAGCCTTTTTATGCAACCAAAAAGAGCTTTATAGTTCAAAAATAAGCGCTTTTGATGAGAGAGCTACAATTCAAAGTAGGCGTCTTTAACGAAGTTGGCTTCGCCAAGGGTTTCGAAAGTTTTTTCGAGGTCGGTTCTGGCTTCGACGACGGAGTCGTCTGGGCCGAGTTCGGATTCGATTTTGGCGTAATAGCCGGGGAGGGCGTCGATTTTGTCGAGGTGGATTTTAGTTCCCTCGCCCATGATCAATGTTTGGCGACGGCGAGAGACTTCTTTCATCAGCTTAAACCCAAGTTGCATAATAATGTTTACCAGTTTTTCGTAATCTTTAACCTCGGTGGTTTCGACAATGTCGACACCGGAATCTTCGATGTGGCGTTTTAGAATAAAGTAGTATTTCGCGGGTCTGTCGACGGCTTTGATTTCGGTGCGCATGACAAGACGCGGAAAATTGGCGTGCGGTTGGTAGTTTTTAGGGACGTAGACTCGGTCGTGTTGCCAATAAATTGCGGAAAAATCTAGGTCGATATCGGAAAGTTTGTCCTCAAAACTATCGCGACTTTTTAATTTAGCCTTCAAAATAACTTTTTTCATGGCTATATTATAACACAGAAAGGTCGACAATGCGAGCTTCGGCGGTCTGGATGCCGGCGAACTCGTTTTTGACTAATTTGATGAGTGCCGAGACGTGGTCGTCAGAGGTGAGTTTGAGCCAGTTTTCGGGGGCGAAAAAGGCGATGGTTTTAATGGTTCGGCCTTCATTATCGGCAAAATCGATGCGGAGGTGGTTTTTGTTGGCACCGAGCAGGATAACTTGGTTGATTTTGAAGTCTTCGAGCAGAAAAATTGGCTCTTCGTTCCCTTGCCCGAAAGGCTCAAGGGTGCTAAGCTCGGTGATGAGGTCGAGGTCGATGTCGGCGAGGTCACTAAGGGCTAAATCTGGGGTGAATTTGAGATATTTGGCTTGGTTTTTGAGATTTAGACTGTCGTAATAGGCGTTGATTTTTTCACGAAAAGCGTAGAGGTCTTTCTCTGCGACTTTAACTCCGGCTGCGCCGGCATGACCACCACCGCTAATGATGGCTTCTTTGGCATAATTCAAAGCCTCGGCGAGATTAAAGTCGCCAAAACTGCGTCCCGACCCCTTATAAATACCGTTAGAAACTTCGGTTAGGACAAATGCGGGCTTGTGGTATTTCTCGACCAAACGCCCAGCTACGACGCCGATTACGCCCTCGTGCCAAGGACCGGTTTCGATAATCACCGAGGTTTTTTCGCCAGGTTCGTGTTGTTCTATCTCTTGCATGGCTTGGTCTTGGGCGGTTTTGCGCTCACGATTTAAATCTTCGACTTTTTTGGCTAGTTTGGCTGCTTCTGCGTGGGAGCTGGTGCGTAAGAGGTTGAGTGCAATTTCGGCGGTTTTGAGGCGACCGGCAGCGTTAAGGCGCGGGCCGATACCAAAACCGATAGTTTCGGAATTGATTTCCTTAACCTTGGCTATTTTGCAGATTTCTAGGAGACCGGGGCGACGAGTTTTGGCTAGGACTTTCATGCCGAAATAACAGAGAATGCGGTTTTCGCCGGTTAGGGTCATGCTGTCGCAAATGGTACCGATGAGGACGAGATCGAGCAACCATTTTTCTAGACCGTTTTTGATGAGACCTGCTTTGACGAGTGCTTCGGCGAGTTTAAACGCTACGCCGACGCCAGCCAAATTGTTTAGTTTTTCACAGGGGGCGTCGCGCCGTTTGGGGTTTAAAATCGCAATAGCATCAGGGAGAGTATCTTCGGTTTCGTGGTGATCGGTGATTATACTGTCGATTTTGAGCGTGTTTAGCTCTTCAACGATAGCGTGGTTGCGTGAGCCACAGTCGACGGTGATGACGAGGGTGGTGTTGGTATCTTTAGCACGGGTGATGAGACGTGGACTCATACCATAGCCGTCAGCGAAACGGTCGGGGAGCATAATGTTGATATTTTCGGGTTTAACGCCGGCGAATTTTAGAGTTTGTTCCATGACAGTACTAGCGGTAACGCCGTCCACGTCGTAATCGCCGTAAATGAGGATTTTTTCGGAGTTTTTAATGGCGGTTTTAATGCGGGCGACGGCTTTTTCCATGTCAGGGAGCTCGAAGGGGTCGGTGAGATTTTCGTATTTTGGTTCCAAAAAGTCGGGGGTGAGACCGCGTTTTTTAATGAGCTGAGTAAAAATTTTGTTCATTTTGTTTCCCTGTTATTTGTGTGTTTAGCCGATAGTTTTGCTGGGTTTGTTCTTTTTTTGACTCTTAATGACGATACTTTGGAGCTCTTTTAGGATTGGGAATTGTTTGTTGGTTTGGTAGATTTTGGTTTTGCCTTTTTTGGTGACAAGGAGAAATTTGCCGTCCACCATGCGGTTTAGTTCTCTTTGGATGTTGCCAGGGTCCTCTTTGATGAGCTTTGCCAGCCCGCGGACGTGGGTTTTGAAATCGGGATATTTGGCAAAAACGACGATAATTTTGCGACGCACCCTTGATGTAACGAAAATGTCTAGCATATTACCTCACTTAACTTCTCTTATTATAGCACGGATTGTGGGATTTGGGGTAATTTTTACAACGGTTTGGGGCGCGGGGGTTGAGATAGCGAAAACGTGCTATAATGAGAGCATGTATTATGAGGTGATACCGGAGGGGCGAATGGAAGCGTTGACGTATGCTGGACTAGGAACTGAAGTGTTGGCACCAGGGACGGTGGTGTTGGTGCCGGTAGGGCGACGGACTGTGCCGGGGGTGGTAGTGAAAAAAGTTGCTCAACCGGATTTTGAGACTAAGCCGATTGCGAAAATTTTGTATTCAAAGCCGTTGCCGAGGCAGCTGCTTGTGGCGGTGAAATTTATTCACGAATATTATTGTGTGCCGAGTGGGGCGGGGGTGGGGTTGATTTTGCCCAAAGGGGTCGAGAAACAGAGGCGCGGAGCAAAAACCGAACAAATGTTCGGAATTAATGCCGAGCGGGTCCTGCCGTCTGTTTCCCTCCCACGACGTCCTCTCGGAGCTAACGCTCCTGCGAGCTTCGTGGGAACCCTTCCACAGACGTCGCCCGCTCGGAATGTCCACAAGCATTCTACCCTAGTTCAATTGTCCCCTCCGGCGATACCACCCGTCCATGATAAATCAAAGGCCGATATTCCACTTAATATTGCCCAAAAAAATGCCCTGAAAGGCCTCCAGCAGGCCCGTAGTGCGACGAAACTGCTGTTTGGCGTTACTGGTAGTGGTAAAACGAACATCTACCTTAAAATGGCGCTAGACGCGTCTAGACGGCAAAAATCGACTGTCGTTTTGGTGCCGGAGATCGCTTTGACGGGACAATTGGTGCAGGTGTTTCGGCGGGTGTTTGGAGAAAATGTGGTGTTAATTCACTCAAAACAGACTGAGGCGGAGCGACATCTGATTTTTAATTCCCTCCTGTTGTCCGAGGAACCAAAAATCGTGCTAGGGCCGAGGTCGGCGTTGTTTGCACCGCTTGCGAATTTGGGGCTGATTATTATTGACGAGGAGCATGAGACGAGTTATTACCAAGAAAACACCCCTAAATATTCGGCGGTGCGAGTGGCGAGTGCGATGGCAAGGGAACTGAAAATTGACTGTGTTCTCGGGTCGGCGACGCCCAGTATCGAGGACTATTATTTGGCGTCTAGACAGGGGTCGGTGGTGGAGCTGACTCAAAAAGCTAAGCAAGAGGCGCGGGCGGCGGAAGTGAAAATTGTGGATTTTAAAGAGCGGGCTGATTTTCGGAAAAATCGGTATTTTTGTGATAGTTTGCTTGATAAAATTCAGCAAAATCTGGAACAGGGGCGGCAAACGCTGATTTTTCATAACCGACGGGGGTCGGCGCCGCTGACGATTTGTGAAAAGTGTGGCGAGGAACTTCTTTGCCCGCATTGTTTTTTGCCGCTGACTTTGCACACGGATAGTTATACTTTGCGGTGTCATACTTGTGGATTCGAGATGAATGTGCCGACGAGCTGTCCGAAATGTGGGCATCCGGGGATTATGCATAAGGGGTTTGGGACGAAGCTACTAGAGACGGAGATGAAAAAATTGTTCCCGAAGGCGCGGGTGCAACGATTTGACGCGGATAATAAAAAAGGTGAGGGACTAGAGGCGATGTTTACAGAGGTGAGAGATGGTGAGGTGGATATTTTAATCGGGACGCAGGTGGTGGCCAAGGGGCTGGACCTACCGAAGCTTGCAACTGTTGGGGTGGTACAGGCGGATGCGGGGATGGCGTTGCCGGATTTTTCGGCCGAGGAACGAACTTTTCAGTTATTAACTCAAGTAATAGGGCGAGTTGGACGGGGGCATTTAGAGACGGCGGAAGTGCTAATCCAGACTTTTCGGCCGGAACACCCGGTGCTGAGGTTTGCGGCACAGGGTGATTATCAGGGGTTTTATCAATATGAAATTCAGCGGCGACAGAAAGCGGGATTTCCGCCGTTTCGGTTCGTGATGAAACTCGAAATCACGATGAAAACAGAGGCGGTGGTGGTGCGAAAAGTGCGGGAATTGGTGCGAAAATTAAGTTCGGACCCGGAGCTGAAGGTTTCCCCGCCCCAGCCGGCGTTCCACGAGCGAACGGCGCGAGGATTTACGTGGCAACTGGTAGTACGGACGCGGTCGCGGGCAAAACTAACGCAGATTTGCGATGGGCTAGATAAAAATTTTAAGGTGTCGCTGGACCCGCCGAGCTTGTTGTAGGGTAGTTTTGGGGTTCTCGAGTTATGATGTTCGGTTTTTGGAGCCGGTATCTCTTTATTGAATTTTGTGGTATAATCAAGATATGAAAATTATCACCACCCCTGACCCGAGGCTACGGGAAGTGTCTGAGAAAGTGCGCGTCATTGACGAGGAGATTTTGAAGGTGATTGAAGCGATGCGAAAATTGTCACTGGACTGGGAAAAAGAGCATCCGTTCGAGCTGTCGGCGGCGATGGCGGCGCCTCAAATTGGGGTGAATAAGCGGATTATTATCATTCGCGATGATATGGAAGACAAGAAAAACGGGACTTTTACGGCGTTGATTAATCCCGAGGTAATTCGGGCGGACGGCAAAGTTATCCGCGATTTTGAGGGGTGCTTGTCGGTGCCGGCGATTTATGGCAAGGTACCACGAGCTTCGAAAGTAAAAGTAAAGGCGAAACTCGAAGACGGGACAGAGGTGCGGATTAAGGCGTCGGGGGAGCTGGCGCGGACGTTGCTACACGAAATTGATCATTTGGATGGGGTTTTGTTTATTGACCATATTAAAAATGAGAAAGATGCGTTTTATCGGATGGATGACAAGGGGGAGCTTTTGCCGGTGGATTTTGAGAGTGAGATTTTGGAGAACACGGAGTTGTGGGGAGAAGAATGACAGAGGCAATCTTCTTCGGGAATGGACTGCTAGCGGAAAAAGCATTAGCAGTCTTGGAGCGAGAGTGCCAAGTGATTTTTCGCGCGCGGACGCGAGAGGATTTAGCGCGTGCAGTGGAATTGAAGAGAGAAAAACCGGCGGCGATAGGGGTGCTGGCGTCGTTTGGGGTGCTAATTCCTAGCTCGGTTTTGGAGGTTTTTGAGCCGGAGGGGATTTTGAACATTCACCCTTCCCTGTTGCCGGAGTATCGGGGGGCGTCGCCGATTGAGAGTGCGATTTTGGACGGGGCGACGGAGTTTTCGGTGTCGGTGATAAAACTCGCAAAGGCGATGGACGCGGGGCCGGTTTATTTTCAGAAGACTTTAACAGGGGCGGAAATTGAAAAAGCGACGGGTTCGGAGCTAATTTCGGGGATAGTGCCGGAGAAAAATGCGGTTTATACGGCTCTTGCGGAAACAGGGGCGGAGTGGGTGGTTCGGCATCTTTGTGATTTGCCGGAGCCTAAGCCTCAGGATGAGGCGCGCGCGACTTTTTGTGGAAAATTGGATAAAACGATGTCGCTTCTTGCGCCAGAAACAGATACGGCGGAGAAAACTTTGCGTAAAATTGTGGCTTTTTCCGGCTTTCCGAAAGCGAAATATGCGTTTTTTGGCGTTTCCTGTATCGTTTTAGAGGCGCATATAGCGAAGGTGGGTGAGACGGCGGTGCTTTCTTTGCTGTGCGTGGATGGGCAAAATTTAGTGATTGACAGATTACAGCCCGAGGGGCGCAAGGCGATGGACGCGAAGAGTTTTGTAAATGGATACGGGAAGCAAGGCTAAGCGCCGACGAGGCGGGCGCGGTTGGCACGGATTTCGGATTTCATTTCTTCGATAGTGCGAGTGACGATTTCGCGGTAATCGGGGCGATTTTGCTCGAGCCATTTTCTGGTCTCGGTTTGGTCAATGATTTGGTCGAATTCGTTAAGTTGCGCTTCGGTCAAGCCCCGAGAAATGCGTTCGCCGATGCGGACTTCGAGCTCTTCTTGAATGTAATCTAAAAATTTCTGCTTTTCGCCCTCTGGCATCGCCTGAAGCCCCATTTCTTGTAAAAACTTTTCGTCAAAATTCATGTTGATACTCCTTGTGGTTATTATAACACATTATTTCTGCCAGTGGGGCTGTTCTGTGTGTGAGGTATACGTATTAGCGAATATGTATACTTTATGTACACTTTTACTGAGGTGGCTAGAGTTTTTTGGCTTTGGTTTCGCGGGTGAAGAATTTGAGACGATCGCCGATTTGGAGTTCGATTTTGTGTTCGGTCGAGAGGGCGAGACCACCGGTTTCGCCGGCGGCAAGATTGTCGACAGCCATTTTTTCTTTTTGAACGCTGACGACTTTGACTTCGCCGATATATTGCTTGTCGCGCACAACACGCGCCAAATAGTCGGCCCGGACATCGCCTTTTAGAACTTCCCCACCGGCGATGATGCTGGTTTTTTCGGTGCGGAAGACACCGAGGACCTTCATCTCGCCCTTGTCCTCTTCGATAATTTCGGCGTCTAGGAGTTGCTCCATTTCATGCTTGACGTCGTCGATAAGTTCGTAAATCACTCGGTAAATCCGCACAGGGACGCCATCGCGAGCGGCCATTTTAGAGATGTTGATCGGGACATTGACATTGAAACCGTAAATCACGGTATTGCCGCCGGCTGCCATGTAGATATCGTTTTCGTTGATATCGCCAACGCCAGTATGAACAATATTTAAGGTGATTTCGCCACCGGTGTCGATAAGTTTAAGGCTATCCACAACAGAGGTGACAGAGCCGAGCACGTCGCCTTTGACGATAACGTTGAAAATTTTGGAGTTGTCGGCGACATTCATCATGCGGAGCAGGTCGGTCGAGGTGACGTTGGCGGAAGCGGACTCGTCGGCAGCGGCCTGAGCATTAAGAAGCGCCATTTTGCGAGCGGTTTTTTCGTCTTTGACTTCGATAAAGCGGTCACCGAAGTTCGGAAGTTCTTTGAAACCGGTCACCGTGACAGGGGTGGACGGAGTAGCTTTGCCCTTGGGCTTACCTTTCCAGTCTAGCATAGTGCGAATTTTGCCGTAAGTTGAGCCGGCAACGATAAATTCGCCGGTTTTAAGTTCTCCGCCAGTGACGAGCAAGTTAACAACCGAGCCTTTGCCGGTTTCCATATGTGATTCGATCACAAGCCCCTCGGACGGGATATCGGTGTCGGCTTTGAGTTCTTCGATATCGGCAGTCAGCAAAATCATGTCGAGTAGTTGGTCGAGGTTTTGGTTCATTTTGGCGGAAATTGGGACCATGGTGATATCGCCACCCCATTCTTCGGGTTGAAGACCATGGTTAGATAGGTCGGCTTTGGTGCGGTCGATATCGGCGCCTTCGCGATCGATTTTATTGATTGCGACGATGATTTTGGCGTTAGCGGTTTTGGCAAAATTGATCGCCTCGACAGTCTGGGGTTTGACGCCGTCATCGGCGGCGACCACGATAACGACGATATCGGTCAACATGGCACCGTGCTGGCGAATAGCGGCAAAAGCTTCGTGGCCAGGGGTGTCGAGAAAAGTGATCAACCGGCCGTCGTGGTTTAGCTGATAGGCGGAAATATGTTGAGTGATACCGCCGGCTTCGCCCTCAACGGTCTTTTTGTTGAGGAGAGTGTCGAGAAGGGTGGTTTTGCCGTGGTCAACATGACCCATCACGGCGACGACTGGCGGACGCTCGGTGGCGTGGTCGGAAAGCTCGCGATGAAGATGCGAAGTTTTGGTCGAGGTGTTTTTGCGCTCAAGTTTGACGTTTTCTAGCCCCAACTCGTCGATAATAATGCTTGCGGTCTCAAAATCTAGGCGTTGGTTAATCGTCGCAACAATGCCGTTTTTGAACAGCGTGCCGATTAGTTCGGTCACCGAAAGGCCGAGCGCCTGCGAGAGCTCGTCAACAGTAATAGAACCAGCGATCTGTATAGTTTTTTCTTCCACGAAAAGCCCCTTTCTGCGCTAAAAAATAATATAACTCCTTTAATTTTATCACATTTTTAAAAAATATGCTATAATAGATATATCGCACACTAGTGCGGTGGAAAATTTGGTTATTCCCCTGTAGCTCAATGGTGGAGCAAGAAGCTGTTAACTTCGAGGTTGCCAGTTCGAGTCTGGCCGGGGGAGCCATTTTTTTATGAAAAAACGTCAAAAAGGGGCAGACGTCGGACCTTCGGTGCGAGTCTGGCCGGGGGAGCCATTTTTTTATGAAAAAACGTCAAAAAGGGGCAGACGTCGGACCTTCGGTGCGAGTCTGGCCGGGGGAGCCATTTTTTTATGAAAAAACGTCAAAAAGGGGCAGACGTCGGACCTTCGGTGCGAGTCTGGCCGGGGGAGCCATTTAGACGATTTTAGAATACTAGTGGACGTTAGCTCTGAGGGGTTTGAGCGAAAACGGTGGCGACATTGTCATTGTCGGTTAAACGCAGATTGCAAGGACATGCGGGATTAACAGTATTGTAGCCGACGGTGAACAGACCGGCGGCGCGGGCAGCGGAAGTGCCGGCAAACGAGTCTTCGACGACGATGGTGGAACTTTTGTCCAAGTTTAGTTTTTTGACAGCAAAATTATAGGGGTCGGGAGCGGGTTTGCTGGGAATTTTTAAGTCGGCTGAGGAGAAAACTTCCTCGATAAAATGTCGAATATGGTTTTTCTGTAAAAATTGCACGATATGTTCGCTAGGGGTCGAGGAGACAATACTCATACGCACATCGTGTGTAGCGCCATAGTTTAGCATTGCTAGCGCCTGCCTGGTTAATTGTGCGGCATTGTAAACCATCGGGAAATTCTTGTCATATTCGTGACGAAACTCGTCCTCAGAAATATTTAGAGCGTGTTTATTTTTTAGCAACAAAAACGTGCTGTGCGGGTCTAGACCGATAATTTCCTCAGAAAAATCGCGTTGCCAACCCGGTACCAGTTTTGCAAAGAGTTCGTTCTCGACCGCGTCGTACAACTCTTCGCTGTCGGCGAGTACACCGTCAAAGTCAAACAGAATGGCTTTCATAGTTATATTATAGCATACCTATCACTCTCTGGAGAAGAGGGGTTTTGAGGCTGGTGACAAAATTGGGGGGTGGGACTTAAGAAATCTAGCAGAGCTAGAGGCGACATCTTGAGAAATTTTCCCGTATCTGTTATAATAGAGAGGTGGTTGGACACAAGTGCACTTTACAATGAAAGGAGGGGTGAATGTGGATGCTTATTTCGGAGAGTTGGGGGCTCAGTATTACAGGTATCTGAAGTTCGGCGAGCGCACGCTGACGGCAAAAGAGCGAAATTGGCTTGATAAGATTGCGGTAAATGCCCAGGACGAGCTATTGAACTCCACTAGGGCAAGAAAGCGACATCTTATAAAACGGGCTGATGGGCTAGAAGAAGTCGACCAAGTCGGAATGCTCTACGAACTGCGCCAAAATCTAAATGACGACGGCGAATGCGCAATCGTCCTATGGACGTTTGTGTTTCTCATGGTCATGGAGATTGGCGGGGCGGTGTTGTTTCCGGTTTTGGCTTGGAGAGCTGGGAACCGAGGCATATTGATTATGATACTAATGGCGATGACGGGTCTAGTCTTAGGGTCGCTAATTGCGATTGGTGTTGCGCTACCGATTATAAGACTTTATGATTATTGTCAAAGACGGCGAATTGCTCTCTTGATAGCTAAGATTTTAGTTATCGAATGGACTTTCAACGTTGAACTCATCGATGCTGAGACATTTTTCGGTACTGAGGTTGGCGCTAGCGCCAACGGATAGCTTCCATTTTTCATCATATGGTCGCCTTTCGGGCGGCCATTTTCATTTCTGGGGAGTTGTGGGTTAGTGGGTTTTAGACAGAGGGCGCTAGAGGTTGCTCGGCTCGGAAAATATTAGATGCCGAGAATACCATTGAATAATCCGAGCGAGGCGAGGAGCATGATGAGACCCGCCACGACGACGCCGGCGGAGATAGCGAGCACGGCTTTCTTGAAGTCGAGATTTAGAATGCTAGCCGCCAAAGCGCCGGTCCAGGCGCCGGTGCCGGGGAGCGGGATAGCGACAAAGACAAATAATGCCCAGAAAACGCCGCCACGGGTGTTTTTTAATAACTTTTCACCGCCTTTTTGACCCCTTTTGAGGCAAAAATTGCAGAACTTTTGGAAAGTTTTTAGTTTGCATTTGCTTCCCCATTCGAGGATTTTGCGAGCAAATAGATAGATAAAAGGCACGGGCACAATATTACCGATAATGGCGACGAGAAGGATGAGCCATTCGGGCAGGCCGAGATTCATGGCGACGGCGACAGGGATAGCGCCCCGAAGTTCGATTAAGGGCACCATGGAAATGAGAAAAACGATAAGGATTTTTATAAACATGGTATGATTATATCATGGATAGCGAGCGCAAAATAGACCTTTCGATTATAATTCCAGCTTTTAATGCAGAAAAATATTTGGGCAGGTGCCTAAAATCGGTGCTTGGAGCTGTGTCTTTGACTAGTGGTGGCTCTGAGGGGGCTAGGGAGGCTGGGGGTGCTGGAGATATCGTGGATACTCGGGGTCTCACGGGCGCTACCAGGGTGGTTTCAGAAATACTGGTCATAGACAACGGTTCGGGGGACAAGACGCTCCTAGTGGCAGATAAGTGGCGAAAAGAGGCAGAAGCTCTGAAAAAAGCTGGCGTTAACGTAAAATTAAAGGTTTTTTCGTGTGAAAAAAACAGGGGCGAGCGCGGCGCGAAATTTTGGTTTTGCGAAGGCGCGCGGGGAGTTTGTGTGGTTTATTGATGCGGATGATGCAATTACGGAAAAGGCGATTGCAAAATTGATTGCCGAGGCTCGTGGAGCTAGGTGTCAAGTCGAAACAGGGGCGAATAAGAGCGCGGAGCCGAACGCTAGAGCGGATGTGGGTAAAAAAATAGCCCTAGAAGTGGCGGATTTAGTGATGATGGGAGCGGAGCGGATTTATGCCGACGGGCACCGAGATTATCTTTCGGCAGTGCGGGCGGATGAGCCGGATTTTAAGAGTAGGTTTGTGCGTTATGGGGCGGGACCGTGGCAATTTTTGATTCGGCGAGCATGGTGGCAAGAGCACGGTTTTTCTTTTCGTGAGGGGATAATTCACGAAGATATGGAGTTGATTTCTTCCCTGATTTTGTATACTGATCGTTTCGCGAGCGTAGACGAGCCGTTATATCTTTATTATCAAAATGCGGGGTCGGTACTGCACAAATCCGAGTTTAATCCGCATATTTTTGATATTTTTCCGGCGCTGGAGGGACTATATCAGAGATTTGAACAGGTACCGACAGACGCAACTACGCAAATGGCAACGCCAGAGATGTCGCGTGAAAAATCGCTCGGGGCGTCGGCAGTGAATGAATTCCATGATGAACTGGAATGGTTTTTCATCTGGAACTTATTGATTGATTCGGCAAAAGATTTTGGAGCATTTCGCGAGGGGCGAGTAGGATTTTCGCAAGCACGAAAAATGTTGCAACAATACTTCCCTGAGTGGCGGAAAAACCGATTTTTGGCAAAAAAATCGGTAAAATTGCGTTTACGAGTGAGACTGAATTATTATCGGTGGCGATAGGATTAGCATCCTAGGAGTTTTTGCTATTTTTGGCACAAAAATTCTAAAATCAGCGCGTTTAAGGTAGTAGTTTGCAAAAAATTAGTTATTTTTGGCTTGTTCTTCTTTTTCTAGTTCGCGGAAGGCGACTTTGCCGACCTTGGTTTGTGGGAGCTTGTCGCGGAATTCATAGGCGACAGGGAGAGCGTAAATCGGGACGTTGCGTTCGAGCAGGCCGCGGATTTCGCGTTCGACTTTTTTGCTAGCCTTGTAGCCGGTTTTAAGGACGACGAATGCCTTCGGGACTTGTCCTTTATAGGGGTGATCAATGCCGATGACTGTCGAGGTGAGGACGCCTTCGTGGGAGTTGATGATGGACTCGAGGTGCGTAGGGTAGATATTGTAGCCACTCGAGATAATGATGCGTTTGAGGCGTTGAGCGAAGTAAATCAAACCGTCGTCGCCGAGATAACCAATATCACCGGTGTGGAGCCAAAGCTTGCCGTCTTCGTGGACACGGAGAGTCTGAGCAGTTTCGGCATCGTCGCCGAGATAGCCCATCATCACTAGCGGACCAGAGATGCAAATTTCTCCGCTTGCGCCGACCGGAAGCTCTTTAAAGGTGTCGTTTTTGACGATTTTGAAGTCTGTACCGGGGAGAGGCGCGCCAATAATGCCATCCTTGAATGAATTTTCAGGAGACAAACAGACTGCGCCAGAACCTTCGGTGAGACCATAACCGACACGGATTTTAGCGCTAGAGCCGTGTTCGGACAGGAATTCGTTGACTTTGTCGCGCAGGGTCTGAGTTAGGGCGTCGCCACCGCAAATGACTGCCGTAACAGAGGAGAGATCGCCTGGTTTTAATTTGGTGTTGATTAGTGCCTCGAATAGTGTCGGGACGCCAACGATGAAATTGGGCTCATTTTTCTTGATGATTTCGGCAAATTGTTTGTGTGAAAAGGCCGGAATCAAGATACAGCCCATGCCTCGACAAAGAGGCGTATGAATGCAGACGCCGAGACCGAAGCAATGGAACAGAGGCAGAATCGAGAGAACAGTCGCGCCAGGGGTGATTTGGCGAATGACGGTGCCGTCGCAAAGGGATTCGGCGTTGATGTTGAGGTTAGACAACATAACAGCTTTTGGGGCGCCAGTGGTGCCGCCAGAGTACATAATTACTGCTGGGTCTGCACCGCCACGTTCTTCGTGATAATTTCCCTGATAGAAGAAGCTGTTGGCGATAAAATCTTCCCAGAGGACGACTCGGCTGTCGTTTGATGGCAGGCGCACTTTTTTGACGTGAACCGCGGAATAGAGCTTTTTCTTGAGAAAACCAAGCCCGTCCGAGGGGCGAACTACGATAATTCGCTCTAGTTGAGCAACGTCGCGGAGTTTGTAGATTTTGTCAAAAACGGCGTCGATAACCAATACATATTTGGAATCGGCGATTTTGATGTAATATTCGAGTTCTTTTTCGGAAGATAGTGGATGTACCATGTTGCAGATAGCGCCGACCATATTGACGGCATAAACCATGGTAATACCCTCTGGGGTGTTGGGCATACAAATCGTTACGCGGTCGCCTTCTTTGACACCGTAATTTTTGAGGGCGCGAGCGGTTTTTTCGATTTTTTTGACGAAATTTTTGTATGTTACTTTGTGGCCATAATAGACATAGGCGGTGTTATCGGGCCATTTTTCAGCCGATTGCATCACCATGTCCACCATCGAACAATCCGGAAACTCTAATTGTGTAGACAAACCTTCGCTCTCGTAGTATTCATACCACGGTTTTTCAGGGGTAGTTTTCTTTTTCATAAGCTTAATTATACCATAGAAATAGCCCCGAAGGGCTATTTTTGCATTATTTGGTGATAGAGAGGGAGATTTTGCGTCCTTCTTTATCAATGTCCAGCACTTTGAAGTTCTTGCGTTCGTTCAAAGTGAAGATTTTTTCAGGATTGACATCTGAACCTTCGCCAAGTTCCGAGACGTGAACTAAAGCTTCTACGGCTGGGCTGATTTGGACAAAAGCACCGAACGGGGTAATCCGAGTGATGGTACCTTCGACTTTCGAGCCTTTTTTCAAGCCTTCGACTTCGGAAATCCACGGGTCTTCGACTAATTGCTTCATCGAGAGCGAGAGGCGTTCCTTGTCAATGGCAATGATTTTGGCTTCGATATTGTCGCCAACCTTGACATAGTCAGATGGGTTATTAACACGTTCCCAAGAGATCTCTGAGATGTGAATTAGCCCCTCAATACCGTCAACATTGACAAAGACGCCGAAATCGACCACGCCAGTGACAACGCCTTTGATCGTGTCGCCAACGTTGAGTTTTGAAAAGCGCTCTGCTAAACCGTCTTTGATAGCTTCTTTTTCAGAGAAAATCAGCTTGTTTTCTTTCTTGTTAGCGTCCAAAATGCGAGCTTTGATCGGTTTACCGACGAGAGAATTCAGGCGTTGCAAAATTTCGTCTTTGTCGGCGCTACCAACTCGAGGATAGTGCTCGGCGGAAAGTTGCGAAACTGGCATAAAACCGCGGATACCTTCGTATTCGACCAATAGACCGCCTCGGTTAGCGTCGGACGGCGTAACCTCGACGATTTCGCTGTTGTCGAGTTTGGCTTGGATTTCATCCCAACCTTTGTCTTTGACGGCTTTGCGAAGCGAAAGCAAGACATAACCGTCTTTCATCTCGGCGTCGACGACCGAAGCGGTAACTTCGTTGCCGACCTCTAGCGTGCGCGCAAACGAAACTTCGCGTCGCGGAACTAGCCCGATACCTTGCGCCCCAAGGTCCACGAGAATCTCGTGTTTTTTAACAGATAACACCGTGCCTTTAATAGTATCGCCGGTGATGATTTTTTTGGCGGCTTCCGTATTTTCGGCGAGAAGCTCGTCCATAGTATATTTTTTGGCTGTTGCCATGATTAAATTTATTCCTTCCTTCAGATCCATTCAGGAGTTCCGACGGATTTGTTCCCCGTTTCGCGGATCAATAGAGGTTTTTGTGATTTTTACTAACTCTATTTGACGGTTCGGTCGGAATTTTTGAATGGACCCGAATACTGATTATTATATCAAATTTATATGATATAATCAAGATATGTATCTTGGGATTGATATCGGAGGAACCAAAACTTTAGTGGCGCTGTTTTCTAGGCGGGGGCGGATTGTGAAGCGGGTAAAATTTAAGACGGCACAAGGTGATAAGACTTTTCTGCGTGATCTTTTGGGAGTGCTGGAGGGCTTTAGAAAACGGAAGATTTTGGCGGTAGCAGTGGCGGTGCCGGGAGTTGTACAAAAAAATTATACAGTCCGGCTCGGGAACCGTGCTTGGGGCGATTTTAATATTTTGACCCCAATAAAAAATTTATTCAATTGTCCAGTTTGGGTGGAAAATGATGGCAATTTGGGGGCATTGTTTGAGGGGTATCGGCTGGCGGGCAGGACGGTGTTTTTAACCTTTTCGACAGGAATTGGGGGCGGGATCGTAGAGAAAAACCGGATTTTGCCTCAGTCTAGTAGTTTTGAGCCTGGGCATAAAAAATATTGGTTCAACGGAAAGATTGCTGAATGGGAAGACATTGCGGCGGCGAGTGCGCTAGAAAAGTTTTACCACATAGACCAAGCGACGAGTTTGCGAAAAAAGGCAGCGATGCAGGATGTGGCTAAGCGGGTGGCGCTAGGGCTAAGAGATGTCGTTTCAGAGTGCCAGCCAGACAATATCGTGCTAGGCGGGCCGCTAGGTAAAATTTTTAAGCTTTATGCACAATATCTTCCAGAAATATCAGGGGTAAAATATCGCCGGCCGAAGCGCCCGACCGAGTCGGTGATTTATGGTTGCTATATCTTGGCGAAGCAAAAGTCACAAGGGCAAGGAGATAAATGATTCCCTGCCCTTCTAGCAAGGGAGTGGGTGCCAGAACGACCGAGGCGGGGGATTTTTTGGAATGTCTAAAGACGGATTTTCCGGATTTACGGTTTGTTCAGGGGCAAAAATTTGCCTTTCGGTCGCCAAGGACGATTGTAGTGGAGCCATTTGGCGATGATTTAGTGGCAGTAGCTGACGAAAAGTCGCCCCAGATTGCTAAAGAGACTTCGGATAAAACCGTCAAGAGGCGCTTAGATATAAGAGAGTGGAAGCTGTTGTTGCTCCATGAGTTAGGTCATGCGACGCTGGGACACCGGCATTTTAAAACCAATGTCGAACGTCTAAAAATGGAGGTGGCGGCGTGGGAAAAGGCTCGCGAATTCGCCTCTTTGTACGGAGTAGAATTTGACGACGAGTTGATGGAGACCGAGCTGGACAGTTACCGAGATTGGGTGCATCAAAAATCGCGTTGCCCAAAGTGTGGACTGACGCGCTACGAGACGCCGGGGGGCGGGTATCATTGTCCGCGGTGCGAAAATATCTAGTTTGTATTTTTGTTCTACTAAAGAAATACTTTTGTTCAAAAAAACACGCCTTTTGTAGCGCGTTTTTTTCTGAAACGAATCGTGTTTAATTCTGTTTCGGGCGTAGATTAAGCCTTTTTCGCTGGCCCGCGGCGAGAAATTCGACCGCCTTTAGCACCAGCGATGCGTGCTAACTCTGGGTTAGCTGCGAAACCGCCAGTATGACCATTTTGGCCGCCTTTTTTGCCGATTTGAGCGTAAAACTCTTTGCCGTATTTAGCTTTGTTGGTAGCAGCAGCTTTCATGCCGCCCGCTTTAGTACCTGCCATTATAACTCCTGTTCTGCCCACCAAAAATATTGTTATGCTTCAATTATAGCATACTGCTTTAGTTTTGTCAATATGCTAATTCTAAAAAATGTGTTTTAATATTTTTAATTTTCCCGAACACTTTTTGTAAAAGTTTTGCACAAATTGTGGAAAAAAGCTATTGACAATATGCATATGGTGAGATAAAATAGAGGTAGTTTAAACAGTACCAACTGCGAGGCTGTTTAACCTAATGTATGACCTGAAGAAAGCCGCTTAGAAATAGGCGGTTTTCTTTTTGGTCAAAAAAACACCCCGAAGAGTGTTTCTAGAAGCTTAAAGTGGTGGGGATATGTGGACTTGAACCACAGACCTCGTCATTATCAGTGACGCGCTCTAACCAGCTGAGCTATATCCCCAAGTTATAAGGAACGGCGCAAGGTTTGCTAAGGCTAGGCCTTGTGCGAAGTGTTTATGGTGGAGCAACTGGGATTCAAACCCAGGACCTCTGCCTTGCAAAGGCAGCGCTCTAATCAGCTGAGCTATTGCCCCTTGTTATGTTATTTTACCAAAAAAGATGGAAAAAGTAAAGGATTTATAGCGAAAATGCGGGGATTTGGGATTTTAGAGCTTGGGGGCGGCGTTGACTATACTAGGACAATTTGGCGCACATACTCGTACATGGCGATGCCGGCGGCAACTCCAACATTGACGGAGCGGGTCGAGCCGAAGCTTTCGATAAATCGACAGTCGTGAACGTGGTTTAATAATTCTTCGGAAAGTCCGTTCCCTTCCGAGCCAAAGATCAAGGTGGTGTTTGGCGTGAATTTTTTGTCGTGCAGAGGCTTAGTGTCCTTAACGTTGTTTTCGATGGCGACTAGCTCGCGGTTGCTTTGGCTTGCGAGAAAATCCGTGACGGTCGTGTGATGAACAATTTCGAGATATTTATCCGTGCACATTGCGCCACGCCGATTATATTTTTTCTTGCCGATGATATGGACCTTTTCGACATTAAAAGAGTTGGCGGTGCGAACAATCGAGCCGATATTAAAATCGTGCTCAAGGTTTTCGATGGCGATTTCGAGCGAGATGCGAGTTTTGCTCAGCGCATCAAAAACTTGTTCGTTGGTCAAACCTTTGTAGGCATCAATCAAATTGCGGGAGTCTTCCATATCAGTCTATTATAACATAAACCCCGAGGAAGTGGTGCGAGCGTTGTATTTGTTTAAGCTTCGTTCTCGCCGTGGTGGGCGTTGCGCTCGTCGGCTTGCTTGGCGAGCTCTCTTGCGACTTCGGGGTCGAAAGGGCAGTCGTCGGCGATATTTTTGAACGACTCAAAAGTAGCCCGCTCTTCGTCGGTCAGTTCCCCGCCCCAGTCGTCGTCTTTTTCGTCAAAATTCCAACCCGTGTCGACGACGCGGCCTTTTTTGTCGACCATAGAATTGGTGTAACCGTCTGGTACTTCGTAACCCCAAGTCGGGTTGGTGCCAGGGATGAAATTTTTGTTGTTGGTTTCTTTGTTTTTAGGCATAAAATGTCTCCTTTGCCTTATTATACCAAAAACTGCCGTTTCGGGCAGTTTTTTGTTTGTTAACAACTTAGTTGTGCAATTCATCGGCAGTTAGTTTAGCTTAAATGTTACGTCTATAAATAGAATTGTTGTATTATAAGCTTTTTAACACAACCGTAACCGACCTAGCTACTTGTTTTTCTGGTGAAAATCAAGCGCATCAATTCCTTCTCAAGAAAGGAGGTAATCCATCCACACGTTCTCGTACGGATGCCTTGTTACGACTTAACCCCAATCATCTTGCTCACCTTAGGCCGCCGAAGCGGACTTCGGGTGCTCACGACTCTCATGGTTTGACGGGCGGTGTGTACAAGACCCGGGAACGTATTCACCGCAACATGCTGATCTGCGATTACTAGCGATTCCGACTTCAAAGAGGCGAGTTTCAGCCTCTTATCCGAACTGGGACCGGCTTTGGTGCGATTTGCTTCACATCGCTGCTTCGCTTCGCATTGTACCGGCCATTGTAGCGCGATTCTAGCCCAAGGCGTAAGGGAAATACTGACCTGACATCATCCCCTCCTTCCTCCCCGTTACCGGGGCAGTCCTACCAGAAAAATACAACTGGTTGCAAGGGTTGCGCTCGTTGATGGACTTAACCAAACATCTCACGACACGAGCTGACGACGGCCATGCATCACCTGTCTTCGAGTTCCCAAGGGCACAGTTTCCTTTCGGAAGCCTTCTCGAGATGTCAAGCCTTGGTAAGGTTTATCGTTTACCATCGAATTAAAGATCACGCTCCACCGCTTGTGCGGGTCCCCGTCAATTCCTTTATGTTTTAATCTTGCGATCGTACTACACAGGTGGGATACTTAACGCGTTAGCTTCGCAACTCCAGGGGTCGATACCCGAAACTGCTAGTATCCATCGTTTACAGCGTGGACTACCGGGGTATCTAATCCCGTTTGCTCCCCACGCTTTCGTGCCTTAGTGTCAGAAATGTCCCAGTAGCCTGCCTACGCTATCGGTGTTCTTTCTAATATCTACGGATTTCACTCCTACACTAGAAATTCCAGCTACCCCTAACATTCTCGAGTCTATCAGTTTAGGTAATAGTCTGAATGGTTGAGCCACCAGATTTCACTACCTACTTAATAAACCACCTACGCAACTCTTTACACCCAGTCAATCCGGATAATGCTTGGACCCTACGTATGACCGCGGCTGCTGGCACGTAGTTAGCCGGTCCTTATTCATAAGTTACCATCATATTTCTCGCTTATAAAAGCAGTTTACAACCCGAAGGCCGTCATCCTGCACGCGGCGTTGCTCCATCAGGCTTTCGCCCATTGTGAAAGATTCCCTACTGCTGCCTCCCGTAGGAGTCTGGGCCGTGTCTCAGTCCCAGTCTGGATGATCATCTTCTCAAACCATCTAACGATCGTCGACTTGGTGGGCTCTTACCCCGCCAACTATCTAATCGTACGCAGGCCAGTCCCAAACCGTCCGAAGACTTTAATCCGAAGATCACATGCGGTATTAGCACACCTTTCGGTGCGTTATCCCTCAGTTTGGGGTCCGTTCCCACGCGTTACTCAGCCGTCCGCCGCTCGTCAGCAGAGTTCCACTGTTCCCTCGAAGTCAACAACCTACGAATTATGCGCTAGGTGTGTCAAGGAAACGGTGGAATCCCCTGTTACCGCTCGACTTGCATGTATTAGGCACGCCGCCAGCATTCATCCTGAGCCAGGATCAAACTCTCCATTAAAGTATAAGTTTGTTCAAACTCATAAAGTAAAACTGACGATGATTAATTGCACAACTAAATTGTTAAACTATTTCCAAAGACTGGTAAAATAACTCTCGCAGCTTCAGACTGTTCTTATTTTATCAAAAGCTGCGGGAGTTGTCAACAGGTTTTTAGGACTTTTTTGTATTTTTTTGTGTTTTTTCGCGTTTTGGCCAGAAAAACCACATAATTACAGCATCGCAGGCCAGCACTAGCATAATAAACCACCACGGAAAAGTACTTCCCTGCTCGCAGTTGCCACCAAGTCGAGGGAGGTCGGTGGCGGTTTGCGACGGCTGAGAAACGTCGGCCGTGGCGTCGGACTGCGAGGATGCGTCAGTCGTAGTGTCGGATGCAAGAGCGGGTTGGTTTGTGTCGGCTAGTGTATCAGCTTGTGGAGCCGATGTCGCAACTGTAGCAGAGGTCGCGAGCGGGGTCGAGGTCGTAGTTTTTGTAGCGGCAGCCGTAATGTCGGAAGGCGTTGCCGCGCGTTCTACCTCTGTTTTTTCGGTAATTTTAGACGCGCTGGAATCAGTAGTTTCGGCGTTTTCTACATCGTCTGTATTGCCGGGTTCTAAGTCGGATTGCTCCGGCTCAGGCTCGACCTCGGGTTCGGTCTCGACTTCTTGTTCAATCTCTGGCTTAGTCTCTGATTCTTCTGGCTCGGTTTCTTGTTCGACCTCGGGCGTAATTTCTGGCTCAACTTCCGGTTCGACCTCAACTTCGGTCTCAACTTCGGCCTCGGTTTCTACGGCAAACGGTAAATAGAACCTTCGTGAAGCGCTAAAAACAGCGCGACATTCCATGCCCGGTTGATAATCCGGCGAAGTGAGACAGCTCTCGAGAGGAAAGTCGAAAGAATAGGAGATGTTCGAGACGGTGCGATAAAATAGCATCAATATCGAGCTCATATCGGCGCTCGCAGACAGCCCCGGCACATCAAACTCGACTTCGGTATAGAAGGGGAGCCAATCGCTATCGTCAACGGATTTGCGTTTGTTGAGTAGAATATTAGTATACGGTGCCTCCTCGCCCCGTTCAAGAAATAGATAGAAACCGCCTTCAAAATGTCCTTCTTCGAACTGAGCGACATAGAGGTCGGACAGAGTTGGATCCGAAGTTTCCCAGGTCGGAAGCGACTGAAGGTCATAATACAATTTCAGCGTCTGACGTTCGGGATTAGCCGCGGAAATCATGACGTTATAGGCGCGGTAGTTCATTAGCGCACTGTAAGCCGGGTCGCTACTGGCCTTACGCCAGAGATACGAATCCGCACACATAAAATCTTCGGTGTCAGCACAGGCGGTTTTAATCTCGGCCATAACCTCGGTGTTTAATTTTTGCATTTCTTCGAGCGTCCAATAGGTGTCGCTCGAGGCGGCCGAGGCGAAATTCGGGACCAAACTCCCGACGAGCCAAAAGGCGCTTAAAATTGATAGAGATAAAGGTTTTTTCATATACTCCTTTCAAGTTAGTTTGAGGGAGTATATACACGAGCTTACGGATTTTGCAACCCGGAAAGTCTTAAAAACCTATCTTGAGCGTTTTGACCTCTGTAATTTTTGGGAGTCGCTTATGTTTCTTAAGCAGTTTTTTCGGCTTCCTGGGCGGTAGTTTCCGCCTCAGAATCGTCTTCTTCGGGCAATACGATGCCGATAGAAGCCACAGTATCGCCGTCGCTCATCTTCATAATGCGGACGCCTTGGGTAGCGCGACCGAGAGTCGGGATTTCTTTCATGGCAACGCGAATGGCTTGACCCTTAGTAGACATCATAATCACCTCTTTAGCGAGCGGGTCGAGAGTATGCACGGCGACGATAGGACCGGTTTTATCGGTGACGGTCGCGACTTTGATACCGACACCACCACGACGATGTGGCGGGAAGTTAGCCACCAGTGTGGCTTTGCCGTAACCATTAGCCGACACGGCAAGGAGCTTTTGTTTCGGATCGGTAATCACGTCCATGCCGACAATTTCGTCTTTCGGGCGGAGACGCATGCCGCGAACGCCCATTGCTGAGCGTCCCATGACGCGTACTTCTTTTTCGTTGAAGCGGGTAGCTTGACCGGCGGAGGTACTGACTACGATATCGTTTTCGCCAGTAGTTTCTTGGACCCATTTGAGTTCGTCACCGTCAGCCAGCTTAATCGCGATGAGACCGTTGGAACGCACATTGTAGAAATCTTTGATGGCGGTTTTCTTGATCGTTCCCTTTTTGGTCGCCATAAAGAGGTAGCCGTCGGCGCCGGCGTCGCCCTGTTTAATAATGGCGGTGATTTTTTCATCTGGATGCATGTTGAGCATATTCACCGCGGCGGTGCCTTTGGCGGTTAGAGAAGCCTGCGGAACTTCGTAAGCCTTCATCCGGAATAAACGACCTTGGTTGGTGAAAAAGAGGAGAAAATCGTGCGAATTGGCGGTGAGAATTTGAGCGATGACGTCTTCTTCTTTGGTGGTCATGCCGCGTTTGCCTTTGCCGCCACGGTTTTGCTTTCTGAAATCGGTCTGGGGGACGCGTTTCATGTAATTTTCGGAAGTCAGAAGAATGACGCTTTCTTCTTCGGGGATTAGTTCCTCCTCGGAGAACTTGTCGGCTTCGTGATTAATGATCTTGGAGCGTCGTTCGTCGCCGTATTTTTCTTTGAGGGCGAGAAGCTCCTCTTTGATCACGCGCAAAATCTCGTTTTCGTCTGCCAGAATGGCTTCGAGTTTTTTGATGAGTTCTTGCAACTGTTTTAATTCTTCTTCGATTTTGCTACGTTCGAGACCTTGGAGCCGGCGTAGTTGCATCTGCAGGATAGCGTTGGCCTGGATTTCGGAAAGCCCGAACCGCGCCATGAGTTGTTTGTCGGCATCATCATAAGAGGCGCGAATGACTTTAATGACTTCGTCGATATTGTCAAGCGCGATTTTTAACCCCTCGAGGATATGAGCGCGTTCTTTGGCTTTGCGGAGGTCAAATTCGGTGCGCCGGCGCACTACTTTTTGGCGGTGTTTGATGAATTCGCCTAGAATTTCTTTGAGACCCAGAATACGAGGCTGAATACCGTCGACGAGCGCCAACATATTGTAATGGAAAGAGGTCTGGAGACCGGTCATTTTGTAGAGTTGGTTCAAAATCTTCTTCGGGAAAGCGTCTTTTTTCAGCTCAACCACAATGCGGATTTTACCTCGAGCAGACTCGTCGCGAGCGTCGGCAATGTGATCAAGTTTTTTATTCATCACTAGTTCACGAACTTTTTCAATGAAGCCTTCTTTGCTCATACCATAAGGAACTTCGGTGACAACGATACTATAACGACCCTTAGCGCGTTCCTCGATATTAGCGACGGCACGAATGACAACTGAGCCTTTACCGGTGGCATAAGCTTGTTTCATCGGCGCACCGCCGTAGACTTCGGCACCGGTCGGGAAATCGGGACCTTTAACGTATTTCATCAGGCCGTCGAGTGTGATCTCAGGGTTATCGATTTGAGCGACGGTGGCGTCGACAAGTTCGCCAAGGTTGTGCGGCGGAATATTGGTCGCCATACCGACAGCGATGCCCATTTGGCCGTTCAAGAGAATGTTTGGCAAAGCAGCTGGCAAAACCACCGGTTCTTGCTCGGTGCCGTCGAAGTTATCACGAAAATCAACGGTGTCTTTTTCGATGTCAGTCAAAAGTTCAGCACCGACTTTGTCCATGCGAGCCTCGGTATAACGGTAGGCCGCCGGCTCATCACCGTCCATCGAACCGAAGTTACCCTGCCCCTCGATGAGGGTATAACGCATTTTCCAAGGCTGAGCAAGATTGACCATCGCCATATAAATCGAAGAGTCGCCGTGCGGGTGGTATTTACCCATGACATCACCGACGATACGTGCAGACTTTACAGTCGCGTGCGGAGCCTTCCAGCCGTTTTTGTTCATGGTGTATAAGATACGGCGGTTGACCGGCTTCAAACCATCACGCACATCGGGAAGCGCACGGTCGACAATGACCGACATAGAATATTTGAGGAAATATTCTTCCATGGTGTTTTCGACACCACGTTTTTCGATACCTTTGACGACGGTTTCGTCGGTTGGGTTGTTTAGATTTTCGTCTTTTTCCATATTTTCTCCTTAAAAGTCCAAATCATCAAGGTTAACAGATGCAGCGCCAGCCTGAATGAAGTTTTTGCGGAGATCGACCTGGTCTCCCATTAATTTCGTGAATACTGCGTCAGCTTTTTCAGCGTCATCGATATGAACCTGAACTAGAATACGATTTTCGGGGTCCATAGTGGTCTCCCAGAGTTGTTTGGCGTCCATTTCACCGAGACCTTTAAACCGCTGTTGGGCAGTGTAGCCGGCCTGCTTGAAACGTTCTTGATTTTCGTCGATTTTGGTGCCGTTTTTGCGTTTTTCGGCGATTTTTTCGGATAATTTGTTCTCGAGCGCGGTTTCGTCGTACAGATAGTCGATTTTACGGGCGCTACCGGTGCCTTTGATGAGCCCAAACAAGGGTGGTTTAGCAAGGTAAACGTGACCCTGTTCGATAACTTGAGGCATGTAGCGGAAGAAGAAAGTCATAAGCAGTGTCGCGATATGAAGACCGTCGACATCGGCATCGGTCATGAAGATGATTTTGTCGTATCTTAGGCCGTCGATATTGAATTGGTCGCCAATACCAACGCCAAGACCCTTAATCAGGGAGACTAGCTCTTGGTTAGCGAGCATCTTGTCAAGACGAGCGCGCTCGGTGTTTAAAACCTTACCTCTTAGGGGTAAAATAGCCTGGATTTGGGGATTACGACCCTCTTTGGCAGAACCGGCTGCGGAATTACCCTCGACGATGAATAGTTCGCAATCTTCGCGGTTACGAGAAGAACAGTCGGCGAGTTTGGAGGGCAGATTGAGCCCCTCGAAAGCACCTTTTCGGATGACATTATCCCTAGCGGCGCGGGCGGCTTTACGGGCGCGGGCGGCCAGGGTGGCTTTAGAGACGATTTTTTTGGCAATGGCTGGATTTTCTTCGAGATAGTAGCCGAAATATTCGGTCATGACTTTGTCGACAATGCCACGAACTTCGGGGTTGCCGAGTTTGTTTTTGGTCTGACCCTCGAACTGAGGGTTCGGGAGTTTAACTAAAATTACAGCGGTAAGACCTTCTTTAATGTCGTCGCCGGTTAGGTTGTCCTCTTTTTCTTTGAGCAGACCACTTTTACGGGCGTAATCATTAACTGTCCGAGTAAGTCCCGTGCGAAAACCGACTACGTGCATCCCACCGTCAGGGGTAAGAACGTTGTTAGCGAAAGGTTTCAGGGTTTCGGCGTAGCTGTCGTTATATTGGAAAGCGATTTCGACCCCTGTTTCGTCAACTTGGCGATCGACATAGAAAATGTCGTCAGAGAGAACTTCTTTACCGTTATTAAGGCGCTTGACGTAGCTTTTAATACCGCCTTCGAAGTAGAAAGATTCGTGCTCACCGGTGCGTTCGTCAGCGACGGCAATTAAAATACCCTTAGTCAGATAAGCTTGGTGGCGAGCATAAGAAGAAACCCAACTAAAATCAAAGGTCGTGGTTTCTTTAAAAATCGTTGGATCAGGGTAAAAAGTGATCGATGAGCCGTGTTCGCGAGGCGCGCCTTTGGTGATTTTTAGGTCCATGGTGGGTTTACCGGTGTCGAATTCGATGTGGTGGGTCTTCCCTTCTCGGTAGACCTCGGCAATCATGTGGGTAGAAAGGGCGTTTACGACCGAAGAACCGACCCCGTGAAGACCAGAGGAGACCTTGTAGCCACCGTCGCCGAATTTACCGCCGGCGTGTAAGACCGTGAGGACGGTTTCTAGGGTGGATTTGCCGGTTTTAGGGTGGATATCGACAGGGATACCGCGTCCGTTATCGTCGACGCAGACCCCACCGTCTTTCAAAATGGTAATTTTTACCTTGTTGGCGAACCCGGCAATGGCTTCGTCGATGGCGTTATCGGCGATTTCTTTAATCAAATGGTGCAGACCGTCATAACCAGTCGAACCGATATACATCCCCGGGCGGAGACGAACCGGCTCTAGCCCCTCGAGAACGCGAATTTCGGATGAATCATATGCTTCAGCTTTTCCAGTCATTAAAATACCTCATCTTTATTTTACGTATCTATTATACACCGTAGGACGCAAAATATCAAGCCCTAAGCGCTTTTGTTTATCCAGCCGTCTAGGAACCCACCTTCGGACTTGCGAGGCGTTTTAGGGGCTTCTACGGGCGGTTCTGGCGTTTTTTGATAAGCGGACCAGCGGTCGTTGATTTCTTTTTCGACTTCAGAGCGAGTTTTGGCGAATTTGGTGGCGGAATAGATTTTAAGAGTTTCCATGAGTTCCTTATTGGGCTCGCCCATCGGAGGTGGCAAGGAGATCGTAAACGGCGCGGAGGGCATATCAAACATCATGACTTTGGCGACGGCGGCGAAATTCGGGGTTTTGGTTAAATCTTCGGCGGTAAAGGTCGGGGTGAAGGCTTTGACCATAAGATCGGCATCGGTGACACCTACGCGACCACAGATAATCGTACCGACGTTACCGAGCAGGGCTTCTCGGATTTTATCAGTGAGCTGGGTCATGAATTGGTTGGCGACGATGAGATTTAAGCGATATTTACGGGCTTCAGAGAGGATAGATTCGAAACTATCGGTGGCGAAGTTCTGGAATTCGTCCACATAGAGACAGAAGTCCTTACGGTCGTGTTCGGGGATGTCCTGGCGAGACATGGCGGCTTGCTGGAATTTCATGACGAAAATCATACCGAGCAGGTTGGAATTGATATCGCCGAGTTTACCCTTGGAGAGGTTGACGAGGAAAATCTTTTTGTTGTCCATGATTTCGCGAATGTTGAAGCCGGATTTGACCTGACCGAGGGTGTTTCGCATGATGGTGTTGGCGATGAACGGCCCCCATTTGCTCGAGAACCAAGTAATGACGTCGCCGGATTCGCTGGATTTTAAAGATTGTGGAAATTCTTTAGTCCAGTAGTCGTAGACGGCTTTGTCGGTGACGTATTTTAATTTTGACTTGACGAATTCGGGGTCGGTGAAACATTGAGGAATGTCGATGAAAGTGGCGCCGGCGGGGTCGGACATTAAAAGCAGGGCGGCGTTTCTAAACATGTGCTGACCACGGGGACCGAAAAAGCCTTGGTTATTGGGATCAAACAGAGATTGAAGCATGCTAATTCCCTCTTGGACGATGAAATCCTTTTGGTCTTCGGAGGTGTATTCAAACATATTCATACCGACTGGATGCTCGATATCGGAGGGGTCAAAATAGATGACGTCGTCGATACGTTCCTCGGGGACACGCTTTAAA
This sequence comes from bacterium, assembly GCA_963626095.1. Lineage (GTDB taxonomy): Bacteria > Patescibacteriota > Saccharimonadia > Saccharimonadales > Saccharimonadaceae > Nanosyncoccus. Next base: position 17,906 of record CAVFVK010000001.1, on the reverse strand, counting down.
ATCGCCTCGACAGCGTCGCCATGGGGGTCGATAAAGGCAAATCCGCGGCCGTCGCACATGTCCTGAAAGGCGATATTCTCGAGAAAGACGGATTTACCCATACCGGTTTGCCCGATAACGTACATATGGCGGCGACGGTTGTTGTCGTCGAGATAGATGGCTTTTTTAGTGCCGCGAAACTCGTTGGTGCCTAGCAGAACACCTTCGGTGGCCAGGCGAGCGGGACCGTCGACCTGTTTGGCGAGCTGGCGTTCGACGCTGGAATTCGGAATAGCACTCTGTTCGGGCAGGTGAAAAATAGAGGCGAGCTCGACGGAGTTTAAAATGTTAGTGCGGGTGCGGACTGGGAATGCCCGAAAAGTGTAGTCGACGGCAAGTTTTTTCATGTCTTTCATGGTGTTAATTTTAAAACCGTTGAGCGTGGGGGCGTTAAATTGCGAAAATGAGCTAACTACGCCTCCTAGGAGCGCCTCTGAGCGGGCATTCGAGGCGGAGCTGGCTACCACCCGAATCAGGGTCTCGAAGGCCGGAAAACGCATTTTAGCGGCCACAGCGGAGATTTCGTCTTGTTTGATGCTCGAAATAATGGTTTCTTCGCTTTTTTCGTGCTCTTTGGGGACTTCCCAGGGGGCTTTTAGAATATCCATGGCGATTTCGCCAATTCCTGCCCCGACGGTTTTAGTTTTTTTGCCTTTTTGAATATTTTCGATATGTTCTTTGGATTGGTCTGACCAATTTTTTTGTGCAGGGCGGAAAAGAATTTGAACAGCGACGCCTTCGTTTTGCCCAACGTTCGCCATGGCGTTAAGCAGGGCCATTTGGGCGTCACGCTTGGTGTCTTCGTAGGTCGCAATTGGCAAATAATAATCTTTGTTCAAAGTTAATTCCGCGCCAGCCACAGCGTTAACACCGCCGCCACCCCTGAAAATATTGTCTTCGCGTTTTTCTTCCAGTCTAGCGGTGGGGTAGGCGGATTGGATGGCTTGTTTTACGGTTTCGACGTATTTTTCGGGAACAATAGCGTAGTATTTGGTAAAACCGTCCTTCGCGATGATCTCGAAGGAAAAATGGGGTTGACCGTAAAGTTTAGACTTAAAATCATCTTTGGCTTTGACCGAGGAGAGGATGGAATACATGACCTGGGCTTTAGAGACGGCTTCCAGTGTAACGTCGCGCTTGTCTCTTGAGCCGGAGTCAATATCATCGGTGGTCGGAGGGAGGTGAATAAGGAGTGATTTCATCTTGAGACCACTTTCGTATTTTTTGGATTTTCTGAGTTTACTGATACGGGAACCAAAAAGTAGGGTACCGAGCAAAATGACGGCAACGACAATAATTAAGATGACCACCCAAGTAGACATTATTGCTTCCCCTCCGTGGGGTTGATGAGGGTGCGAGAGTTGGTGTTTGCGCCGTTATACTTAGTGTCGGCATGGTCTTTGGAAGGGGCGAGGCTGTCGGCGTGGTTTTCGGAATGAGCGAAGCTGTCGGCGTCGGCGCGAATTTGCTCGTAAAAAGTGTCGATATCGCTGCTATGACCGAGGTCGGCAATGGCAGAATCGATAGTTTTTGCGTCGCTGAGGCTGAGACTTTGATCATTGTGGGCTTTTTGAGCGATTTCTAACAGACCAGAGTGAGTGGTTGTAGTGATTTGAGGAGACGTAGAGGTTTCTAGGGGAGGTTGATAGCCGGGCGGAAAATTAGGGGTGATTTGACCGAGAGCCGGGGTGTTTTCATAGGAATTTTGGCGGGCTGGAGTTTCATAGGTTGCTGAGGCAAAGTCGGATGAATGCGGCGCTAGGTCGTCGTTTGCTCTAGTGGGGGCGGTTGTTTCGATGGTGGTTTCTGAGGCGTGATTAATGGCGCTACTGCCAAGGGTACGTCGGCTCTGTTCAGGGGTGGAAATACCCCATTCATTAGTGTTGAGATTAAAATTATCGAGCTCAAAATCAGAGTTCAAATCAGTTGTTTGATCAGAGGATGTTTGACCATAATTCATATGCTTATTTTAGCATATTTTGGAATTTTTAGTAGATTAAATTCGCTTATAAACCAAAAATTCTGCCAAAGCGAGAAAAGCGATAATGAGAGCCCCGGTCCAGAGGTTGACCGCGCCAAAAGAGCGCGCCATGAGGAGCATAATCGGACCAAAAGCCAGTACGGCGGAATAAAGATAGTCTTTACGTCTTAATATTTCCTGCTTGAAGGCTAGGCGTTTAAAAGCTTGAAGCAAAAGCGTCATAATGCCAAAAAAAGACACATAAAGTGTTGTAAAAAATAATAAAACACCGAACGGACCGATTTCCGTCGGGGATGTGAAGCTGAGCATAAGAAATAAGGCTGCGAGTCCTATGCCAGTAGTAAAGCCGATGATACGTTTTTGCTTCATACTTATGATTATACCATGGTCTGTGGTAACCCCCAAGTTTTATCTCTCGTTTTGGTGTGAGGTTTTATATGGGAAGAGGCGGATGAGCTATCCGGCGCTTTAAAACTTACTATTGACCAGAGCTTCGGTCCGCCTTTCCGTTTGACCGCTTCACGATTAGTGAAGCATTGTCCTTGCAACCGTTTCCTTTCATTCTGTTTTATTTTTTTAAGAAGGTGCTAATGAAAGATTTGGCTACGCGCTCGACGCTTTTTAGATATCCGGAGATTTGATATCTTTTTAGCGGAGCTTGAGGTAATTCCTATTTGTAATCTATGGCTAGAAATTACCTGTTCGCTCGCTAAATTGGTCTAGCCTGATTACTGGTTTTTGCCTTGATATTTGGTCGGGTTCGTGGCATTTTGCTCCTTTTGTTTTTAGTGTTTGTTTTAGTCATCTCGACTGTCCTAATGATAGCATATTGCTTACGAAAAAGCAATAGATTTGTTCAAGTTTATTGAGGTATTTTTTACAACAACTACGCTATTTCTTCCCTGTTCTACTTTTTTATTCATTTTGTTGTATTTTTTACAACGTTTGGCTCAAGCCGGCATTTCGAAGACGTTTTTTATTATGGAATGGCATGGTTTGTTTTAGCTCGGTTTGGTAGTTATTTGTGTAAATAAGGCATATACTAAAAAACCATAAAATTACATTTCTCAGCGATAAAATTCCGCCACGTTCAAAAATCCCCCTCCCGTCGGATTAAAAACTGGGACTATCCAGTTTTTAATCCGGGGAGTGGGATTTTTTCTCTGGGGAATTTTACATGCTTCGAAATCGTAATTTTATGGTTTAGATACAGCCCCTGCGGTTCTATTGTGGTTCGAATGGTACAGCCTCAGCGGTTGTCCCACGGCATTTGCGGTTCTACTGTGGTCTTTGTGAATTCGATAATTGGTGGAGCTGCCGGATACTGCCTCCGGGTCCGAAATATCACCTGGCTGTGATTCTACGTGCATAGTTTTCTGTTTCGACTTAGCAAATACTACTAGCTGCAGAAAACGAAACTAATAGTCGCGCAGGCTAGGTTTTTGAGCCACTAAACGCCACGTTAATGGCCTTAATCCCGTAATATGATAATCCGCGTCCTACGGAATCTCAAACGCGAACCAGCCTAGAATTATTTAGGCAAATGCTGGCATGTATGCAACATGCGCAGTTTTCGTGTTTTTAGCACTTATTCAATACTTACGGTATTTAATCGACACGCCTCATCAGCTGTTAATATCCCGTCTAAGCTTTGTCAGCCCCAACTGCTTTGATTTTACCATAAAAATATTTTTTTGACAATAGAATAAGACCGGTAACTGCGAGGAAAACCGGTCTTATTGTAGAGTGTGGAGTTATTTTGGCTAAATTTTTATGTTTGGCTTCTTGAATAATTTTTTTATTCAGAAGCTACCCCTATTATATCGTGTAAAAGTGCTTGTGTCAATATATTTTTTGAACAATTTTTGTATAATTTTTGTGAGTTTTCCACAGGCAAAAGGGTGAGTAAAAATATGCCTCATTTATAGCAATTTTGAGTATTTCCGACACACTTGGTGACGCTCGGTGTGGCTTATGTTTGATAACACAAAAACAAGGTGGGGGGTTGATTTTTTGAAACCTCCGTGCTAGATAAGGGGCATGATTTCAAAAATATATTCAATTGTGCCGTATGGCTTTGAGGGGAAACTGGTTGAGGTGGAGGGGGATATGAACCGCGGTTTGCCGGCGTTTAATATCGTGGGCATGGCCAATAAAACCGTGAACGAGGCGAAAGAGCGCGTGCGGAGCGCGGTCGTAAATTCGGGTTTTTCGTTCCCTGATAAAAAAGTGACTATTAACCTAGCGCCGGCGGATTTGCCGAAGGATGGAGCGTATTTGGATCTCGCAATTGCGCTGTCAGTATTGGTTTTATCGGGACAAATGCTAGCGAGCGATATTCGGGGCAAGACTTTTGCGGGAGAGCTGTCGCTGGATGGCGAGGTAAAACCGGTGCGGGGGATTATCAATATCGTAGAAGCAGCGAAAAAGGCGGGGCGAGCGGAAATTTATGTGCCGCTACAAAATTTACCCCAAGCAATGCTGATTTCGGGGATTGAAATTTATGGAGTGACGACGTTAAAAGAGCTGTTTTTGGCGCTAAAAAAGCAAATAGACCTGCCTAATGCTAGTGCGGGGTTAAAACAGCCAGAAAGTGGCAAAAAAGACGTTTCTGAGGCGATTTTCGACCATGTGCGGGGGCAAAAATTGGCTAAACGGGCGATGGCGATTGCGGTGGCTGGGCATCATAATATTTTGGTTTCCGGACCGCCAGGGGCAGGCAAAACTCTACTGGCGAAGGCAGCGGCAAATTTGTTGCCGGATTTGACCCCTGACGAGATGATTGATATTACAAAACTGTATTCGATTGCGGGGCTAACTACTGGGGAGGCGGTAGTTAGGCGACCTTTTCGGAGTCCACACCATACCGCTTCGGCAACTTCGATTATCGGAGGCGCGACGGGACCAGGGGAGATTTCGCTGGCACATCGTGGGGTATTGTTTCTAGACGAAATTCCGGAATTTCCGAGGTCGGTGCTCGAGGCGCTTCGACAACCGCTAGAGGACAAAAAGATTGCAATTTCGAGGGCGAATCGCAAAACGGTGTATCCGGCAGATTTTATGTTGGTAGCGACAATGAACCCCTGTCCTTGTGGTTATCTGGGGGACCCGACACATGAGTGCAAATGCACCGAGATACAAATTCAAAATTATCAGAAAAAGTTGTCGGGACCACTGTTTGACCGAATTGACATGAGTGTAACAGTCGAAAGGGTCGAAAATACGGATTTACTCAAAGAAATGCCGGCGGGAAGGCAGGAACATGATGTTGTAAAAAATAATATAACAGAGGCAATAGCACGTCAATGCGAACGATATGGACGAGATGGCGTGTTTAATAGTTCCCTGTCGAGTTTTGAAATCTCGCAGAAAATTAAGTTACCAGAAAAAACCAAGACACTGCTCGCCGACGCGTCGGAGCGACTAGGGCTGTCGGCACGAGCATATTTTAAGACCATTAAGGTAGCGCAGACGATAGCCGACCTCGAAAACTCTGCTGAAATCAAGCCGGAGCATCTAGCGGAAGCGCTGAGTTATCGCCGAAGATAAAAATTAGTTATATCGAAGACAAAAGCCTTGTTTTTTTCTTTCAAATTTGGTATAATACTTTCAGGTTAATTCAAGAGAAGAAAGGACTACTATCAAAAAGCAATCACGAACTAGATTAAACGGAGAAATTCGTTATGAGCAAGTTCGCGTAATCGGTTCTAGCGGTGAGCAACTGGGCATTATGTCGAGTCGCGAAGCGCAACTTCTGGCGAAGGAACAGGGAGTAGATTTGGTGGAAATTGCCGCCAATGCTAATCCTCCGGTCGTAAAAATCATCGATTGGGGCAAATATCAATACCAAAAGATGAAGGAAGAGGCCAAAAATCGGAAGAAAGCTCGTGAAAAACAGTCCGAGCTGAAACAGATGAAAGTTGGTCTAAAAATCTCCGAAAACGACCTTAACATTAAAGTCCGTAAAATGCGAGAGTTTCTCGAAGATGGCGACCGAGTAAAGATTATGATTGTCTTTAAGGGGCGCGAAATGGCGCACAAAGAAATCGGTTTTCAACTGCTCGACAAAATCACCGAATTGCTCGGCGACAATGCTGTTATCGAGGGCAAACCGCAACTGAGCGGACGAAATTTATCAGTCCAGGTTCGGAAGAAGTAATTTCCTACTTCCACGGCCAACTGATGGTACTTTATGGTTGTTGTAATTTTGACAAAAACAGGTTACTGGCAACCGGAAATTAGGCATTTTAAACCAAATGCCTAAATGAATAACAAATTTAACGAAAGGAAAGTTTATGCCGAAAATGAAGACGCATAAAGGAACCGCGAAGCGGATTAAAATTACCGGCTCGGGTAAATTAGTTCGGGAGCGGGCATTTGGCAACCATATCCTTGCCAAAAAATCTAAAGCCAGGAAACGCAACATTAAAACTGCGGCGGGGGTGAATGGTAAAATCAAGAAAAACGTTAAACGGGCTTTAGGAGTTTAGTATGAGAATTAAAAGAGGTGTAGCAGCGCACGCAAAGCACAAAAAAATGTTGAACAAAACGAAAGGTATGCAACATTACCGCCGCCGAAGCTACCGGCTTGGCAAACAAGGCGTAATTAAAGCTCTTTCGTATAGCTACCGGGACCGCCGAAATAAGAAACGCGATTTGCGGTCGCTGTGGATTACGCGTATCAATAACGCTTCGCGAGAACTTGGGCTTTCCTACTCGCAACTGATTGCTGGCATGAAGAAAAAAGGTATTAACCTGGATCGCAAGGTCTTGGCTGAGCTCGCAGTAAATAATCCGGAAGCGTTTAAACAAATCGTTAATACGGTGAAGGAGAAATAAGATGGCAACTTGCGAAATTACTGGAAAAGGCAAAATGTACGGGCATAATGTTTCGTTCTCGCAACGACACACCCGCAAAGTGTTTAAACCAAATGTTTCTAAGCGAACGTTGGTGATTAACGGACAGAAAATTAAATGCAACGTTTCGACTTCGGCACTGAGAACTTTGAAGAAAAAAGGCTTGATTGAGAGCCCAAAGGCTAAAACTGCTAAAAAATAAGTCCGTTTAAACCCTATCAAAAAACCGACTAGAAGTCGGTTTTTTGATGAGCCATCTATAAGCCGGGTTCTGTGACTACTTTAAAAGTAGCCGACGACCATCTATCTTGGCGCTACATTGCTATAACGCTCTAGCGGTAAACGTGCATGCCCGAGCCAGGCTATCTAGCACTCCTTGCAACAGGTAGGGTTTGCCTCCGCACTGTATCGCTACCGCGCGCTGTGGGCTCTTACCCCACTCTTTTCACCCTTACCGGACGAGCCGGCGGTATTGTTTCTGTGGTACTTTCCCTATCCTTACGGACGGTCGCTGTTAGCGACTACCCTGCTCTATGTTGCCCGGACTTTCCTCTTTAAATAAAGCGGTCGTCTTTTCAGGCTCCTAACTATTGTATCACTTTTGGAGGATTTTGTCGATAGCGGCGTTAGCTTCGGAATCGGCAATGGTATTCTCGGAGCGCGGAACGTGGGTGAATGAAACCGCATCAAACTGATCTAATTTTTGTTCGATATCGCGATAGATGGGGAGAATATCTTGATTTTTGATGGTAAAAATGCCGTTAAGTTGGTTGACAACCATCAGGCTATCGGAAACAAAACGCACGGTTTTATAATTTAACTCTAGCGCGCGCTCGACACCTTTGCGCATGGCGAGATATTCGGCTAGACGAGAGGTGGCAAAACCAATAAATTCCCCGCCCCGCTCGACCACGCGATGACCATCTTGAATACAGTAGCCGATACCTGACAGGCCGGGGTTGCCCCGCGAAGCGCCGTCGACGTTAATAACAACTCCATTGGCAGTGCCTCTGGCGGAGATGCGGCCGATGGGAGCTTTGCCGTTTTCGATTTCGAGTACGGTGGCGGTGGTTTCATTGAGTCTTAGATTGCTGAAATCTTTGGTAAATTTGTAGGCATTGTAGCGGTCGTAGGGGGTGGGTTTTGCCTCCGCGTCGATTGTGACTTCGTAAACTATATATAAATTACTGATTTGGCTGGCGCCTTCGGGCGCGAGAAAAGTGATAACGTCTTTTAATTTAATCGACTGCGCGGTGAGACCCGTGTATTCGGCGAGGGAGCGGACCATGGCTTCTTCGGGTTGTTCACCGAATTTGATTTTACCGGTCGGAAGTTCCCAAAAAACCGGAGCCTCGGAACGACCACGGCTACGTTTTAAGACGAGGACTCCATCCTCGTTTCTGACAATTGCGACTGTACGAATTCTTTGTTTCATGCCCACCAATCTTAAAAGCCCCGTTAGCCTGTTTTCCCCGTAATATATACAAGGTGGGTAAAATCTTATGCGATACGACCACGGTCGTAAGCCACGAAATCCCTAGAACATGATTATTCAGGAAAATCATGTTGCCGACGAGGCTACTTTAATTATACCAAAAAATTGAAGAATTGCAAAATTGCATCCATGCCGTTTAGCATCAGGCTAGAGAGGACTTGCCCGAAAAGTAGGATTAAAACATAGACAACGATGACGCCGTAGCGCTCGAGATTGCTCAAAATTTCGCGGAAAAAATCAGGCGAGATGGCGTAGAGAATACGCGAGCCGTCTAGGGGCGGAACAGGAATGAGGTTAAAAAGCATAAAGCCGAGATTGATCATGACGAGTTCGGCAAAAATGAAAGCTGGAATGGAGTTTGCGACAAAATAAAGACCGCTGCCGGGCTGATAGCCGATTAAATTAAAGGCGTGCCCGAGTAAAAAAGCGACCAGCGCGAGTAAAAAATTGGTAAACGGACCCGCGAAGGCTACCAAGGCCATGCCCCATTCTTTCCCTTTTAGATTACGATAATTAACCGGCACAGGCTTGGCGCCACCAAAAACTGGAGCGTTCAAGAGATATAAAATCACCGGAACGAGAATCGACATGTAAGGGTCGATGTGTTTTAGGGGGTTTAAAGTCAACCGACCGGCGTTTTTGGCAGTATCGTCGCCCAGAAAATAGGCGACCACGCCGTGGGCGAGCTCATGCAAAATGACCGAGCCAAGGATAATCAGCAAAACAATAATGGTGTTTAAGAGGTTAAAACTCATTAGTTTAATACCACTACTTCTTTAGTGGCAGGGAGACTGTCGAGATTTTTGACTTTGAGCTTTTTCTCGGTCCTGGCGGTGAGTTTTAGGTCGGTAACCATGGCATCGACGTTACCCATAGCTACGATGAGCTTAGGCTCGATTTCGCGGATGGCGCGGACGGAGGAAGTGCAGAGAATATCAGCGACGAGGTCATCGAGGTTTTCTTCGATACCTCCGATAATGCCGACGTGAATGCCACCGACTTCGACGTCGTAGATGGTTTTGTTGCTTTCGGTGGCGATACCACGGATGCTAGCGTCGCCGATTTCGAACTCGCCTGGGCCGGTGATTTTACCGACGGCGAGGCCGGCGTCAATGAAAAAGTTGGCGATATTGAATTTTATCGTGGTTTTTTTGGTGATGATAGTGATTTCGTCCTGGTTTTTGCTTTCGATTTCGAACATATTCCTCCTTATTTTATTATATTTTCCGGATCGATGATTTCGGTGATTTCCATTTCTAGAATTTCGGCGACGAAACGGTCTTTGACGTTTTTGCGATAGGTAAAATCGTCGGCCGACATGATGGCGTAGTTAATCGGTTTGCCAAGTTTTTTCTCGACAACCTCCGCCCAGCGGGTGAGTTTTTTGGTGCGGTCGTTACCGATAATTAGAAGGTCGAGACCTTCTTGGCCGGGCAGACGATTGGTGACGATAAGCCCTTTAAGATAGCTTTTGACCGGGCGGATGTATTCGTCCCAGGTGTTGGTTTTGATTTCTTCGGGCTTGACGGTTGAACTATTCTTTTTTGAGAAAATTTCGGAAAGTGGACGAGTGAAAGGATGTTTGGTGTTGGCTGAGTAATAGATTTTGTTGTCAAAAGTTTCGTTTTTGATAATACCGATGCTTTCGAGATTTAAAAGCTCACGACGCACGGAATTGATTTGCTCGTCAATAACGCGAGTCATTTCACGAACATAAAAACTTTTTTCAGGATTTTCAAAAAATAGTTGTAGGAGCTTAGCCCGAGTTTTCGAGCCGAATAATTTTTCTGTAGGAGTGTTAGCAATTTTGCTCATCTTGTATATATTTTAGCACAAATGAGTAAATTTTGTCGAGAGGAAGCCAAATTATTTCCGGATTTCGCTTAAACCAAGTGAGTTGACGTTTAGCTAGATGCCAATCTTCGTAAAAACATTGTTCTTTGGCTTCAACTAATGTTAGCTCGCCGGTTAAATATTTATACGCATACATATAAATATTACTTTTCATGGCCTGGGTTTGCCAATCGTATTGTCTTACTAGGCTCTTGACCTCATCAAAAAGGGCGTCACAGAACATTTGGTCGATACGAGCCTTCAAACGGGCGCGCAGGACCTCTGGTTCGGTTTTGACGCCAATGAGCAAAAAATCGCCTTTCACCCCTGTTCTGTCTGAACAACTTTTTTGTTCAATATCGCCGATTTTATGACCGGTCGGTCCTTTGAAATGATAGTCATAAATTAATGCATCGATATATAAACCAGTCCCGCCAACCACCATCGGCAATTTTGAACGCGCTTTAATCTCGGCGATTTTATTCTCGGCATAGGTTTTCCAGTCCGCAACGGTGAATCTTTCGCCAGGATCTACTAAATCTAACCCGAAGTGGGGGACGCCTTGCATTTCGTCCTTGGTGGGCTTGGCAGTGCCGATATCCATGCCTCTAAAAATGGCGCGTGAATCGGCGGAGATAACTTCCCCGCCGAGAGTTTTTGCGATTTCGATAGCTACGCCGGTTTTGCCCGAGCCAGTTGGACCTAAAATCACAACCGTCGGATTACGATGGGATGTTAGCTGGTTTGAACTGGTTTTGCCCGCCCCTCCAAGGGCTAGATTCATTTTAATCCCCGTAGAAAGTCGGCGAGGTCGGAGAGGTTGACTTTTTCTTCGCTGTCTTTCAGGCGGACGGAGACGACTTTTTCTTCGGCATCTTTGGGACCGACAATCAGCAGGACTGGAATCTTCATCGAAGTGGCGCGTTTGATTTTTTTGCCTAGCGAATCGGAAGCGTCGTCGACCGTGAACCGTAGTTCGTTGTGCCTTAAGGGTTTTTCGAGAATGATAGAACTTAAAACTTCGGTGATTTTTGCGACATAATCAGAAACGGCGTCGTTTACGGTGATGATGCGGACTTGTTCTGGCGCACACCAAAATGGGAACCAACCGCCGGTGTGTTCGATAAAGACCGACAAGAATCGTTCGATTGAACCCAAAGTGGCGTGGTGAATCATGACCGGACGTTCTTTTTCGCCCTTGGAATTCGTGAATTCGAGGCCAAAACGTTCCGGCTGGACAAAATCGAGCTGGATGGTGGCAAGTTGATGCTCGCGACCAAGAGCGTCTTCGGCCATGAAGTCGATTTTGGGACCGTAGAAGGCGGCTTCGCCTTCGGCTTCAAAGTATTCGAGTCCGTTGTCGATGGCAGCTTGTTTGATTTGATCTTGCGCCATAGTCCAGAGGGCTTTATCGCCGAGATATTTGTCTTCGTTGGAACGATAAGAGAGTCGGGCGCGAAGTTTCTGCATGCCGACGGTAGTATAAAGTTCTTTAACGATGCCGACAAGACGCTTGACTTCGTCTTTGATTTGGCTATTCATACAGAAAACGTGTGAGTCGTCCTGCGTCAAGGAACGGACGCGCGAAAGCCCGCCAAGTTCGCCGGTTTTTTCGTCGCGATAATCGGTCGTCGCTTCCATATAGCGCACTGGCATTTCGCGATAAGTGCGCGGACGCGAAGCAAAAATCTGGGCGTGATGCGGGCAGTTCATCGGTTTCATGGCGAATTCTTCCCCGTTGACTTGGGAATGAACCATAAATAGTTCGTCGCCGAATTTTGCATAGTGACCAGAAGTTTTGTAGAGGTCGGTTTTGGTGATATGAGGAGTCCAGACTTTTTTGAAGCCTTCGCGGCCTCGGAGAGAAAGTGAATAATTTGCCATTAGTTCGCGAAGCTCGGTGCCACGCGGAGTAAACAAAGGCAAACCGGCGCCAACCAAGTCCGAAAAACAGAATAGATCGAGTTCTTTGCCGAGTTTGCGGTGGTCGCGAGCTTTGGCTTCGGCTTGGCGCTCAAGGTACGAAGTGAGTTCTTCTTCGGTAGCAAAGGCGACCCCGTAGATTCGAGTGAGCATTTCGCGTTTTTCGTCACCTCGCCAATAGGCGCCGGCGATACGAGTAAGTTTAAATGCGCCGATTTGAGACAGGTCGTCTACATGCGGACCTTTACAGAGGTCAGTAAACAAGTCGCCGAGGTCGTAAAAAGAGATTTCGGCATCTTCGGGGAGTTCTTTAATTAGTTCGATTTTGTAAGTTTGACCGTGGTCGCGCGCCCAATTCAAGGCTTCGGTTTTATCGACAACGCGCTTTACCATTTTGAGTTTGCGGGCAATAATACCACGCATTTTTTTCTCGATTTTGTTCAAATCGGCGTCGGAAATTTTGACATCACCAAAGTCGATATCGTAATAAAAGCCGTTGTCGACCGCCGGTCCGATACCGAATTTAACATCTTTGTATAGTTCTTGCACCGCCGCGGCGAGGACGTGGCTCAAAGTGTGCCGCATTTTTTCTAAATCGTTCATATTGTTTCCCTTTTCTACAGTTTATTATACCACACTAGCCCAGTAATAGTAAAATCATGAGGGGCATTGTGATGACTGAAAGAATGGTGGAAATGGTGACGAATTCGGAGGCTTCGGTGGGATTGCCACCGTATTTGACGGCAAAGAGACCGAGCGAAGTCGCGGTGGGGAGAGCTTGGATTAGGGTGCAGACTTGGACCACTTCGGACGGAAAGTTGAGTAGCGAGAGTGCGCCCCAAGCAATGAGTGGGCCGAGGACGAGTTGGACGGCTGAGGCGACTAGGAGCTGCCATTTTTTCAAGACTTGCAACAAACGCGCTTGAGAGAGCATAAAACCGATACAGATTAGTGAAAGCGGAGTGGTGGCGGCGCCGACGTAGCCGACGGCATCACTTATAAAGCTCGGTAGGCGGAGATTGAGTAAAAATAATACCATGCCGATGAGGACGGCGAGAATGTTGGGGTTCAAGATAACGCTGCGGAGCAGTTTGGGGGTGATTTTGCGTTCGAATAGCCAGATGCCGTAGGAAAAAAGTGCGATGTTAAAGGCAATAATAAAGCCACAATAGGCGAGAATTCCGCCGGCGCCGAAAGTACTGGAGACGATAGGATAGCCGAGAAAAGTGGCGTTGTTGAAAATCAGGGCGAACTGAGCTTCGTAGGACAGATCGCCTTTGAAAATTTTGGGATGGTAGATGATTTTGGCAACAACAATCAAGATGAACATTACCAGAAAACCGGCAGCAAGACCGGCAAAAAAGAGGCCTTCCAGAGCTTCGTCATAAGTGGCGGGAAAGGCGGTAAAGAGCGCCGCAGGCATAAAGACGGTGAGGAGTAAATTGGTGAGCTCGGTATTGGTTTTTTGGCTGATGAGTTTGAATTTGCCAAGAAAAAACCCCAGGATTAAAATCAGGGCGATGGCGCCAAGGCGTTCGTAAAATTGTGTGAGTTCGACTTGCATAGTAATGGTGGGTTGTGAGGGATTCGAACCCCCGACCCCCTCGGTGTAAACGAGGTGCTCTAGCCAACTGAGCTAACAACCCATAGAAATATTATATCACACGGCGAATAATTCGGGTGAGAGAATTTTGATGTTTTTTAAATGATGGTCGGGGAGGGCTGGCAGATTTCGAATTTTTGCGGAGTTTTTTATAAAATTTGAATGATTTTTAGAATACTTTTTTACGGATTTTTTCACCCCTGTTAGCTACCGGCAGAATCGCAAAAAATGAGACAAATGTCCCATTTTTTGCAAGTCCAAAATTTGAAGACCGAAAAAACATGATACAATCTCGGCATGGAGGAGAAAGGAAAAATGAGGCAATAAAAATGCTAAAAGTTGTGGTGTTCGATGGGGGATATGGAGGCGAGTTTTTCGCCGACCGACTACAGGAAGACCTGCCGGTACTCGAAATTATTCGAGTGATCGACTGGCGACATGCGGACGAGATTTTGAAAAATCCGCGGCGGGCGCGTAGGGTGACGGAGATAGCGCTGAAACCGTATATTGGCAAGGCTGATTTGATAGTTTTGGCCAATCATCTGCTAACGATGACGAGCCTAAGGTATTTCCGGAGAAAATATAGGCGACAAAAATTTATTGGATTGAATTTGAAAAAGCCGGATAGTTTTATTAAACGCGACGTACTCATAATGACGACGACGGCTGTGAGACGAACAATAAATTATTGCCATTTTTTATTGCGAGTGAGACGCCGAACAAAAACTTTATGCCTAGACAGTTGGCCGAGCAAAATTGATGATGGCGAGCTGACCGAAGCTGAAATCCGAAATACTTTGGAAGATTTTTCGAAGAAACGACAGTTTTGGCCGGGGGAGATTGTGCTGGGGTGCGCGCAACTCGAGGACGTGAAGGCGGAAATAAAAAATGTACTCGGAGCGAATTTAAAGATTTATGATAGTTATGATGAGGCGGTGAGAGGAGTTTGCCAGGCGCTGAGAATTCGGGGTGGGACTGGGAAAAAGTTGAGTTAGAGCAGAATTGTATTGCGGAGATAATGCGAAATGAGGCAATATGAGAACGAGACGAGGCAAAAAGTAAGGCAGAACTACTTTTTGACGACTTTTTTGGTAACGTCAAATTTTTCCATATATTTGCCGAGCATGAGACGGGTTTGAGAATAAAAAGCGGCGACGGATTGATACAAAATCGAGGTGATTGGCATTAAGACCCACTGGATAATCATAGAGATGTTCTTCCCTTTTCTGTATTTGGCGGGGCGTTCGGGGAGGATTTTGAAAGAAACTAGTACCGAGACGATAAGACCGATAGAGGCGAAGGTTTCTACCACGCCGACGATGCTCGGCAGGCTATAAGCAATCATTTCGTGAGACGAGACGTTCATAATCATTGGCACCCAACCACCAAAAGCAACGATGGGTGCGAGAATGGCAAGCGTGATATGCCCGTCGAGCAGGCGCAGAAACTTCGGGAAAAGTTGCCAGAACGGGACGACGCGATCGGATCTAGGGACGAACAAGCGTGTGCCAACATAGGCTACGTCGGAAGCGCCGTAATACCAGCGCCGAACTTGGACGAACTGGGCTTTGATGGTTTTCCAAAAAGTTTCGTCGATGACCGCGTCTTGATAAATCGGAATACGAATGGGCAATACCGCGTAGTCGCCATGGAAGAAAAAGAGACTGCGCCAATATTGATGACCGTCTTCGACGATGGTGCGTTTGCTCCAGAAATGCATGGCTTCGAGAGCTTGAAGAGGTTGTGAGTGAGAGGCGAAGTTGCGCAGAGAATGCGGGCGCATGGTCGAGATTACATTGAAAAAGGAGTTCGAGGTCGCGATGACACGAGAAGGCGCGGGGGCGTCCCAAATATTGTTCATAAATAGAGCGACCGGTTGATAGCTGAGACGTTGGCGATTAGGGTGAGTGATGAACTCGTAGGCGACAGAGTCGAGGTATTTCGGTGCCATACGATTGTCGCTATCCAGCGAGGTAACAATGATATTTTCGACTGGGAGATTTTGTGCTTTTACGTATTTTGCGACTTGTTCGCCGGCGTAGGTTAGATTCGGACCCTTGCCGATAACTTCGTTTGGTAAGTCGGCGGGGTGTTTAATGAGTAAAAAGTCTCGAAACACGCCGTGGTATTTTTCGGCCAAAACTTTGGCGTTATTTTCGATTGTTTCCCCACCCCGAGCCTCATAAGCCAGAACAAAAATAATCCGTTCGTTGGGAAAAGTGGTATTTTTGACGGCTTCGACTGAGGGATCAAGCGTTTCTAAGCCTTCGTCGTAGGCGGTCATAATTACGACGTGGTAGACTTCGGACGGTTTTGGATATTCGCTTTCCATGGCAGCCATCATTTTTAAGTTTTCGACATGTTCGACAAAATGATAGCTATTATTATCGTCGTCGCGCAGGCGTTCAAATGAATCGTGCGGAGCTTCAAGGTCACTAAGACGTTTCGCCCAATCGACCCGACCGGCACGCTTAATGATTTCGTAACCTTGAATCGTGCGATAGGCGACAGCGACGGCTTTGACCAAAGTCGCGGCAATAAGAATGAATAGATAAATCGCGCCCACCATGGGTTCAATCCAGGAAAGCAAAAAGAGCAAAATAATTGCGCCATAGGAAATCGCCCCGGGCAGGATTTCGAGAAAACGGTAGAGCGGGGTGCGTTTGCCTTGCGGAATTTCGAGATTTTGGCGCGTACGCATATTAACCTTCCCCGAGCGTGCGGATTAAGACTAAGAAAGTTCCCGCAATTAGCATCGTGGTGATAAACAAAAAGAACTTAGCCATGCCCGAACCGCGTTTTTCAAAAATGCGGAGAGCGAGAAAATTATGAAATACGCCAAAAATTAAAGCCAGGAGCGGAAAAGCCAGTAAATCCTGCCAGGAACCATCACGATAACCACCGATGTCGCCATAGCCGATTTTGACCACTGAGGCGTTTGGATTAAGGCTAATGATTGAAAAGATAATTAGAGCGAGTGAAAAAACCAAATTAAAAATCATCAGAACGAACGAGCTGCGTTCGGTATGAAAAATCTTCAGGAAGGTTTCTTTAAAATTACTCATGAGTTATTTTTTGTCGGTGATAAAATCCGCTACTTTATTAACGTATTGAATAAACATTGCGTCGCCTACAATGCCAATAATACCGGTCAGAATCATCATCCAGCCGATGAGAGTGACTACTGCGCCTTGGTAGAAAGTGACAAAAACACCAAGAACCAACATCATAAGAGCAAGAATTAAGACGTAGCTCCAGGCTTTTATGCCGACTGTGTGAAGTTTGATCGAGGTGTTCATGCGGACGAGAGCTTCGTAAATCATCCAAATGCCCATAATAATACGGAAGACGTCGAAGATTTGCTCGCCGATAAAGAAAAAGGCGATACCGATAAGGAGCGAAATGACGCCGCCGAGCAGGTTGTTGTTAAAAATATTGTTTTGACCCTTGACGACAAAATAATTAATGATTTGGTAGGCACCTTTGATGATTAAAATTGTGCCGGCGACGTAGCCGATGACTTGGACTACGGCGTTTTGCCAAGCAATCAAAAGAATACCGAGAATAATCGTCGCGAGAGATTCAATAATCGCGCTCCAGGCGTTGCGCTTCAGAGCCCCACTAGCCTCGTCGACCCCGTGTTTAATAATTTCCGCTTTTGGATTTTTTGTCATTTTCATCCTCCTTGACTTAATTATATCACATTCTGTATGCTAGCAAGAAAAAGTGTGTTATAATAAAGATGGTGCCGATGTAGCTCAGTTGGTAGAGCAGCTCATTCGTAACGAGCAGGTCACAGGTTCGATCCCTGCCATCGGCTCCATTTAAAATTGACTTGCGAACTTAACTGTTCGTAAGTTTTTATTTTATATAAAACCTTGAAAAAGTCCTCTTTCTAGAAAGGAGGACTTTTTCATACTTGGATTTAAAGTAATTGATAATCTAAAACCTATTAAAGATTTAACCAATCTCTTAAAAAACTTTAAATATAAGGTTAAATTGGGACAAATAAAAACCATCATATACGTTAACTTACAAGTGGTAATACCTACTAAATACAAAATTACATATCCTGCTACTTTTACAATACTTTTAGACTATGTTCTTCATATTTTTGATGCAATAACATGATATTGTTTATCGTATAAAAAGAAAAATGTTTTACGCATTTATAT